>JAKJEI010000010.1:0-287 GCA_022705505.1 Patescibacteria group bacterium
TCTGGGGCTACCAAAAGACTGTGGTTGTTAGTAAAATAAGTGCAAAAGCCGCCCGGAGATTACTCCCCTGACGGCTAGCCAGGGATTATCCACCAAAAGCCAGTCTTGTCTTGTTCCGGCAACGAATCAACCCGGGAACTTGACTTTCTATTACCAGACCGGCCCCTCTCTCCAACAAGACATCTTTGCAGGTCTGGCAGACGATTTTATCTTCACCGCCTTCCCTGACCATCGCTCCCCATTGTTTGTCGCCAAGGAGAGCTTCACACTCACTACATTGCGGCGTG
>JAKJEI010000010.1:297-25785 GCA_022705505.1 Patescibacteria group bacterium
ATATCTCTTCTCCTTTCTGGCGTTGACTAGGTTCGCGAGAACACCTCTAATTTGATAATAGACCTTTTAATCTTGACATGCAAGTTTTTTTAATGAAGAAAATGAAAGCCGCCGGTAGAAACTTCGGCGGCTACGAAAACCGACAACGTCAACTAACTGGCTGAAGGACGTCAAGAAAGAGTTCGGCTTCCCTGAGATCTTCCTCATCCTTCACGACTCGGAAGGCTCCCTCCCCGAGACGACTCCAGCAATCATTCCCTTTCTCGCCGCACAGATAGCCCTTGGTATCCCCCATCTTAACCAGAGGCGCGTCCTCCGCGACCGGCCCCCCACAGTTAAGACAAACTTTTTCTAACATCATCACTCCTCCAGTGCTCCCCATAGCGAACACATTGTTAGCCAAATGAACCAAACCCATCCATAGCTTAAACCTTTTAAAACGCAAAAGCAAATTTTCGTTTGAGCTACGCCAAAACGCCAAACACCCGTGACCTTCGGTCGCGGGTGTTTTTTTAAAGCATCAAAAGTCAGAGCCAATATTATCCTTTCTTCTGTTCCGTTCCATCGGTAACGCGCCGATGGTCGCGAGTTCCTTGTTGTTTCAATTCCTTCGAAGAAGAATTGAAAGAGTGCGGAGAACTATCACTCTCACCACACCAATAAATTGGTGTGGTGATCGACCAGTCAGGTCATTAGTCGGCAAGCCGACGAGATCTGACCAGTTCAATTTGAAATAAATCCACGACCAGCTTCCGCTAGCCGTGCCTTGTTACGACTTAACCCTTGTCACCGAGCTTGCCTTAGGACCACCTAAATGGCACTTTGGGCACTCCCGGCTCCCCTGGCTTGACGGGCGGTATTAGAATACACTTGAAATTACTTGTCAAGGTTTCTACACCACGGGGCAAGCGGTTTTCCCGCACCCTCGCGGTTTCCAAAGGTTTTGCTTTTTTTACCCATTTCTCGCAATTGTTGTCGCAAAGCCGTGATTTTCTCAAAACCTTTGTCTGATAGATGTTCTTTGCGAACAGACATCAAAACAATTTTTTTGAAAATCCTATAGGCTTTGGCTTTCTTTGCTTGAAGCGGATATTTATCAAGAAACGGAAAAAGAAATGTTATCATGTCAGGTCGATTGGTAATCTTGTATTTAACATGGGGATACCAACCGTATCGGTCATAAGCGCAGTCATAAATCTTGCCCGCGCCGATAGTAACCAAAATCCTCTCCAAGATTTCTTGGTCGTCCGCGCGAAGTTCAATTTCAAACTCCGGACGAACTTCCCAACCTCTCTTTAAGGTTTTATGTTTACCAATACTGACTGAAAAACAACCTTCACCGTCAACGAATCCGGCCACATAGTGGGGATTCAATTTTTGCCTTTGGATTTGGTCCTTCCCGATCGGTTTGGATAACTTTGGATTTCTCCGTTTATCCGAAACTTTGGTACTACGACCTCTGCTGACTTCTGTCATAGCGTCATAAACAATTGCTTGGTTATTTATTCTCGAGTATAGCATACAACGAGAAACTACGACAGATCTCCCACGGTAACCGATACACTATTTTCTCTTATCTCGATGCCACTGCACGCCACGCAGTTTTTTTATCACAGAAGCTTCTCCCTGTACTCGCGGGATCGCCCCTGCCTGGCGCCTAAACTGACATTCAAGCTAAGAAATGCTACCTCTGACTTTTTAAAGATCAGAGCCCCTTGCGGGGTTTACCCCTTCACCTGCCCCCTCGCGGAGACAGACTGGTATTTCGCTTCAAGACCCTGTGAACGGTCTTGGTTGGATTTCCTATTTTTAGAAAAATTCACGAAAATAGGTCACCAACTAGCATACTCGATCGCATGGCGACCCGAGTACAAGGCTCGAGAACGTATTCACCGCAGTATAGCTGACCTGCGATTACTAGCGATTCCGGCTTCATGAGGTCGAGTTGCAGACCTCAATCCGAACTGGGGCCACTTTTAAAGATTAGCTCCATCTTACGATATTGCGACTCTCTGTAATGACCATTGTATTATGTGTGTAGCCCAAGGCGTCGAGGGACATGCTGATTTGGCGTCATCCTCGCTTCCTCCCTGCTGAGCAGGGCAGTCTCGTCTGACACTTATAACAGACGACAAGGGTTGCGTTCGTTACCCCACTTAAGGGAACAATTCAAACCACGAACTGACGACAACCATGCATCACCTGTCCAACTGTCCTTGTGGGAGAGACCTGGTTTCCCAGACCCTTCAGTTGGATGTCTAGCCTTGGTGAGGTTCTTCGTTTAGCATCGAATTAAACCACATAATCCACCGCTTGTGCGAGCCCCCGTCTATTCTTTTGAGTTTTAGCCTTGCGGCCGTACTTCCCAGGCGGTTCTCTTAACGCGTTAGCTGTGCCTCTCAGAGGGTCGATACTCCAAAAAGCTAGAGAACATCGTTTAGGGCGTGGACTACCGGGGTATCTAATCCCGTTCGCTCCCCACGCTTTCGTGCTTGAGTGTCAGACAGGCGCCAGTCTATTGCCTTCGCTTTTGGTGTTCCCCATGATATCAACGGATTTCACCCCTACACCATGAGTTCCATAGACCCCTCGCCTTCTCTAGTTCTGCCGTTTCCTCCGCAGCTTCCCGGTTGGGCCGGGAGTTTTAACGGAGGACTAATCAGAACCACCGACGCACTCTTTACGCCCAGTAATTCCGGGTAACGCTTGGGGCACTCGTTTTACCGCTGCTGCTGGCACGAGTTTTGCAGCCCCTTATTCATGAGGTACCGTCATATAGTTGCGCCTCGCAAAGCTCGGCTCAACAAACTCAAAACTCAAAGTTCAAAACTCAAAACTTAAACTCAAAAGTTTCAAACTGGAAAAATCAGACTGATTTTTCTTAAGTTTTTATTTTTTTTGCTTAAGCTTTACGTTTTGCGTTTTAAGTTTTGCGCTTGTGCCAAACTCTGTGAGGCACAACCACTTCTTCCCTCATAAAAGATGTTTACGCTCCTAAGAACTTCATCCATCACGCGGCGTCGCTCCGTCAGGCTTTCGCCCATTGCGGAAGATTCTCGACTGCAGCCACCCGTAGGTGTATGGGCCGTGTCTCAGTCCCATCGGTGGGGGCCAGGCTCTCACCTCCCCTAGACGTCATTGCCTTGGTAGGCCATTACCCTACCAACTAGCTGATGTCCCACAGGCTCTTTCTTAAGCGATAAATCTTTAATCGTGCCTCGCTACCGCAAACCACTGAAACTTTTTGTAAGTGATTTACAATAGTGAAGCACGATGCCATCGAGTATTACCCCGCCTTTCGACGGGTTATCCCCGACTTAAGAGTAGATTCCTGCGTATTACTACCTCGTTCGCCACGGACGCACCTCGCCAAGTTCGGTTAACAAAATTTAAAAATAAAAAATAAAAATATTAAATCATTGAGTCCGCTTTGCAGACTCCATAATTTTAAAATTTGCATTTTCAATTTTTGATTTCTTAATCCCGAACACAGTGAGGTACGTCCGTTCGACTTGCATGCCTTATCCACGCCGCCAGCGTTCACCCTGAGCCAAGATCAAACTCTAAATAAAAACGGAACAGAAGAAAAAATAATATTCTTCCAGATTTGGCTTTTTCTCGGTTACTGATGCCGAGAAAAGTATTTTGCTGACTTTGTCTCGCCCTAGTTCCATAGGAACATAGGCGGACTTGTAATGCTTTGTAACTATTAAATTGACAACGAACTGAACAAGCGACTACCTTGAGTAGCCTTAAATCTTATTATATATGGTTAAAACAGAAAGTCAACACCGTCTGGCAGAGGTTAGAAGTTGGGGGTTGGCGGTTGAAAAAGATGAGAAAATGAGCCGATTTTATCTTCTCTCTTGGCGATTTACAAACTAAAACCTGTCGCTTAATAAAACCCGTGTCCGGTCTGCGCAGTCTCGGGTTTTTATCTAGCTCAGAACGGCGCCTTCTAGCGCCGACCGAATTTTTCCCAACTAATCAAGATGTTTGAAGCAATAAAGATAGAAGAATAGGTGCCAACCATCATCCCAATCAAAAGAATTAGCGCAAAATAATAAGTGGAAGCCGGACCCCAAACGAGCAAGGACACCAAGACGATAACAATGACAACGGTTGTGTTGATGGAACGAATATAAGTTTCGCGCAAACTGATACCCACCACTTCCTCAAATTTAACCGTCGGGTGGCGATGAAGATTTTCTCGAATCCGGTCAAAAACAACAATCGTGTCATTAACCGATAGACCCAAAATTGTCAACAATGCCGTCAAAAAAAGCGCGTCGGCTTCAGCCCCGGAAAAATGCCCGAGCAGAGCCATGGCCCCCGCCGAAATAATGATATCGTGAGTCAAAGCGACAATAGCCGCCACCCCATACTTCCAAGATTTTACATGATGTTTGGAAACTTGACGGAAAACAAAAGCAATATAGAGAATAATCAAAAGCACAACCAAAGTGATGGCCACCACGCCTTTATTGCGAAGCTCCTTGCCCAAGGTCGGGCCAACCTCGCTTAGTCTCTCTTGGGTAAATGTCTTTTTGCCATCCAAGGTGAGAGCCTCAAAAAGGGCTTCTTTTTCTGTCTCAGAAATATTTCTCAGTTTTAAAGTATAGTTTTGTTCACCTGTTGGTTGAATTAAAATACTGCCCAGCCCAAGGTCTAGGACGACAGAATTTAATTCTTCCAACTCCGGTCTCCCCTCTTCATATTTAACCTCCAGCAAAGTGCCGCCGATAAAATCGGTGCCCAAATTTAAACCGTAACGAGCAATCGCAAAAACCGACAATGCCAACAAAACAAGTGATAGAGTGTAAAATATTTTTCTGTATTTAACGATTAACATAAATGATAGGTTAGATATTAGATGATAGAGATTGGATAAACATTTTTTCTTTTTTATTGGCCTAGATTTATTTCTTTTAGGGTCGCGACTCTATTTGGAAAAACCTGAATCAAACAAAAACTTGGCCAAGCCGACCCGGTTACGAAAGCCAAGCGCCAAAAGCAAGGTTCTGGTAACAGTAATCGCGGTAAACATACTAACCAAAATGCCAATCATCAAGGTTAACGCAAAACCCTTAATCAAGCTGCTGCCAAACCAAAACAAAATGGCGGCTGAAATCAAACTGGACAAGTTGGAATCACGGATAGACAACCAGGCGCGCGAGAAGCCTTCCTTAATTGATTCAAGCAAACCCTTGCCAGCCGCGATCTCTTCTTTCATTCGTTCAAAAATCAAAATGTTAGCATCAATCGCGATACCAATGGACAGAATAAGACCGGCCATACCGGCCGCCGTCAAAGTCACCGGCATGAGTTTGAACAGCGAGAGCATTAGAATGATATAAAAAATTAACGCCAAAACTGAAACCAGCCCCGGCAAACGATACCAGAGAATCATAAAAACGGCAACAATCAAAAGTCCGAGCACTCCGGCCTTCACCCCTTTTTGGATCGCTTCTTCGCCCAAGGTCGCGCCCACTACTTGTGTGGAGGCCAGAGTTATCGGTACCGGCAAGGCGCCCAGATTCAAATTGCGAGTTAAAGTTTTGGCTTCTGGAACGGTGAACTGGCCGCTGATTTCGGCCTGGCCATCGCTGATTTCTTCGCGCACAATCGGAGCTGAAATCAAGACTCCATCCAGGAAAATGCCTATGGCTTTGCCGACGTTGTTTTTGGCCAAATCGGCAAAAATTTTACTCCCCTCTCGGTCAAATTCAACCAAAATAGACGGCCCCAAAGAATTTTGGTTAAAAACCACTTGCGCTTTTTCCAAATAACGACCGGTCAATTCGGTTGGTTCAAAATCCGGGTCCTCTTGCACCAAGCTTAGCTTCTCTTGCCCAAACTCTTCTTCCAACATCTCTTCAATCAAAGCCGCCGGCGTTGTCGTGGGCAAATCAAGAATATAATTTTGAATTTCTTCACGAGTCGCAATGATAGCCTGTCTTTGTGGACTAGTTGTCGCCCGTTCAGTGCGAAATTCCAAAGTTGGAGTCTCGCTGATCATCTTAACGGCCTCCTCCACCTCAGTCACGCCAGGTAATTCCACGGTCAAACGGTTTTGGTCTATTCCGCCAATCGCCGAACGCTCCACCTGAACCACAGGTTCAGAAACACCAAACACGTTAATCCGACGGTCAATTACTTCACGCAAAGAAGACATCGCGTCGGAAATATTGGACGGGTCAATTTGCGAAACATCCGCCACGTAAGTCAAACGGCTTCCGCCCGAAAGGTCTAAACCAAGTTTAAATGGCCGGGAAAAAGACGTGTTGGGAATTTCCGAATAGTAAACAAAAAAACCTAAACCTAGGCCCGCCAAGATAAGAAGAATAGCGGTTAAACGTGTTTTATTCATATTTAATCCATTATAAGCAGAATTTCAAAAAAGTCCAACCCAAAAAGCTCCGTTAATTTTGCTCCATTTTATAAATGAGACTAGGTTAAAAGACGAGCTTTAAACAAGCTGCCCCAAAACGAAACCCTAACACGGAAACAAAAATAGTCTTCATTATTCATTGATTTAAGGCCGCTAGATTTTTGAACAAACACGCGATTGTCAATGGCCCCACTCCGCCAGGCACGGGGGTAAAAAGCGAACATTTATCGGCGCAAGCCCCATCGGCGTCTCCCGCCAATTTATTATTAACCTCGCTGGTTGCGGCATCAATTAAAGCTACTCCTGCCTTTAACATCTCCGGTTTCAGCAAGCCCGGCTGACCGGCGCCGCTGACCAGCAAGTCAGCTTGAGCAATAACCGCCGCTGGGTTTTTGGTTTCTAAAGTCACAACCTCAACCTCAGCTCCATTCTGCGCGAGCCACAACGCCACCGGCCGCCCCACCAACCGCCCGCGACCAATCACGACCGCCTTTTTACCTTCAACCAAAACACTATTTCTCTCTAAAATCTCTTTTATAGCCGCGACCACTGGCGGCAAGACTTTTGCCTCCGGCGATAGAGCATCAATATCTTTTTCGGGCGGAATAAGAGTCAATAATTTTTCCGTGTCCAACTGTTCCGGCAAGGGCAATTGAACAACAACTCCATTAACCGAACAGTCATCGGCTAATTTTGCCAAGTGCCGAGCAAGTTCACCTTCAGAAACATCACTGGCAAATTCGTGAACAACTGTTTCTACTCCCACTGCCTCGCCAAATTTTTGTTTACGCGCCAAGTATTTGGCCGACACGGTGTTGTCCCCCACCGAGACTATCACCAAACGAAGATTTTTATTTGCCAGTTTTTCTTTTAACTCTTTTTTTATTTCTTCGGCCATTTGCCGCCCATCAATAATCATCTTGAATTTTGTTAGCTTGTTAACTCTTTCAAACCCTCAGCGAGCGAGACAGTTGGCGTCCAACCTAACACTTCGCGCGCCTTGCGATTGTCCGCCCGCGAAACATAGGGCTCCAGGCGAGCCGGGATATATTCCACTTCACCGCCAATCATTTTCGCAACCTCATTCACGCTGTAATTTTGTCCAGCACCAATATTGAACACTTCGCCCCCGCCGACCTCTTTTTCCATCGCCAAAATGTTTGCCCGCGCCACATCATGAACACTGACAAAATCTCTAGTCTGCGTGCCGTCACCAGTGATTGTTAGAGAGAGACCTTCACGTTTTTGTTTCAAGAACTTGCCAATAACCAACGCGTAAGCGCCTTCTTCGTTCTGACGCGGACCGTAAACATTGAAGTAGCGAAGACAGACAGTCGGCAGATTATAAATTTCTGAGAAAATCCGACAATACATTTCGCCGATATATTTTTGCAAACCATATGGACTCTTGGGCTTAGCCGGCATCTCTTCAACCAAAGGCATTATCGCCTGGTCGCCGTAAGCGGCGCTGGAAGCTGAATAAACCACTTTTTTAACCCCCGCCTCTTTCGCCGCGGTCAAAACATTTAGGGTGCCTCCGACATTGACTTCATTAGTTTCAATCGGATGTTCAATGGAATACTGCACGAGAGGCAAGGCCGCCAAATGAAAGACATATTCCACCTCGTCAAACAATGGTCTGATGACCGAAAAATTGGTGATATCCTCTTTGTGGAAAATGGCGGCCGGGTTAAGGTTTTCCTGTTTGCCTCCTGACAAATTATCTATAACATGAACCTCGTCCCCTCTTGCCACTAGCTCATCCACCAAGTTTGAACCAATAAAACCGGCCCCACCGGTAATAATAATTTTTGACATATTAAATACCCTTGCGCATTAATAAAATTTTAATTGTCTTTAAGGCAATGCCGACATCCAACCAAAAACTGCGATTTTTGATGTAGTACAGGTCATAAGCAAATTTGGTTTTGGTATCGCTGACACTAATCCCGTGATGCGGTTCGCCATCTTGGTGAATTTGCGCCCAACCGGAGAGACCGGGTTTGATAATGTGTCTAATTTTGAAATAAGGAATATCTTGACTATAGAGAGCCACCGGGTCGGCGAATTCCGGACGCGGCCCCACCAGCGATAAATCACCCGCCAAAACATTCCAGAGTTGCGGCAACTCGTCTATTCTGGTTTTACGCAAAAATTTTCCAACTCTGGTCACCTCGTTTTTGCCTTCGCCCCACTTGGCGCCATCATTGGAAATTTTCATCGTTCTAAATTTAACCAAACGAATTGGCTGACCATCCTTACCCACTCTTTCTTGAAAAGAAAAAATGACACCGCCATCATCAAGTTTTATCGCCAAATAAACAAAGGGGTAAACCAACAAAGAAACCAGCCCCATCCCCAGCGCAAAGACCAAATCTGTAAACCTTTTTAGAGCATCATAAACCGGCTTGGGCCGATTGGAAATGTTTTCCAGAAACCATTGTTCTTTGATCACATTTACCGGCTCTCGGTCAAAAAGTTCCTCATAAAGATTGTGAACAGAAATAAATCTAATGCCCGAAAAAATCATATTATAAAAATTTTTTAACGCCTCCTGGATATTCTCGTCATACAAATCAACGACTACTGCCGTGATACCGGACTCTTCTATGTTTCTTAGGTCGTTTGGCTCGGCTATCTGGATACTATAACGAGGATTGTTCTTTATTTCATCAATTATCTCCGAGGTCTCCGCGCCGCGACAAACAAATAGAATTTTTTCTTTTTGTGTCAAATTGATGTTGGGCGCGAAATAACGACGCCACAAGAAAATAAAGATGAATGACAAAATTAAATCCAAAAACAAGATTGTCTTCGGTGTAATTTCAAAGTATGGAATGAAGTAGAAGAAAACAACGGCAATCGCGCTGTTTGCCAAAAGCGAGTTAAAAATTAAGCGCGGCAACCTGCGCCGGAAAATAGCCGTATGCTTGCCGTAAAGTCCAGCAATATAAAAAACAACGATCCAAATTAAAAAGATGATTGAAAATGGTTGTAGATGGCGATAAAAAAGCCCTTCTTCCGGCCAGGCAAAATTACGCAAAACTAGCGCCAGCCACAAGGCCAACCCGAAAAGAAAGGAGTCGCCAATTAACAAAACCACGGCATCTTTTTTTGTTTGCAGTTTCATCTTTGTCTTGATAATACAACAAAAATCGTTTTTTTGCCACCCTGGCTGATGTTTAGGCGACTTAAAAGAGGCAAGCAAAAAGTAGAAAATAAGCGGAAAAAATGTATAATAAATATTGGTCAACTATCCAATATCTGAACGATTTTTCCTCGTGCGAAACATCAAAAAAACAAAGATTTTTTATCTAATTACGAAAGGCAATTTTGGCGGCGCCCAGCGTTATGTTTTTGAGCTAACCCAAAATCTCCCTTTAAATCATTTTGAAATCTCGGTGATAATGGGCGAAGGAAACGAGCTTCGGCAAAAACTGGAAAGGACCGGAGTCAAGGTTCGGCAACTGGATACTCTTGGACGCGACATCAATCTCTCTGCCGATTGGCAAACCTTCAAAACTCTGTTAAGAATTCTGCGGCAAGAAAAACCGGAGATAATCCACCTGAACAGCTCCAAGATCGGCCTGTTGGGCGCTCTGGCCGGTCGTTTAACAGGTGTGCCGCAAATTGTTTTTACGGCTCACGGCTGGTCTTTTAACGAAAAGAGATCTTGGCTGGCTAAAAAAGTTCTCCTCTTGTTGCATTGGTTAACCATTATCCTTTGTCATCGAGTTATCGCTGTTTCGCAAAAAACTAAACAGGATATAGAAAAGCTGCTCTTCGCGAAAAACAAAGTCAACGTGATTCATAATGGCCTGGATAACACCAAGTTTTTTAACCGCTTTGTCGCGCGGCGCGAACTAACTAATTATTTCCCCAAAGAAATCAGGCAGGCGGATGAGTCGCGATTTGATTTACAAACCAAGTTTTGGCTTGGCACGATTTCCGAACTTCACCAAAACAAAGGTCTGGATATTTTGATTGAGGCTTTCGCGAACGTTGTTAGAAAAATGCTGAACAGTTCTCTCGGCTGGTCGCTCGTTCTGGTTATTATCGGCGAAGGCGAAGAGCGGTCAAAATTGCAAAAACTAATTCGTGACAAGAGGCTGGAAGGCCGTATCTTTTTGTTGGGACAAGTACCGGAAGCCAGAAATTATTTGAAAGCATTTGATATTTTTACTCTCACCTCGCGGACCGAAGCCCTGCCTTACGCGGCCATTGAAGCTGGCGCCGCCGGCTTGCCCGTGATTGCTTCAGAAGTTGGCGGCTTATCCGAAATAATCCCCGGCCCAGAATTCGGTATTTTAACTCCGCCGGAAAATATCAAAGAAGTGGAAAAATCACTTTTGTATATGCTCAAAAAACCGGAATATCGCAAACTGGCAGCCGGCAACCTCAAAAAGCACGTCCGAGAAAATTTTTCCTTAAAAAAGATGGTTGCCGAAACGATTGAACTTTATCAAAGATAGAACAAATGCAGATTAGACGCAGAACTACGCGGAACAAACGCGGAACGCGATACTAATCTACATTTCAGAAAGGAGAGACGCAGCCTCTCCTTTTTCTTTTTACTAGTGTTATAAATTTTTTACGCCCGCCCTTGATAAATATCCTAATATAATGTCTTCCCGACTTTTATCAGGATGAGATTTAATAAAATCTATCACATCTTCTAGATCTTCAAGTACTGACTCTCCAAAAAGCTTGACTGCGTGTTCTACATCCATTGCCAGGCCGAGGGCATCCCATTTCCTTTCCCCCCTTTCTCCTATTTGCATCACTTGTATCACCCCATAAACCTGTTCCATAAATAATGCTTTTGCCTGACCCCTTCCTACAATACCACTTTCCATTAAAACACTCATTAATCCGTAAAGTCCATAAGGATCTAGTTTGAACATGTTTAGCTTAAAAGCTTTAACAATATCTATACTGCTAACAGAATCATTAGCAAGTTCAAAATGCACTCTATCGTACCCCTTGTCGCTACCATAAAGATAAGGGGTGTCATCTTCATTCAAAAGTTGATAATTTACTACTCCTTCTAGCACGAGACCCAAAATAGAAGGAGATGCAATATTTTTTTTCCAAATTTCTTTATTATTAACTGTGTCCAAAAACTTTTTAACTTTAAGGGTATCTTCCTGCTTATTTGATTTATCTTCTAAATCTCTACTTCCATAGTTTTTAAAATCTTCCATATAAAATATATTTTATATAAATTACTAATACCCTCATAATACCCCCCCCCGACCACTTCTGGCAAATAACTTATCCACAAAATAAAACCGACCCCTAAAAACGGCTAAAAACAAGAGTCTGGGGAGAATCGTCCTCCTTAGCAAATTTGTTAACTTAACTTCCTCACGTAACCCCTCACACGTGAGAGCTAGTAGTTTTTCAAAGTCCGACCTCGCTAGCGACTAGCGGGGTCGGACTTTTTTGATCAACAACCAATAATTATTTCCACCCCTAGTAAACAACGTTTTATCAGCTCCCGTCTACGTTGACCTTTGTCCAGTCTGCATAGTTCCGCGTCTAGTCTGCGTAGTTCTGCGTTCATTCCGCATTTTCTATTGCGGTCCGATAAACTCATTCTTCACATCATCGCGATGATAGGCCAACGAGTAACTCCTCATCCCCATCAAAATACCCAAGCCCATAAATTCAGTCAATAAATGCGAGCCACCATAACTTAAAAATGGCAATGGCAAGCCGGTCACCGGCATAATGCCGATATTCATTCCAACATGAACAATCAAGTGAGCCATAAACATCACAGCAATTCCCAAACCAAACAAAATTTCAAAGTTGGTCGCCCCCTTCATGGCAATAGCCAAAATCCGCCAAATAATCAAACCAAATAAAAAGAAGAAGATGAGCACACCAAAGAAGCCCCATTCTTCGGCAAAAGCGGCAAAGATAAAGTCGGTCTGGTATTCAGGCAAAAACTTAAGTCGCGATTGGGTACCGTAACCCACCCCCTTGCCGGTTAACTGACCGGAACCGACCGCGATCGTTGACTGGAGGGCGTTGTAGCCGGACCCACGAACATCGGCCAAAGGGTGAATAAAAGTCATTATCCGCGCTTTTTGATAATCCTGCAAAACAAACATCCACGCCCCAACTGAGAAGATGATTGCCACCAGCCCAAGCCAGGCCAAATGTTTCCTGGAAACTCCAGAAACCAAAATCATCCCTAACCAAATCATAAAAATTATCAGAGCCGAACCAAAATCCGGCTGAAGCATAATTGCCACGAATGGCAAAAAAGCGTAAACACCGGAAACAATTATGTGTCTAATATTGGCGATTTCAATGTGGCGTTTGGAAAAATACTTGGCTAACATTAAGACCAACACCAACTTCATGAAATCTGCTGGCTGCAATGAAAAACCGCCGAGCGAAAGCCAACTTTGCGCCCCCTTGGTTACCGTCCCAATAACAAAAAGCAAGAGCAAAAGACCAACCAAAAAAAGATAGCCCCCAACCAAAATCCCACTTCGCCGCAAAAAACGCCAATCAACCAAACTAAAACCAAAAAAAATAGCCAGGGACAACAAAATCCAAGTCACTTGACGATAAAAAAAATAACTCTCACTGGTAAAAGAACTCATCGTGACCAAGCCAAAAATCAAGAGTGGCAAAAGACTAAAAAACAAAATCCAGTCAATCCGGCTGTCTTGTCGTAAAAGCCAACGCATAAATTTAATTTAAATCAAAGGCGTTTATTCGCCAATAACTGTCCGTATAAGATGGTTCGGCCACAAAAGAATTGGGCCAAGTCAAAAATACCTCTTGGCTCTCGCCGGCCAATAAATCTTCCACAAAAGTTCCGCTGGCGGCAAAGGCATTTTGGTTGGTATCAGACAAAACAGTATTTATTTTTATATCCCGATAATTATCAAAAGAATCATTTTTGACCTTCAAGCGCAAAACCGGATAAGGCTCGTTGGCAAAACCCACCCTTTCTATGGAAATAATCCTCGGCACCGGCGATATTTTTTCCCAAACCGGATATTCTTCCAATTCTACGAAAGCCTTGACGGCCGGGTATGATTGGCTGGATTTTATGCGACTTTCAAAAATAACGAATTTTTCACCCGGATTAACAAAAGTCGAGCCCTCATGTTTGGCCACCTCCACACTGTTTGAATCAAACAATTTAAAAGTGTAGGCCAACCTTTTTATACCCAAACCCTGATTTTCGTTCTCCACCAAAGCCGCCACGTCATAAGTTCCGTCGCCCAAGGCAAAAACCCTAGCCCAGTAAGTCTTTAGTGGGATAGCGACACTTTGGCAAACCCGGGCGCAAGGCCCGCCACAATCAACCCCCTCTTCTTTTTGATTTTGTTTTTGGTCAAAACAGGTTGGGGCCGGCTTGTAAACCAAATAAAAAGCGCCCACCAACAAAGCCATAAAGAGAATCACGCTCGTTAAGTAAGTCAATTGACGGCGACTAGACCATTTCATATCAAAATAATAACACCACTCATCAAGTTTTGCCAGTTTCCCAAAAAACGGCTTAGACCGTTTTGGGAAAAGGAAGGTTGGTAGATTAGAATTCAAATACTTTGTTCCGGCGGTTAGCTACTCTCCCCTTGCGAGTACCATCGCTACAACCGAGCTTAACTTCTCTGTTCGGAATGGTAAGAGGTGTGACCTCGGCGTCAAACCACCAGAACAAAATATTTGAAATAAAATAAATGGTTTTCAAATTTCCTAATAGGAATCGGCGAATTAGTACCTCTCGGCTCAACGTATTGCTACGCTTACACCTAAGGCCTATCAACCTGGTAATCTTCCAGGAGCCTGATAACGATAATTAATCTTGAAGTTGGCTTCCCTCTTAGATGCTTTCAGAGGTTATCCATTCCCGACTTAGCTACAGAGCAGTGCCCTTGGCAGGACAGCTCTCAGACCAGAGGTCAGTCCACTTCGGTCCTCTCGTCGCTTCATTCAACCAAAAATTTTGGTTTAGAATTATTCCCCTATTTCTAGGAGCGCAGACTATATCTTCACCTTTCCCGCTCTCTGTAAAGCGGACGAAGGGTTGGCATATTACCCATATGAGCCGTCGTTTTCAAAAAAACGATTCGCCGTCATATAAGTCTGTCCATCTTTCAGGACAAGTCGTTACGGGGTCAAACCTAAAATCTTAAGCAGTTCAGTTCCTGTCTTTTTTCTTTTGGTAACATAATTTTCATTTTGAATCACCAAAATCAAGCCAACAAGTTTTCTTAACTGTTTTTCGCTTATTGTTCTTAATGTTGTTTTGTTCAAAATCTCGCAAGCCTGAGCCAAAGCCCTAGCCTGTGTTATTTTGAACTTTATGAACGGCAAGAGTTTAACCAGAACAAGTTGAACAGAGACGAATCCATTGATTCGAAGTTCACTCATTCCATCTTTTCTATCCGAAACATAACCAACCCCAAAAAGATCACGAATCCAAAAAAGTGTCTTCTTGTGGCGACTGTCTTGATAAAAACAAACAGTGGCCATAAACCGGTACTTCTTTGGACTGTCGCTTCTCTTTTTGAGTTGCAACATCAAGCTTCCGTCGCCATCCAGAAACCCGGCGACATAAGCAAAATCAATTTTAGATCGACTTCCCACGGTATTACCTTAAAAATAATTTGGTCCTCAAGTAATTATACAATATTGTACGGACCAACGCCAATATTATCCAGTTGCCAAATCATTTATGAAGGCTTCACCGTTATTAGCCAAATTGTCATGGCAAATTTCTTTCCCTAAATCCACCATAGGCGGATCGGGTCCATCCGGCTTTAACCGAACTAGGAGCCAAGTAGCAATTTCTTACTAGAAGCAGATCTTCTCAATTATCAACGCCTGCAGCAGATAGGAGACCAACCTGTCTCACGACGGTTTGAACCCAGCTCGCGTATCTTTTTAAATGGCGAACAGCCATACCCTTGGGAGCTTCTTCACCCCCAGGATAAGATGAGCCGACATCGAGGTGCCGAACTCCGCCGTCGCTATGGACGCTTGGGCGGAACCAGCCTGTTATCCCCAGAGTAGCTTTTATCCGTTAATCTCCGGCCGCGTCTAATACGGACCGTCGGTTCACTATGCTCTGCTTTCGCACCTGCTTGACACGTACGTCTTGCAGTTAAGCCGGCTTGTGCCATTACACTATCGGCACGATTTCCATTCGCGCCTAGCCGACCTTAATAGACTCCTCCGTTACTTTTTAGGAGGATATCGCCCCAATAAAACTACCCACCAGATACTGTCTCCGACCGTTTTTGCCGGTCAGGTTAGAATATACACTCAACCAGAGTGGTATTTCACTGACGAGTCCACGACAGCCAAAACCGTCGCTTCAACCTCTCCCACCTATGCTACGCAGATAAAACGTATACCCAATATCAAGTTGTAGTAAAGCTTCTGGGGTCTTTTCGTCTAGCTGCAGGTAGAGGGCATCTTCACCCCCACTGTATTTTCACCGGGCAAATCCTCGAGACAGTTCCCCAGTCGTTACGCCATTCGTGCACGTCTGAACTTACCAGACAAGGAATTACGCTACCTTAGGACGATTATAGTTATCGCCGACATTCACCAGGGCTTATAAAACCAGCTTGATATAATCTCACCAGCCTTATTTGACCTTCTGGCATTGGTCAGGCGTCACCCCCTATACATACTCTTACGAGTTCGCAGGGAGCTGTGTTTTTGATAAACAGTCGCCAGGGATACTTTAGCTGCGTCCCGCACCCAGAATGACTTCGTTGTTTTTTGTTCCACTTCACGTTGAGTAATAATTTTAAATTACCAATACTTATTAAAATTTTATACAAACTTTAATAAACAACGTGGAACAAAGTCATTCTGGGTGTGGGAAGGCCTTATTGCAAACTTACGGCCGCTTTTTTGCCGAGTTCCTTGAGGATCTCTCACCCGTTCGCCTTGGTCTTCTCGACCTAACCACCTGTGTCGGTTTACGGTACGGACTCTTTATTCTTAACCCTAGAAGATTTTCTCGGAAGGCTCTGCGTGAAAATTTCCCAATCCGTAGAAAGGAATTTTGCCGCTCTCGGAATTTGAATTAAATCAGCTCTCCGGATTTACCTAAAGAGCATTCCTAGGAGTAGCAACGCCAATCCTATAAGGCGCATTCACTCTTTTCCTTCGTCCCTCCATCGGAAAAATAAAGAGGTCATGGAATATTAACCATGTGTCCATCGCCTGCGGCTTTCGCCATCGGCTTAGGCCCGACTAACCCTTGGCTGATCAACATTGCCAAGGAAACCTTGGTTTTTCGGCGCCCCGGGCTCTCACCGGGGTTGCGGTTACTTGTGCCAACATTCTTACTTCTTCGCGCTCCAGTCAGCCTCGCGGCAAACCTTCACAGCAGCGAAAAACACTCTCCTACCACGCTAGTGCCAAGCACTAGCATCCTCACCTTCGGTACAATACTTGAGCCCCGATAATTTGCGGCGCAAAATCTCTTGATGAGTGAGCTATTACGCTTTCTTTAAATGATGGCTGCTTCTAAGCCAACATCCTCATTGTCAGAGAAATCTCACCTCCTTAAGTGCACTTAGTATTGATTTAGGGACCTTAGATTGAGATCTGGGCTGTTTCCCTTTTGACGAACGGAGCTTCGCCCCCGCCGTCTAACTGCCTAGTACTTGACCTCTGGTATTCGGAGTTTGATAGAGTTGACGAGATTTCTCCCTATTCAACTCTTCCAGTGCTCTACCCCCAGAGGGTATGCTAGACGCTAGCCCTAAAGCTATTTCGGAGAGAACCAGCTATTACTGAGTTCGATTAGCTTTTCACTCCTTACCACAGGTCATCCGATAGTATTGCACGGCTAACCGGTTCGGACCTCCTCTCGCATTTCTGCGAGGTTCATCCTGCCCATGGCAAGCTCACCCAGTTTCGGGTCTTATGCATATTACAGAAAATAGAAATTAGAAGTTAGATATTAGACGTTGGGAAACCCAACTTCTAACTTCCAACCTCCAACTTCTAAAGTTCGCACTTTCATACTCGGTTTCCCTACAGCTCCACCCTTTTGAGGCTTAGCTAAGCAATATGCATAAACTCGTTGGCTCATTCTTCAATAGGCACGCCGTCATCCCTCACCCAGAATGTCTTCGTTATTTTTTGTTCCACTGCACGTTGGGCGGTAATTTTTAATTATCACCAATATTGAAAATTAATTTCTAACTTTCAATAAACAACGTGGAACAAAGACATTCTGGGTAAGAGACTCCGACTCCTTGTAAGCATAGGGTTTCAGGTTCTATTTCAACGCCCTCCCGGGCTACTTTTCACCTTTCCCTCACGGTACTTGTTCACTATTGATCTCTAAAAGTATTTAGCCTTAGCAGTTAGTTCTGCCAGATTCCCTCAAGGCTGTCGTTCCTCGAAGTACTCGAGATCAGCGATAAAAGAGATATCTATTTTTCACTTACAGGGCTGTTACCTTCTATGGCTTTGCTTCCCAGCAAATTCAATTAAATAAATATTTTGTAACTCTTCTAGTAAACTACATCGCTGTCTCACAACCTCCCTCACCCAGAATAACTTCGTTGTTTTTTGTTCCACTTCACGTTGAGCAATAATTTTAAATTATCAACCATTATTAAAATTTTATATAAACTTTAATAAACAACGTGGAACAAAGTCATTCTGGGTGAGAGATTTGGGCTCTTCTCTTTTCGCTCGCCGCTACTAAGAGAATGTTTCCCGCAAAGCGGGACTTTTTTTCTTTTCCTCCGGGTACTAAGATGTTTCAATTCCCCGGGTGCGCATCTGATAATCAAGTTATCAAATGATATGGTTTTGCCATATCGGGTTTCCCCATTCGGACACCTCCGGATCAAAGGTTGCTAGGCACCTCCCCGAAGCTTATCGCAGCCGAGCCACGTCCTTCATCGCCTTTTAGAGTCTAGGCATCCACCCTATGCTCTTCAAATTTCCCATTAGGAAATTTAAAAACCATTTTATTTACTTTATACTTACATTTTGTGTTCTGCGCTCTTTGCACCAGCGCAGATCTACCTTTTTTCCACCTCTCAAACCGCAAGACCCCTCGCTTGTCTGATGGTGGCATTCAATTTTCAAAGTTCGGTCATTCGGGATTGTTCAAAGTAATACTTGAACAAAAAAACCGCTTGCCTCAAGCGGTCCAGAGCCAAACCAAAACAATCGGGCTACAGTTTCCGCTTAATTTTGGAGTTTTTCTTAATATCCATACTGACAGTTAATAGTATATACGAATAAAAATATATGTCAAACAAGAATTTAGCTCAAAGGATAGCTTCTGTTACCCCCAACCAAAACATTAAAAAATGCCCTAATTTAGGGCATTTTTTAATGTTTTGGTTGAATTTTTAGGTTTAATCTCTTTTAGAAATTTCACCACGCAGTTTGTTGATGAAATTGGAAGCTGCTTCTTTGCCTCCCAAACCAAACGAGAGACCGAGCGCGATAGAGACGGTCGCCACAATCCCCGTCATAAAGATTTGCAAGAACGGACCCATCATACCGAGTTGCTCCAGGGCCATCACGATGGCAAAAATCCAAATAAGCCATTTGGTGATACCGCCAAACAATTCGGCCGAACTGACACGAGCGGCGCGGGCGGAAGCGACAACCACCTTCTGCAAGACGTCAGCCACCACCGCGGCAATAATCAAAATAATAGTCGCAATGATGACACTTGGGATATAAGCCAAGATTTCACCCAAGAAATTGCTGACTTCATCCAATTTAAGAACGTTCAAGGCCGCGACCAAGAAACCGAGAATGATAAACCACTTGATCAAAAAGCCGAGAAATTTTCCGGCATCCAAACGATAGCCGGCTTGTTCTACCAAGCGATGCAAGTCAAGTTTTTCCAAAATACGGTCAACCTTGAGAGCTCGCACGAGCCTCGTCACCCACAGACCAATGAAATCACCAAAGACCCAACCAATGATGAAGAGAATAATGGCAAACACAAGATTGGGCACGTAGGTAACAATCCCCGTGATCAATTCTTGGAAAGAGCCCGCCAAAGCATCACTCCAATTTTGTAGATACATATCTAAGTATTATTAATAAATTTGCTTATAATTTTTGGTTTATTGACCTCGTTATTGGCAAATATCACGAGGCTGGTTCGACTAATAAACCGGTAAAACCTTATCATTATCTTAACACAAAATTAATGAAATATTTAGCAATTTTGTGGATATCAAAAAAGGACCCAATGGGCAATTAAACGCCTATTTTGTCAATTATCTTCTTGTGTGAGTAGTCCAAAATGTCTCGCAAAAATTTATCACTAGAATGGAAGCGATAGGCAAAATCAGCCGAATCCATAATGGCATAGGTCAATTCGCGTCCGATTTCCGACTCTATACCCGTTATGATTTTTTCGATTAACTTCTTTTTTAGGTCATCGCCCACAATAAGCATATCAACCCTCTCCCCTCCCTCCTGAACAAAAATCCCGGACAAAATCAATAATCTTATCTTGCCGCAATTCTTAAACTTTTGCGCCAATTCATCGCGACTAACAAAGAAATCGGCGTTAAACAACGAACGCAAATGATCGACAAAAAAGAATTCCGAGTTAAGACCCCACAAACGGCTTCGCAGAGATTCTCGCGCCGGTTTCTTCTTCTGACCTTTTTTGGTTTTCTTGGTTTTTTTGATTGGCGTCGCCCCCGCCACTTTTCTGGTTTTTACCAAGCCAATTGATTCCAACAATGCGATTTCTTTTTTGATTTGACCAGGTTTTATCTTTGTTCGTTGTCCAAGCTCTTTCAGCAAAAAGAAATTGTCAGGATTAAACAAGAAAAGACGCATCAACTTGACTTGATTAGAGCCACCAAATAATTTTGGCAATATTTCCATATTTTTAATATACCGCAAAGAAGAAGCTTAGGCAATCAAAAAATTGACCGATAAAAAATGGGAACTCTTATTTAGAGCTTTTTAAATAAAGCAAAAACAACCCATCTTGAGATGGGCCGTTTTTGTTTCAAAAACATTATTTGACCTCCACTTTGCCGCCGGCCTCTTCAACTGCCTTCTTGATTTCGTCGGCTTCGTCTTTCTTGGCGCCATCTTTCAGAACAGACGGAGCAGCATCAACTAAGTCTTTGGCTTCTTTCAAACCAAGACCCAACTTGTCTTTAATCGCCTTGATGACCTGAACCTTTTGGTCGCCAGCCGCGGTCAAAGTGACCGTGAAGCTGTCTTTCACTTCGGCCGCTTCGCCGCCAGCCGCGGCGCCGCCAGCCACCATTACTGCCTGGGCGGAAACCCCGAATTTCTCTTCTAATAATTTAACCAATTCATGAAGTTCCAAAACAGTCATTGATTCCACTTGGTCTACCAAGGCCTTGAATTTGGCCGGAATAACAACATCGGCTTTTGCTTCTTCTTTTGGTTTTTCGGCCGGAGCTTCCGGCGTTTGCGACTCGGCTTCTGCGGTCGCGTCTTTCTTTTCTTCGTCCATAGTAATTTAAATTATTTAATAATTTCTAAATTTGCTTTAAACGGTCTCTCTCTTTTGCGCAATCTGATCAAGCGCCATGACCAAACCTTGGATTGGCGAATTAATAAGATTGACAAATTGCGCGTACAGGGTTTCGCGGTTCGGAATCTGGGCCATTTGAATGACAAAGTCCGAGCTCACAAACGCTCCCTCGTAAATACCCCCCACAATTTTCATGACTTCCGCGTTTTTCTTTTGGAAATCATAAATTTCTTTAATCGGCAAAAGGGTGTCCCCCGCCTCATTGGTCAGATAAGCTAAGGCGATTTCACCTTCCAATTCCGGCATTTCACCGGAAAAACCGGCGCTATCCAGAACGCGCTTGATTAAAGTCTTTTTGGCCACATAGTAACCAACTTCTTTTTGGCGCAAAACTTGACGCAAATCGTTAACGCCACCGACCGACAAGCCATGAAAGTTTACAAAAACAATGGTCTTGCCTTTATCGGAGATAGTTTTGAGCTTGTCAACAATTTCTAATTTTTTATCTTTGGTTATTGCCATAACAGATTTTTTTGTGAAAATTATAGTCGCTTCATCATACTCTTTTCTACCACCCCGTCATTAAGAAAAGTGGGGTTGTGAAAATTATAGTCGCTTCGCTCCTTAATTTTCTACAATAAAAAAACGGCTAATAGCCGCTTGGATCGACACGTCAACCGAGTATTCCCGGCGACCCCTCGGCAGGTTTTACTCTTGCGATACCTGCTGTCTACGGCTGTTTAGATTATTGACCATTTTTAGAGAAAAGTCAAACAGCCCAATACAAACAAGATTCCGGTTTGCGCCGCAAAAAACTCAAGGAAAATCTTTTTTTATTTATGGATAAAAAATTGACCCCGACCAAGCAAAGCTTGGTCGGGGTGTTTTTATCCCTGATCGAAACCCAGGACATCGCCCCGGCCGTCACAGTCAGGGCAAAGACCTGCTTCCAGATTGGAAACCAAAATTGGTCGCCGGCACTGCCGGCACTTTTTTGCCTTCCCTTTTCTGAGAAGGCAATAGTCGTGTGCGCTTCGGGCTTCAAAATCAATCTCCCCGTTCGCCCACACGACAAAAGACCAAGTTGAGGCATGAGAAACCGGACTATATTCATTGCCCATAGCTTCTCCTCCTTTTTTTCTTTCCTCTATTCCGTAATTATTCTATCCAGGTTTTATTATATCACAAATTAAATTTAAGTAAATAGAAGCAAGGCGAATCTCTCATCACCACAAGATTCATCTTGATTATTGCGTTTATAAATTTTCACTCTTCTTCTCCCAGACCGGCAAAATTTGTAGGACCGGACGGCTCCTCCGTATTGTCGATAAACCCAAGACAAAACAAAACGCCAACCGCCACCGCCAAAACTGCCAAAAAACCGATTAACATCCGCCAAAAATTACAATTCAGATATTTAGACATTAAAAAAATTCTTTAAATGCTTTTAAAATTTTTGTCACCACCCCCGCCTCCCTCTCAATGATTATTATATCAGAATCAGTAGAATTTGGAGATAAATTAGCCGAGGTTAAGGATTCGATTTTTTGTTGGTCTGATGGCTTCGGCTTGGTCAAACCAGCGGAACCGACAGCCGCCAAAGAGAGAGCTCGTTCTTTTTGAATTCGCAACAACATCATTTCCGCCTTGACCAACTCTTGTCTAAGTTCGGCCACCTTGGCAGTGGTTGAAGCAGATAAAATCGGCTTGTCCAATTTACCCGAGCTGATTTCCGTTTTGACTTCGGCCACCACAGAGCCGTCGGCACAATTAAGACTCCAGGACTTGGTAGTTATTTCTTTTGACAAAGAAATCTTGAGTTCGCTCCCGGCGCCAATGATAGTATCCTTGGCAAAAGTAAAAACGGTGGAACTGCCATTTTTTACGGTCCAATCATTAATATTCTCTTCCCGATCACCCAAGTTTTTGATAGCTAAAAATTTCTCGGCCGGAGATACCACCAAATCAAAATTTGGTTCAGTTACCGTCACCGTCGTCCGCGAGACCGCCTCATCATTACCAGCGTAATAATTCAAAACCACATTATACTGACCGGGAAAGTCATATTTGTGGCTGACTTTCGCGCCGCGCTTTGACTCACCATCGCCGAACGACCACTCAAAAATGCCGGCAAGAGTGCTCTTGCTTTCAACCTTGAACTCTATTGGCGTCATTACATTTGTTAACCTGGCCCGACCGGCGCTGATTTCAACGTCATCGGGATCATAGTCGCTGATTTCAACTTGGCCAGAATGGGCAGACAGGTTGGAATCATTGCTTGATCCGGAACCGGAATTATCGTTGTCATCGTTTTCACCATCACCTTCCGATATCGCCTCTGTGGCGTTTGACGCCCCTGGCGTCCCCATTGCCATTATCCAATTGGCATCATTTTTCTGCATTGTTCTCCCGTCTCTGTCGCTTGACCTCCATTGGCCCAAAGCTAAAACCGAATCAACCTCTTGGCCATTTAAATCCTTGAGAACCAAATTCTCGCCAGTGTTTAGAATACCGCCACCTTTAAAAGTGCCCGCTTCTTCAGCCTCGGGAAATGGGTTAGGCGCGCTAGCGGTGACTCTCACCACCAAATAGTAATCCTGGGGAGCGATTTTTTGGGTAAGTTTTATTATTTGAACATCCGCGCCAGATTCATCTCTTTCATACAACGCCCAGTTAGCCAAGTCTATCTCTTCATTTCCGCTGTTATAAAGTTCTATCCATTCATTATAAGAGCTCTCAACCGTTCCCAACCAACCGACCTCGTTGATAATAACATCGGCCTCAACTAAAAATGGAAAGGCAAAAACGGTTAAAAATAATCCAAGTAAAATCTTTTGTTTTAAAAACATAAAAAATTTTGTAATTTTTATATTAGTGAAAAAATTCGACTGCTATTTTCCAGTTTGGGCGTTCCGCCTATCTTTTCGCCATTACGGTCAAGCCCATTTTGCTGTTTAGAAGTCACAGCCTCGATCCAGTTTGACTGAAGTTCTCCGCTCACGCGCCACAACCTCCGCTCAATTGAACTTTTGGGCCAATAATAAGATGGAATAAATAAGGGCGTTTGGTCAAAAACAACTTCAGTCTCCCCCACTTTTTTTACCAGCTTTAACTGCAAATTATCATCCGGCAGGCCTTCTGCTTCGGGGCTTTCCCCAAAGCCGGCGACCAAGTCGGCCGGTAAGTCAGAAATAACCAAGTCATCATTCCTTTCTATCAAATAAAAACTTTGGCCACCAATTAAACCCGACAATTCAATTCGTGGCTTATCGTCAAGACCAACAATCCAAAAGTCTTCAAGGTTAACCTCAAACGGCAAGGGGTTATAAAGTTCCAACCATTCATCAGTAGAAGAAGCGGCTGTGCCAGTCCAACCAATTTCATTTATAATTAACGGCCAGGGGTCAAACCAAATTTCAAAAGGTTCTGATTGAATCTTTTCTCCATCATAATTTTCAGCTGTCAAAACCAAACGCCATCCGACAGGATAATAAGGCGGATAGTCGCAATCAAGCATCAAACTAGTGCTCGCCGTCGTGGCCAATTTTATATCAACCTCTTCGCCCGCCTCCTCCCAAAATTCCCAGACTTCTTGAAGTTTGTAAGAAATGTATTCACCCTTGCTTGCTTGCCAAGAAATATTAAGTTTTTCAACAGGTGAAATCACACAATGGTCGTCAAAAAAACTATTTTTACACTCTTCAATTCCAAAACTGATAACGGCCGGCAGAGAATCAACCGAGATTTCTACCGCCACCGGCGCAGAGATGTGGTTTTCTATATCCCGCGCGAAAAAGTTTAGGGTGGTGGTGCCTTGCGGCAAATCAATAATTTCCAAAGCCCACTCGCCGGTATCAAGTTCGCTCGTCGTGGTGTTGTTATGGCCAAAATCGCAAAAGACGGTCAGGCCTGGCGTAGTGGTACCGGAAAAAATAATTGTCGCGGTAGAGAACGGCGCGGAAAAATCCACAGGCGACAAGATGTTTGGGGCGGCAATTACCACCTCATCCTCATCACTGATTAAATTTTCGTCCGCCGAACTGCCGCCGGAACTGCCGCCAAGAAAACCGGAAACACTGGTATGGACCCGGCGGTCCTCTTCTTTGATTTCCTTAACTTCTTGTTCACCAAGAACGTTCTCCTGGTTGGTGCCGGTTTCTATCGCCAGTTTGGTCTGGTATTCTGCGAGTTGCCTTTGGAGAGCCTGGACTTCCGCCATCAGACGAGCAAGCTCAACCTGATTAATTTCTGTTCCTTTGTTAGCTTGACTTTTCTCCTCTGGAACAGACTGTTCGGAGTTTTCCAATTTCTCAGCGCCATCGGAACTGTCTTCCACCAATGTTGGTTGTGGATTATTTGGACTTGTTCGCCAAAAACTTAAAATGGCCAGGGTATTTTTAGCGCCTTGAGCCAAGCGACCCAAGAACCGTTCTAGATAACTTTTGTTCAAATCAAATAAACGGCGGGATTCTTTTTCCGCCGCTACTTCTTTAAAAAACAATTCAATTACACCAGCGCTACCAAGAACGGCTTTTTCGGAAAGGTGTTGCCAGTAGTCGGAAACGACGAGGTTGTCGATGTCATCTAG
>JAKJEI010000011.1:0-5444 GCA_022705505.1 Patescibacteria group bacterium
ATTTCCGCGGCAATTAAAAACTCCGGGTTTCAGTCGCCACAAAAAGGCAACAAGAAAATAATCGTCTCACTCGCGCCGGCCAACCTTAAGAAAGAGGGGTCGGCGTTTGATTTGGGTATCGCCCTTGGTTATCTTCTTGCCAACAATGAGATCCGTTTTGAACCAAAGGGTCGTATTTTTGCCGGCGAACTAGCCTTGGACGGACGCTTGCGGCCAATCAATGGCGCCTTGTTACTCGCCAAACTGGCCAAAGAAAAAGGCTTTGCTGAAATTTATCTGCCCGCCGAAAATGCCGCTGAAGCAGCTTTGATTAAAGACCTCCGAGTTTATCCTTGTCGTAACCTAAAGGAACTGATTCAACATTTGTGCCCACCACCCAAGCCGCAAAACGCCCGTGATGAAGAAATTTTTGACTTTCCGCAAGGACTTTCACCGGCGCCGACCACCGTCGTCGTTTACCGCGAACCGGAATACTTTCTGGATTTTGCCGACATCAAGGGTCAAGAAGCGGCCAAGCGGGGATTGGAAATTGCCGCGGCCGGCGGTCACAATGTTGCCATGTTCGGCCCGCCGGGCACCGGCAAAACAATGCTCGCGCGCGCCTTTGCCTCCATTATGCCGCCACTGGCCGGCGAAGAAGTAATAGAAACAACCGGAATCCACTCGGCCGCCGGTTCACTTGGCGATGATTTGCTCACCCATCCGCCATTCCGTTCACCCCACCATACCGCTTCTTACGTTTCGCTGGTCGGCGGCGGCAGCTGGCCTAAACCGGGCGAAATTACCCTGGCGCACCGCGGTGTTTTGTTTTTGGATGAATTTCCGGAATTTGATAAAAAAGTAATCGAGGCTCTGCGCCAACCTCTAGAAGATAGGGTCATCAGTATTTCACGCGCGCGCGGGCAAATGACTTTTCCGGCCAATTTCATTTTGGTGGCAGCTATGAATCCTTGCCCCTGCGGACATCTCGGCTCGCGTGTCAAAGAGTGTGTTTGTTCCATGGGCCAAATTCAAAAATACCAACGTAAAATTTCCGGCCCAATTGTAGATCGGATAGACCTTTGGTTGGAAGTGCCAACGGTAAAATATGAAAAGTTAAGCGAAGAACAAAAAGGGGAGAGCTCAAACGAGATTCAACGCCGAGTGGCCGAGGCCCGCGCACGTCAAGTTGAACGCTTCAGCCAAACTGAAAAACGCCAAAATAGCGAGATGAGCGCCCGAGACTTGGACAAATACGCGCCTCTGACGCCAGCCGGACGCAAACTCCTAAATCAATCGGCGGCCAAACTCAATCTTTCAGCGCGCGCCTATCACCGGAGCGTCAAATTGGCTCGCACGATCGCCGACTTGGCCAAAGCGGAAAATATCGGAGAAGAGCATTTGCTGGAAGCCTTGCAGTATAGACCAAAGAATTATAGTAACTTTTAGACGTAAGTTGTTAACTGTCAGTGTTTTTTGCATCCACTGACAGGCAAACATGTTAATTCTACGCCTAATCCACGTTTTGAAGTTATCCACTTCTAAATGAATTTTTATTGAATTTTGTTGCCAGTTGAGATAGAATGGCGGGGTGCTTGGTTTTCCCGAAGAGAAGCATTGATTAAAGAATTTTTCCGCGCGTGGTCGTCATCAAGCTCCAAATTAGGCTTATTTTACGTAACTTTCAAAAGCCCGGACCGGAAGAACGGCTAGGGGCTAAAATAGCTTTATTGTTCCGTTCTGTTTTGAATAGGCGGTTTTGGGCGTTAGCCATCCTTTTTTACGCCATGGCCGCGACCGGTCAAGCGGAAGCAACTATTTTTTCAGCCGTGGCAGACATTATTTTTCGTGCCGGCGACTCTTTCAGCGCCCATGCCAACCAAAGTCTGGCGACTGTTTCCATAAACTCGCAAAATATGGCCCTCTTGGAGCCCAAACCGGAAACTGAAGAAACCTCCCCCAAATCAGATGTTGATTTGTCATTAGTTGATGGCGCGGCGATTTTGGCCGAAGCCGGTCCATTAGGCACCGTGGCTGATTTAACTGACAGCGTCCCCCCGACAGACCAAATTAGCGTTTATACCGTTCGCCCGGGCGACAACCTCTCCACTATCGCGCAAATGTATGGCGTGTCGGTTAATACAATTCGCTGGGCCAACGACTTAACAAAAAATTCTGTCATTAAAGAGGGCCAAACTTTGGTTATTTTGCCGGTCACCGGCATTCGTTATACGGTAAAAAAGGGAGACACTTTGGCCAGTATCATAAAAAAATACGGTGGCGATGTTGATGAAATTATCCTCTACAACGGCCTAGAAGAAGGCAAGGGCTTGATTGCCGGGCAAACAGTCATTATTCCAGACGGCGATTATGGTGTCCCGGCAGCCAAATCACCGGCAGCTGGCACTTCTTCTGGCGGTAAATACAAAGGCCCAAGCTACCTTGGTTATTTTATGCGCCCCATTGTTGGCGGCGTGCGTTCACAGGGCTTGCATGGCTATAACGCGGTAGACTTGGCGGCGCCTTATGGCACCCCGGTTTATGCCGCGGCTTCCGGTCGAGTAATTTTGGCCCGCCCAACTGGTTATAACGGCGGTTACGGCGGTTACTTGGTCATCTCACACTCCAACGGCACTCAAACTCTTTACTCTCACTGTAGCAGTTTAGCGGTTTATTCCGGACAAAACGTAGAAAAAGGAGACATTGTTGGCTATGTCGGTTCCACCGGCCGTTCTACCGGCAACCATCTCCACTTTGAAGTTCGTGGCGCTGCCAATCCATTCTAATGCGGATAAAGCGCAGATTTACGCGGAAAGAAAGAGGGTTTTAGGTTTTAGACAAGGTAAGAATTTACAGCCGACAGTCAGAAGAATAAATCAAAGCGTGGCACCATCAGATGCCGCGCTTTGATTTATTCTTGGGCCTTTCTTTTAATTTTTAATTCTAATCCGGCTGTTAGTTGTAGGCTGTAAACTAGTTCCTTGTCTGCGTTTCATCTGCGTAAATCTGCGCTTTATCCGCATTAGTCCCGGAGTCTTCTCACAATATCTTCTTCTACGGTCTGCAAATCGTGGCCATACCGAAGTCGTGACAGTTCTTTCATCTGTTTGCGCACTTCACTAGAACCGCCCTCCGCCCATTTAAATTTGATGTTAAAAGGTTCACTTGGTTGACCGTCTACCAGAATTTTGACATAAGCGTTTAGATTTTCAATACTAATCAAATCTCGTTCACTAAACACCGGACCAAAATGTTTAACCAAAACTTCGGCGTCAGGCGGGCCAACGCGCATCGCTACCAAGTTGCCGACGTTACCAAAGACCGATTCCCGAATATTATCTTTAAGCTGAGCAATGAACTGGTGTGCAATCGTCAAATTCAGCCGGTATTTGCGCGCCTCCGACAAAATTGTGGCAATAGAGTCAGTTGTGTAATTTTGAAACTCGTCAATATAAAGATAAAAATCACGGCGGACTTTTTCATCAGCCACATCAACTCGCGACAAGGCCGCTTGTAAAAGCTTGCCAACAATCAACATGCCCAAAAGCGCCGAGTTGAGGTCCCCCAATTTACCCTTGGATAAATTGACCAGGATAATTTTGCCCTCGTCCATCGCCTGGCGAAAATTGAATGACGACTTGGTTTGCCCGATAATCGGTCGAAGATAGTCGTTGGAAATAAAGCCGTCAAACTTGGAGGTAATATAAGGCGCAAAGTTGCCCAAACTTTGTTCACCGCTTGTCTTGGGTACTTCCTTGGTCCAGAAGTCAACCACCAAGGGAGTGGTGCAGTTGGCCAATTTGCGACGACGGTATTCTTCGTCGGTAAAGACGCGAGGCACTTCCATCAAGGTCGCCGGCTCATTTTTGAAATCATCCATCAAAAGCAACAGGGTGTTCCTCATATACTTTTCAAACTGCGGACCCATTGTCTCTTTCATAAAGAGTTGGTTGAAAATCGCCTGCAATTCATTGACAATAAATGTTTTTTCTTCCGGACGGGAGAGGTTGTATTCAAGCATATTAAGACCCAAGGGTCGACTGCGATCGCCCGGGTCAAAAATAATCACGTCATCAATCCGACTAGCCGGCACAAAATTTAAAATTTTGTCCACCAGTTCGCCGTGGGGGTCAATCACGCAAAAACCTTTGCCCTCTTTCATATCCTGCATCGCCATGTTCTGAATAAAGACCGATTTGCCGGTACCAGTTTGACCAATGATATAAGTATGGCGACGGCGGTCTTCGTCGGTCACGCGAATGGTTTTTTCCACTCCGCGGAAAATACTTTGCCCCAAAACCAAGCCAGTCGGAGGCAAAACTTCGGGCGGCGGCGCCTCTTTGGCCCGTAGCCAAGTGACGTTTGGCACATCCGAAGTTTCAGTCGGCAAGTGGAAAATGCCCGCCAACTCTTCGGCATTCAGAATCATCGCCCGACGGTCATCAGTCTCGCGAAAAACATAACGAAAAACCAATTGATTAATTTTCTTGGGCTTGACCACCTTAAATGAATTACGGACCGGCGAAGCCAATTTGCTAAACGAGGAGGAGACAGACATCAAGATGTCTTCTGCCCGCCCCTTAGTGGAAGCTGCCGTAACGATCCGCACATTGACAGCAAACAAAGTTTTGGCAATCTTCAACTGAACCGCCTTAACCATTTCCTCGTCAGCCAACTTGGGACCTTCATCTTTTTCGTATTTTTTATCAAACACCGCCTTACCGATCTCTTCACCTATTTTTTTTAATGACAAGCCCGTGTCTGTCAATTCTTTTAAAGACTTGCCTTCGCGTAATTTTTCCAAGATATGGGCAATTTCTTTTTTGGCTGTGTCGCCGGTCGGCGAGACCACAACCTGGATTGAGGCCCCTTCGTCATTTTCGGCCAGCTTTGACAAAGTAGAAAGAATCGGCGAAAAGATGTCAGCTTCAGATTCACGATAAGAAGCGACCGGCAAAACAAAGTGTTTATCAAGCGACAGATAACCGGCCGCGGCCTGGCTGCCGGTTTCAAAAATAGTATAATCGGAGGTTTCCTCAACTTGCGCGTCTAAAAAGAAACCCTGAACCGTTTTGCGCGCAAACTCCAAGGAAGTACGAGGCACGGCCAAATAAAAACGAATCTCTTCGCCGGTGTTCAGCACCGAAGCCTCAAAAACAAAGGGGCGACCGATAGAAGAGAGGGCAACAAAAAGTTGCTCTGACAAGTTGATTTGTTTGGCAAAATCTCTTTCGCCATCTTCTTTGTCATGACGCGGAATCCTAATCGCCAAGATTTTCAAATCCAGGTTAGCCAAATGGCGACGGCGCCACCAAAAAAAGAGCACAATTGCTATCGCCAGAGCGGCCGCGGAGATAAGAATGGTCAAAATCAGTGATGTTGCGCTCATATTATTTTATCAACCCCTTGGTTTTTAATTCCTCATACAGTTTATCAACCAAAACGTCGTGGAAGGCGTCTATAAT
>JAKJEI010000011.1:6127-18534 GCA_022705505.1 Patescibacteria group bacterium
AACAAGGGCAAAATCGCGCCGAACCTTTTGTCTCCACCTTTCACGCGCTTTGTGTCCATATTTTACGGAATGAACACCACGCCCTGGGATTGCCAAAATTTTTTTCTATTTTTGACCGCGATGATTCTATCTCCAAAATCAAAAGCGCGATGAAAAGAGTTGATGTTGACCCCAAAAGGTTTGAACCGGGTAAAATTCTCTCAGCCATTTCTCGCCAAAAGGGGAATGGGGTTAGTCTGGAAGAATACCGCGCCAGCGCGAGAGACTATTACCCTAAAACCGTTTCCGCTGTTTGGGCCGAATATGCCAAACTGCTTAAAAAAGAAAACGCCTTGGACTTTGACGATTTGTTGGCGCAAATCGTGACACTCTTTAAACAAAGACCCGAGATTCTCGCCAAATACCAAGACCGCTTCCGTTATATTTCAGTTGATGAATACCAAGATACCAATGTTATTCAATATGAACTGGTTAAACTATTCGCCGAAAAATACAAAAATATCTGCGTCGTCGGTGATATGGATCAATCCATTTACGGCTGGCGCGGCGCCGATTACACCAACTTGTTGCGTTTTGAAAAAGATTATCCCAACGCCAAAACTGTTCTCCTGGAAGAAAATTACCGCTCCACAGAAACCATTCTGACTGCCGCCAACCGAATTATCGCCAAAAACACTCGGCGGTTTGACAAAAAACTTTTCACCAAGAAAAAAGGCGGGGCCAAAATTGGTCTTTACGCCGGCCTGGAGGAAGGTGATGAAGCGCGCTTTATCGCGCGGCGTGTCCAAGAAATGATTGCCGAAGGAACCAAACCCGAACAGCTTGCCGTTTTGTATCGCGCTAATTTTCAATCACGAGTTTTAGAAGAAGCTTTTTTGCGTGCCGGCGTGCCCTATCAAGTCTTGGGAACCCGATTTTTTGAACGCAAAGAAATCAAGGATATTGTTTCTTACATTAAGGCAGCGCTTAACCCGACTGATTTTGAAGCGCTAAAACGCGTCATCAATACACCCCCCCGCGGCTTAGGGCAAGTCACGCTGACCAAACTGGCGGCTGGCGCTGAAGAAACCTTGCCGGCTACCACCAGAGAAAAAGTCGCTAAATTCCGGCGGCTACTGTCTGAGATTGCCAGCTTTGCTCAAAGTCGCAAACCGTCCGAGCTGATTAAGTTTGTGCTTGAAAAAACCGGCTTGGAAGAAGGACTTAAAAAGGGCGGGGAAGACAGTTTGGAACGCCTGGAAAACGCGCGCGAGTTTGCAAGTTTGGCTGTCAGATACGACCACCTGCCGCCAGCCGAGGCCGTGCCGATAATGTTGGCGGAAATCGCGTTGTCTTCCGAACAAGATTCCTTGAATGAAAATAAAAACGGCGCCAAGTTGATGACCGTGCACGCCGCCAAGGGATTGGAATTTGATGTCGTTTTTGTGACTGGCCTGGAAGAAGGATTGTTTCCGCACCGAGGTTTTGATGAAACCGACCGCGACGAAGAAGAGGAGCGACGTTTATTTTATGTCGCGGTGACGCGCGCCCGCCAAAAACTTTACCTCACTTACGCCCAATCTCGCCTCGTTTTCGGTTCCAGACAAGTCAATCTGCCCTCGGAATTTATTTTTGACATTGACGAGGAGTTACTGGACGCTGATACAGATGCGGACAAAACGCAGATTAACGCAGATCAGGTACAGAAAAAATTTAAGGCAAAGTGGTGGGATGAAGGCGCGGAAGAAAGTGATGGTTATGAAAGGTTTATCCTGTAAAAAGCGGCCGAGTGCCGCCCAGCGCAAAAAATTGAATCAGAGAAATTGAAACGAAGAAGAAAACACAAAAATTTAGGGCTTTAAACCACAAATAAGATGCTCCTATCTTATTATTATACCATATTTGAGTTATTTTTTCAAGCATGTTAGGATTACAAAGTTAAACTGCCGTTCTGTTTTCTGTGTTTTACCAGCGTTAACCGGCATTTTATCTGCGTTAGAATGAAAGCGAAAAAATCACTTGGACAAAATTGGTTAAAATCAGAAACGGCGATCCAAGAAATAATCAAGACCGCTGATTTAAACGAACGCGAATTGGTTTTGGAAATCGGTCCGGGACAGGGGAAATTAACTGAAGCCTTGCTGTCCGTTGGCGCGACCGTGGTTGCTATCGAAAAAGACGACCGTTTGATTGAAGTTTTAACTGAAAAATTTGCCGCCGAAATCAAGGTCGGCCGTTTTATCCTTATCCACGATGACATTTTAAACCTAGATTTCTCTTCGCTTTTTTCTTCTTTGAAAACTAATCGCCGAAAGTTGATTGCCAGTTACTGTCTGGTCGCCAACATTCCATACTACCTCACTGGCCAAATCATCAGAAAGTTTTTAAGCCAAGAAAAAATCCAACCCACCAAAATGGTTTTGATGCTTCAAAAAGAAGTGGCCAAACGAATCGTGGCAGGAGATGGCAAAGAAAGTTTATTGTCACTTTCGGTCAAAGCTTACGGCGAACCAAAATACATCAAAACCGTACCAGCTGGCGCTTTTGTCCCCAAGCCAAAAGTGGACTCGGCCATTCTCTTGATTCATAATATCTCCAGAAATAATTTTAAAGCTGGAGAGGAGACAAGGTTCTTTGATTTACTGCGACAAGGTTTTTCCCAAAAACGTAAGAAGTTGGGTAACCGTCTTGATTTATCTGATCAAGCTTGGCAAGTCTGCCACCTTGATCCCAATGCCCGCGCCGAGGATCTAAGGTTGGAAGATTGGCTCTGCCTAATAGACGCAGATTCACGCAGATAAAACGCAGATTTGCGCAGACAACAAAACCTAGTGACGTCTTATCCGCATTAGATCTGTTCTTTATCTGCGTTTAATCTGCGGCAGTCAGCGTCTTATCCGCATTAGATCTGCACCAAGTCTGCATCCAATTATCTTCCCTCCCAACCAAGAATCAAACCCGCAAGCAAAACTTCCCAACTTACAAACTGGTATTTATCTGCGTTTTATCTGCGTGAATCTGCGTCTTATCCGCATTAGATATGTTTAATTTTAAAATCTACACCTTTATTTCCCTTGGCTTAATCGCTTTTTGGTACATTATGGCTGATGGACGAGCGCCGATTTTTTGGCCGAGCTTTTCATTGGTTGAGGCCAAGACCGAAACAGGACTTCTTGAGCCAAACACACTTGTCATCAATGAACAAAAAATAAAAGTTGATATTGCCGCCACCCCAGAAAAGCGAACGAGGGGATTTGCCGGTTATGAATATCTGCCCGATGGCACTGGCTTTTTGTATGTTTTTGATGAGCCAGATTTTTATTCCTTTTGGCTTAAAGACGTCACCTTTCCGATCGACATCGTCTGGATCAGTTATTATCACGATGTTGTAGATATTGCTGCTTATCTCACACCTCAAACTTACCCTAAAGTTTTTGAACCAAAAAAACCGGCCAAGTATATTCTTATTTTGCCGGCCGGCGCCACGGAAAAGTTGCGTTTGGAAATCGGGGATGAAGTTCTTGGATTATAATCAAGCGATTATCGGCGGCTCACTGACTGGCTGACAAAACTGCCAAGCTTGTGGGTCGGAGTTTATATGACGGTCCAAAACAGTTCGGTCATTTGTGCGCATCGCTTCGGCGTTGAGTTCGGAACGGCCAGGCAATTGTCTCGCGTAAGTGCTGTTTTGAATTTCTCCAGCCGCGCCATCCCAATCACCTTGGGCTATTTCGCCCCACATATTATTAAATCCGGCCAAGCCTCCGCCGCCTTGCGCCCCCATATTAAACGCCATGTCCGTCAAAACAGCCTGCCTGGTGTCTGACAAAGAATCAAAATCAACTCCGTGAAGAGCGGCGGCCATCGCGGCCTCTTCTTTTGCTCTGTTATAGTCTTGCTCAAACAAGGTAGCCACTTGCTGGTTGGTCAAGGTTTGATTGACATTAAAGGGTTCGTCGCCGGTGATACGGTGGCCTACTCCGACCGTGCGATGACCAAGCGAATCGGTATAGGGGGAGTTCCGCCAGCCCTCGTTGGCAATAACATAAGACGAAGCAGTATTATCACCTTCGCCGCAAGGTTCTACCGGCTCATAAATTGCCGGTACCACACCGTCCACATCGCCACGGCTTGAGCCGCCGGCATTGTCAGGATTGTCAGCGTTATCAGTATTACTCCCGCTGGTGTTGCTGCCCGAACCAGCTGTCATCCCCGTGCCCGAAGTGCCAACAATGGTAATTAAAGGGAAAAAACCACGCAGAACAACAAAAGGTGGAAAAGGGGCAAGTTGCAAACAAGGCTCCACCCCCAGGGTGTTGCCAAGCATCCAATTACCAGGCATCAATTGGGCATAAGCGTATAGATGGCTGATTTTCGGATCATACATCACCACGCCCGGGCCAGCAGCCGGCGCGTGCCTGATCATAACATTGTTGCTGATTATGCAAGGCTCAATTTTGGTGATCCAACCCCCAAAGGGGACCTGCCCAATTTGGGCATGCGCCTTGTTTGCCCCAAAACCAAAAGACCCGAATCCAACCAAGACTGCCAAGAAAAGAAAGAGGAAAGGAGTTGTTGTTTTAAATTTTTTCATCAAAACTGGTAGTTAAAAGTCAAACTGTTACTTTGACCGTTGGCATTTTCTACATAAACCAAAAGCGGAATCGAAAATGATTCAAAATGATTAGTCAAACTGCGCGATTGTTGATACTCGGCTCCAAAGGCTTGCACCGTAAAGGTCAAAGTTTCTTTATCAGGCGAAGAAACGTTTTTCAAAACACTATAACCGGTATAAATGGTGTTGCCGGTGGCGGTAAAGTTTTCGCCTTTAATCTTTACCATCACGCCATAAGCGCCCCTGGCAGGGGACAAAGAGGTGATTTTGGGCTTTCCGGCAACAACTTGACTCTTTTTGCTTTCCGACTTTTCTGTTTCTTCCAAACGCTTGATATACGGCGATTTCTTATCGGCCAAACGCGTAACATTCCCTCTAATGCCTGAAGGAAGCCTAAAAACAAAGGTTTTTTGGGTTTTTGCCAATTGGTCAGTAAGTTTATCTTCAGAGGCTGCCGTTTCAGCAAAATAAGATTCGGCCAGCTTTTTGTTCAAAGCTAGCCTGGTTTTGCGCCCAACAAAACCATATTCGCCGGAAATGCCGTTTAGACGTTGGAACCGCGCCAAGGCGCCGCGGGTCCGAGCGCCAAAAAAACTGGTCTCCGCGCCCGGCGCGCCGGCTCCAACCTTGGCCACTTGGGTGCGGCTATCCTGATTAAGAATAATCTGAAGATTTTTTATGCTTGGGTCCTCTTCGCCCTCGGTCACAATTTTTTCAAAGACAAACCCTGCCGAAACAAGCGGCCACCAAAGCAATAAAACCAAGGGGAAAAACAGAAAAACGCGTCTTTTTAATTTTAAGCAATTTCTCAATTTGTAAAAATTAAACATTTCTCTTTTATAATAATTCAATCTGTCTTTTTTATCCACTTTTTTCAATAAAAAACATTTACCAAATACCTAAACAAACGGTATAATAAAGTTACAATCTTGAATCGATTACCCAGTCGTAAAGTAATATTTTTTATAGTTATACTCCTGATTATAACTCTAGGGGTTTTATGGTATGTCGGTTCAAAAAATCGCGCCGAGCGAGAAAGACGAGAAGCAGAGGCAATCGCTGAAATCATAAACAAAAACGAGAGCCTGCGAAATATTGTTGAAGACAACCTAGAGAAGAAAGGGGGGCTGCAAAGTTTTGACCCGGCCAGTTTGTTTGAAAATAACGACATCCAATTAGACGCTATGGCCAATGTAACCGCCGCTGATTTGCAGACTTACGCTGAGCGCCTGGTGGGCGCCCTTAAACCGATCTCCGGCAATCGCAAACATGAAGTGAGGATAATGCTTGAGGCGATGGATAGCGGCGACCGGACAATGATTCAAGATGTCGTTTCCGCCAGACTAACCTTTGACTCCATCGCCGACAATTTGGCTAAGATTCCAGCTCCGGCCGAAATGGCCACTTTCCAAAAAGATTTAATAATTTCCCTGCAAAAACTTTCCGCCCTGGCCGCCCAAATGGAAAAAGCTTTAGACGAACCAATTCTCGCCCTGCAAAGCGGCAACGTCTATCTGGCAGAAACCGCCAACCTAATCAATTTGGCCGACAAACTGAACAATTATCTACAACAAACGGGTGTGGTTGGGCCGGAATACAAAATTGTTATCACTTTTGAAAAAGATAATTAATGAAACCAGAAGCGCAAAAAATAACGCTGTTTATTGCTTCGGCCCTGCTGACTTTTGGCCTTGCTTATTCGGCACAGGCAATTACATCTGGGGCGGACCTGTTTGGTGACTTTTTGCCAAATAGCGATGGTTTACCTGATATCGTTAATTTAGCTGATTATAATTTATCTGATTTTGGAGACTTTGAGGATGTTGGAACAACAAACGGGCAAACACCTAGTTTAGGCGGAAATCCGAGCGCGGCCCAGGAAAGAATTACCAACTTGAGCCAGAGCACCCGGCAAACAGCCAGGGAAGAGGCCCAAGAACTTTCTAAATTACAACAAGCGGATTTTGAAGCTTGCCAGGCGGAGGCCGGGCGCGGGGGCGGAATGGGAAGTGGTTTACCGGGCGGAGGCAGTTTACCGGGCGGAAGCGGTATGGGAAGCCCAGTTGGCAGCGGTGGGACTATGGGAAACAATGAGCAAGCCACCAGAGAAGCTTTGAAGAGCCAGGGGATCGAGGTCAAAAAACAACCTTGCAATGGCCGAGATTACCGGACTGTCGCGGGCGGCTGTACCGACGTGGCCGGTATGCCGCAACTTGCAGTGGATCGTTTGGGCGAGATGGACAGAGAAATGGGTGGCGGAATAGTGCTGACGGGCGGAACAGAGACCGGTCATAAGACACATGCCCCAGGGCAAAGCATCGTTGATATCGCCATGACAAGTCAAAGCCGAGAATACGTTAATAAACACGCGGTTGAATCTTACCCTTCTAAATATGGGAATGGGACCTGGTATCTATTAGACAACGGGGATAAGTTTCTGGACGAAAGTGATCACTGGCATATTGTTTTTAATGACAAAAACGTCCCTTCAGGCTCAAGCAACAACAGCGCCATATTAGCCTCCAACCAGAGCGGATTTCAACTGGTCAAAAACAAGATCCAATCCCTTTTCGCTTGGCTTGGCAAAAAAATTAAGGGGATTAGTTTTGCCAACATTGTAAACGCCGATTCCAGTGTAAATCTGGGGGGTAATCTTATTGACCCGACAAATATCTCGCCGGAAAGACTCGAAGAGATTATTTCTGAGATGAGTCAAGCGCAGATTAACCGAGACTTTTCACAGATGAACGCTTCGGCCTTGTCTGATTTGTTGGAACAAATGGGATTCAATTCCATAAACACCGTCTTTGATAATTTGAGCGGCGAAAACATAAACAATATCGTTTCCACCTTAGGCGGTGAAACTTTTAATGATTTTGCTCATTTGTTGGTAGATTCCTCGGCCAGTAACATCTTTTCCAATATGTCGGTCACTGGCTTTGACTCGCTCTTGACCGGAATAGAAGACGGACCCCTGAACATGCTTATCAGCAGTCTGGACCAAACCGGGATAAACAATATGCTGACGCGCGCCAACGATGATATTCTTAATCAGGTTTTTGGCAACTTGGGCATCGGCGGGATTAATAATATCATCGCTGGTGGTTCAGAAGATCTTCTCCGCGGCGTGATGAACAGCCTAGGTCAAGGCAATATTGAACAAATTTTTGAAAGCGTTGGTATCTCCACCGCCGGCAAATTACTAGAAAGTGTCGGCTCCGATTTTCTAAATGAAGTCATCCCCGATATGAGCAGTTTGGGTTTGGACAACGTTTTTGGCAACTTGGGCGACGGCAACTTTGATCAACTTTTAGGTAACATCACCGGTGAAAATTGGGAACAAGTCTTTTCTCAACTCGGCGGTGTGGCAGCCGACGACTTGATCGGCTCTTTGGGGGCTGATATGATGAACGAGATTTTACCAACGTTGAGTGACGGCGCGCTCAATAACCTATTTGGAAATATCGGGGGTGACGCCTTGGGTATGTTAGCAGAAGGTCTCTCTGCCGACAATTTAAATAACATCATTGAGGACCTAGGCGCTGGCGCGATTAATAACACTCTGGGATCGCTGGGGGACAAGTTCGGCGACATTTTGCCAAACTTAACCGACAACGCTTTAGGCAACTTCTTGCTCAGTGGCGATAATTCAATTTTGCAAGCTGCCCTCTCCGGCGCGCCAGAGGGAATTGTTGGCGCTGCGCTAGAAAAATTGCCAAGCGGGATTTTGGACCAAGCGGCTGATATTCCGATTGTCGGGAATCTTATTGGCGGCAGTGGCGGGGGGATACTTGGAGGGGCGGCCAGTCTAGTAACTGGTGCCGGACTTTACGTGCCAGTTGTGGAGCAACAAGGACAGCTAATGACCGCCACCCAAAACACCGACAAACAGACCGCCAGCATTGATAAAACCACTCAGGAGATTCGCGATTTAAGCATTCAAATCTGTACCCATCTGCGCGCCATCAGACGAATTCAAACCAGTTTTGAATCGATGAAGATTGCCGATGAGGTAAATGCCAACCGCACCAGGCTAGAAGCGCTCGCCAAATACGCCAGCGACGTGGCCGGCAAAGACAATCCTGACAGCTTGATTAAAACCGGCTACAAAACGATTATCGACGGTAACTATGTTAACATCCAAGCTTTTCCCAAGAATCTTGATGAGCACCTTACGCAAATCAAAGAAGAGGCCAAGCAAGTTGTCTTGGCGGATATTAGGAATTCAAACAATCTCTACAAAGAAGAGTTGGTTAAATTAGTAGACGACGAAAGCGCCAGCCAAATTGATTCCACGGTCACCAAAGAAGAGATCGAGGAGTTTAGAAAAACAGACGAACGGAGCGCCATCAAAACCGCTTACGCGCCAAGTTTCTCCAGCCGCCTATTGGCCTACTTGCCAAGTTTCATCAGCCGGCCTTTGAGCAAACTCGCTTTTGGGAAAACTGCTTCAGCCGGAGGCCAAGCCACCGCAACCAACTCTTCCTCGGCAACTGATTTTTGGAATATGTGGTTTAAGGTAACCGACCCGGAAAACAATCCTTACGGCTCGGCGATGTTGGCGATGGAAGCCAAAGAACGAGCGCAAAATATTGCTGAGGCACAAGCCCGAGACGAATATTTAGCCGGACAAGGAATCCTGCCTTCCGGACGCAAATGCGTGGAAGAAGTCAAAGATGAGAACAACAAATTAGTGGCCTGTCGTAAATGGGAAACCGTGGCTGGCGAAGGCGCCCCGGGAATTATCGTTAAGGATACTTTATCCAGCGCTTTATTGCTTAAATACAATTCATACCTGAACCCGGGCGGACCGGAATCACAACCGCCAGGTAGCGCGCCCGACGCCCACGAGCCAGCTACTGGCGGTTATGAACCGCCCACCAGCGCCGGCAAGGGCCCGGGCCAAAATAACAAACCAGGACAAGGGACCGACGGACAGCATATTCCGACCATCGACCCGGCCAAGACCGAACAGGCCGTCAAAGAAACCCAAGAAAGCAGTCTCGGCACACCAACAACCGGAGGTTTTGGCGGCAGTTCTGGTTCAAGCGGTTCAAGTCCAAGTGGAAGTGGGGACATCCCCAGCCCCAGTGATTCGGGCCCCAACCTCCCCGACAATAACGGCTCAGTTTTAAATTGGAGCGACCTCTTGGGCCAATTGTCAAATCTTTGGAATAGGAGCGGCGACTCAGAGGACAATGACTCTCAATACATAATTAGTATGTTGCTTAGCTTGGCGCAGAATGCTTTCCGTAGTCAACCGCCACTTATTCAAGCTGATGCCATATCGCCAACTTTGGCTGAAATAAATTCAGGCCGTAAACCGAATCAGGTTAAACTAACCTGGGCAACGCCAAACTCAACCTGCCAAACGGCTAATGATTGGTTATCAAGAACCGAAGATGGAAATTTTGTTATTGTCAAAAAAACCGGGGATGATTTGGGCCATCTTGGTAGTCTAATCGTAAAACTGCCTCTTGCCGCTAGCTCGAGTTTGTCTATTACAAATGGCGACGTTGTAAACAATGTTGCCCCACAAAAAAATACCTCAACCGACAAAACAGTGGAGACTTTGTCTTTTTCGCTTTCCTCTGTAACGCAAAACAGTCAAATAAGTTTTTATTTAGAAGATAAGACAGTGAAAATTCAAGCCAATGAAGCCAAAGAGGTTTTAACCAAACTTAGGTCAGAAATTGAACGCCTCTCTCTTAACGATTATAATCTAGAACATAATCTGGATACTCAAACTCTGACCGTAAGTTTGAAAGCGCCAACCTACAAATTATCGTGCAAAAACAGTAATGGCGAAAATATCAAGACCATAAACATAGAAAGATGATAGCAACCTATTCCAAAAATAAAACCTTTATCGCAGCAATACTTATGAGTTTAAGTTTTGCTCTTGTTGTGATTCCGCAATTTACCCAAGCCCAAACCTTGACAGAGTTACCTCGTTGCACGGAGGAACAAAAAATATTCTACCAAAACGAAATTGCCCGTTTGCAAAAAGCTTTGAATGAGATAAGCAAAGTAACAGGGTCTGGATGGCAAAAAATAGACCAAAACGCAATAAGCGCGGAAACGTTAGCGCTTCTAAAGGAGAGGAATGAGGAGCTTAAAGAGGAGTTTGGAGTTGACGAGTATCTTGGGGAAAGAAGCGTTATATACAGATTTACTCAAACTGGCGGTTATGGGGGTGTCGTTTTTGAAACACAAGAAGAAATACATGTAGAAAAAGCCAAATCTGAACTCGGCAGTATGTTGGTGGCTCAAAAAACTTCTCTAAAGAAATGTATCCAAGAAGAAGACGAAGATATAATTAACAATCCAACTTCCACACCCGAAGAAATAAGCGCGGCCCAAGAACGGATACAAGGAAGACAGGAAGATCTGGCCGGGGACATCGACGAGGCTATGGCCGCCACCATGGCTGATCCCGGCTCGGTCCAAAGTCACAAGTTGGATGATAGCAAATGTTTCTACCGGTGGGGTATCAACCCAATGATTTGTCTTTTGAACATAGCCGCGGCCGTCGCCACGATTATTCTAAAACTGTTTGGTGTCCTGCTTTGGCTTGCCAGCTCTATTTTTGACCTTTCAATTTATATTTCAATAATCAGTTTCAAGAGCTTGATTGCCTCTCCTGGCGTGGATGCCGCCTGGAGAATAATGCGCGACCTCGCCAATTTATCATTCATTTTCATTCTGTTTTATATTGCCATTAGCGTTATTTTTGACATTTCGGTTGGCAGTAACGGCAAAAAATTAATTGTTGATGTCATTATAATCGCCTTGTTGGTAAACTTTAGCGGTTTTCTAGTGCGAGTAGTGGTTGACGCCAGCAATGTGGTTGCTTATGAATTTTATTCGCGAATGAGTTATGACCCCCAAGCCAATGACGGCTGGGTTCTAGACAAAGTAAACGCCAATATCGGGACCGCGCTTGTGAGCAAGCTTGGTTTGATGAATCATGTCGTACCAGTTGAAAACGCCGATGACCCCAATGAAGTGACAATAACCAGACTTGGCTACTTGCAAATCGTTATCGGGGCGCTTGGTGGGATATTAATTATTTTAATGGCTTCGTTTGTCCTGCTTGTGGCGTCAATTATGTTTATTCTTCGGACAGTAACGTTGCTGTTTGTCTATGTTTTCTCGCCAGTTGGTCTGACTCTTAGACTTATCCCCATGTTTAAAAATTCTCATAAACTGTGGCTAGATACTTTAATTAAACAATCTTTTTACGCTCCCGCCTTTCTTATTCCGCTTTTTGCTGTTTTCAAAATACTAGGGACCCAGGGCCTTTCCACTTTAGCCCAAGATGCTGGAATCGGCACTGGGCTGTTGAAAATAACTTCTATCCAAATTATTGTCATGGCCTTGATCGTCTCTTGTATCTTTATTGCTCAAAAATTCGGCGCTTACGGTTTGCAATTTGCTACTAAATGGGCGGGAAAAGGTGTTAATTTACTATCAAAGCCAGCCGTTGGGACAACCAAACTCTTAGGTAGAGGGACAATAAATGTCGGCAGAAGAGCAGGTGGTGCTTTTGCTTCTTCAGAGGCTGGTCAAAGCATAGCTCGTGGAGCAGGTTCACTGTCTTCCCAAATAGCTAACACTAGGGTTGCTCAAGGAGTAACTCGTGCGGCCCAATGGACTGCCAACACTGCCGCTGGAAAAGCTATTGGTTCCTCTGTGTCCAGTGGGGCAAAAAATATCGCCAAGGATTTCAAATCGGCGGTTAAAGACAAAGTAGAACACCCACTCTTATACGCCAGCGACTTAATATCTTCAGGTGCATCAAAAATCGGAG
>JAKJEI010000012.1 GCA_022705505.1 Patescibacteria group bacterium
ATAAAGAAAGCCGGCGTAGATAATCATAATGATTATCACTGTCGTACCAATCTGGACCATTATATCCAAAATCAACTTTAAGAGTCCTGGCAAGCTGTCTATGCCGTCTTTAAGGGGGTTGGTAAAAATACCACCGCCCTCGGGTCGACCCACTACATTAGTCCCACCGCCGCCAGCAGGGCTACCTGTAACGTTGGTTCCACCACCACCTTGAGGGATTCCCGTTTGGCCATAAGTCAGACTAGACAAAGAAACAAAGATAATGATTATTAAAATTAAAACTGTTAAATATTTCATATTAATTATTACCAAAAACCGACTCAATAATTGGTTGAAAAGCGCCGTCGTCACTAAAGAACAAATTAATAAATGTCTTAACTATCGCGTAAGCGCCGATCGCCAGAGCCATTCCAATAATTACATTTTTGAGCATTTGCCGCCAAAAAGTCGCATCTTTGCCTTGAGAAGCGTCCCAGATCGTCTTAAAACCGGCCCAGATTATCAAAACCGTCGCCACCGGCAAAATAATATAGCCCAAAACATACTTAAAGGTTTTACCCACTAAATCTTTTAGTTCTCCAAAATCACAATCCATGGCGCCTTCCGCGCCAGTCCCGCAAACAACTAGGTGAAACTCCGAGTCTTCGCCTTCCGCCAAAATTATGGCCGGCAAAAGCCACAAGACCAAGCAAACGGCAAACACCAACCCCAAGCGAATTTTTTCCCAATTTTTTTTCATTTTATCTGTTTAATAACCCGGCGGCTTCTTTGATTGCCTGGTCGGCGCGCAAACGCCCGCTTGAATAATTATCAATCATTTCGCTGAAAATTCGCCGGCTAGACGCTGAATTAAAATCAAGCCACGCGCGCGCGACCAATGCCGCCTCGTAAAAAATTTGCGTGTAGGGGTCGGCCGAGCCGGCAGCCAAAATCATCCGCTTGGCCGGCTGGAGCGATAAGGCCGCCGCGATATTCTCGGCTTCGCCGGACGCCGACAAAGTATAAACAGCCGGAAAAACCGCCGCCAAACGCGGAGAACTTCTCATTATCGCCAAACCATAAAAGCGGCCAAAGGTCTGACGTCGGTCCAAACTTTGTTGCGGCACTTCCGCCACGTCAAAATTGAGATGCGGGTTTTTGCTTTTTAGGTAAGCATATTCGCTGGCTGGGCCAAAATAATTGGCCAATTTGCCCGCCAAAAAACTGTCGCGGGATGACGGCCAAGACCGATTCCAACTATAAGTTGATTTGGCCGGGTCGGCAAATTGCACGAAAAATTCCAAAGCAGCCTGCGTCGGCATCACTGCATAGCCCAAATTATCCGCTAAAGTTTGTTTGATAACGCCATTGTTCAAAGCGACAATCGGATTGCCGGCTTGCAACAAAAGGAGGGAAAAAATATCCTTGGCGTGGTCAATGTTCAAAAAATTGCCCAAGGCGGCCGCGCTCTGTTTCAGATTATTGTTGTCGTCTAAAATTGTCAGTCTGGGCTGGTAGTTAACAAATTCTACCCAGGTTTTGGGCGGCGAAGACAAACCGTTGGTGTTGTAGATATCTTTGTTGTAATAAAGAACGAGCGGGTCCACGCCGATCGGCAAAGCATAATAGGCCTCTCCAACTTCAAACAATCTGGCGCCGTCAACAAAAGTGTCGTAAAAATTCCGCTTTGGATAATACTTAGCCGAAAACGGATAAATTCTATCACGCTGGCGAAAGATAACTTCGTGTGGCGCGATAATCACGTCAGGGCCAGTACCCGAAGCCAAAGCTTCGGTCAATTCAGTCTCAAAAGTCACCGGATCTTTTCTAACATAAACCAACGAAAACTTGTCTTCGTTTTTTTTGCTAAGCTCAGCAAAACCACGGTTTAGATTAGCATCACTTGCCGTGCCCCATACCACTACGGTCCCGGCGGTACCAACCGACTCTTTTTTGAAACCGGGAATTACACCCGAAAAAATCAAAATGCCCACCACGGCGGCCGCGCCAAAAATAAACAAGAGAATCAGTTGAAAAGTGTTGCTTTTTTCCATAACTTAATTTTTTTGAAAAATTAAACCGTAATGATGATCACCGGCCTGAAACTCCCGTCGCAAAACAAAACCATTACCCTCAAATGCCTGCCTCGCTTTACTCTTATCAAAAACATCCCCCGGCTGTGGTCCCAGTCCCCCAAAGGTTTCACTCCAATCAATAACCAACAAACGACCGCGGCCTTTTAAGATTCGTTTGACTTCGGCTACCGTTGTATAAACTGACTTAGTCATAAAAAGCACGTTGGCCATAATCACCGCGTCAACCAAACCATCAGCCAAACCTGAACCGGAGACTCTTTCTACATCACCCCAAACCACCTCTATGTTTCGCCAACCTTGGCGATCCGCCTCTTGGCGCAAGCGTTCCAGCAAATCTTTTTGGATATCCACGGCATAAACCTTGCCGTCCACCCCCACTAACGGCGCCGCCGCCAAACTGTAAGCGCCAACTCCGCAACCCAAATCGGCGACTCGTTCGCCGGGTTTCAGCTCCAGTTGTTCAATATTCTTTTGCGGTTCGCTAAAATCCATTGATTATTCTTCATTCTATTTTAACACTTGGCAGAAAACTGAACAAGGAAAAGAGCAAGAAAACTGTGAATAGACTTTTAACCCTGAAAAAACAAAAACTGTTGAATAATTGTAAAATTAGAAAAGTCGGTCACAATCAACAAAGAGGCGTGAACGCCCCTCTTTGTTGATTTCTTTTGTTGGCTTTGGTTTTGCGCTATCTCTAGAGCCCTGTCATTGAAGCAATCTGGTCACCTTCGCGCAGTTTCATTATCCGCACGCCTTGAGTTTGACGTCCGAGAGAAGGAATTTCCGACAGTTTAGTTCGAATCACCTGTCCTTGTTTGGAAATCGCCACCATTTCCGCCAATTCTTCGTCTACCACTTTGGCCGCGACCAACGCACCGGTTTTTTTGGTCACACTAATGGTCTTAATGCCAGAGCCGCCGCGTTTTTGAACTTTGTATTCCTTTAATTTGGTTTTTTTGCCGTAACCATTTTCGCTGATTACCAAATACTCGGCATCCTTCATTTCTTTATGAACAACCCCCGCCGCTATAATCACATCGCCCTTTTTGAGTTTCATTGCCCGCACCCCAGCCGCGTTTCGCCCCATCTCACGAATATCGGTTTCTTTGAAACGAATAGCTTGACCGGAGCGAGACGAAATAATCATCTCATCACCCTTGTGGACCGCGCGCGCCGCCAACAAAAGGTCGTCATCTGCCAATTTAATCGCAATCAAACCGCTGCGACGAACGTCTTTGAAACTTTCGGCTGAAACTTTTTTGGCAATACCGCTAGTCGTCACGAGCATTAGCGAAAAGTCGGCATTCTTATATTCCTTGGGCATCGCCAATACAGAAGTTACTTTTTCATCATCGGTCAAAGCCAAGAAATTCATCACTGATTTGCCGCGAGTTGCCCGTTTGCCTTCCGGCACCTCATACATTTTTAGTTGGTAAGCTTTACCCCGGTCAGTGAAGAACAAAAGGTCGTCGTGCGTATTGGCCGTCAAGAAAATCGTCACAAAATCTTCTTCTTTCATGTTGACGTCCACCACTCCGACCCCGCCACGCTTCTGGGCGCGAAACTCAGACGGATCGGTGCGTTTGATGTAGCCACCGGCCGTGACCGTAAGCACTTCTTCTTTTTCCGGCACTAAATCTTCAGTCTTAATTTCCTTGACGCCACCCCTCACAATCTTGGTCTTGCGGTCGTCGCCATATTTATCACGCACTTCTACCAACTCATTTTTAACAATGGCGGTCACTTTTTTCGGGTCAGCCAAAATTGCCTTCAGTTCTTTGATTAAAGCCAATTTTTCTTTCAGCTCATCCTCAATCTTTTTACGCTCCAAGCCGGCCAACTTCTGCAGTTTCATTTCCAAAATTGCCGTCGCCTGGATTTCGGAAAACTTAAAATTCTTTACCAACGCGGCATGCGCTTCCGACGTGTCTTTGGCTTTTTTAATCGTTTTAATAATCTCGTCAATGTGGTCAATCGCGCGTTTTAAGCCCTCCAAAATATGCGCGCGCTCTTCCGCTTTCTTTAAATCAAACTTAGTCCGACGAACCACCACCACTTGGCGATGCTTCAAAAATTCTTCCAAAATGCCTTCCAAGGGCAGAAGTTTTGGCACCCCATCCACCAAAGTCAATAAATTGTAATGGAAGGTTGTTTCTAATTCGGTGTGCTTATATAGAGAATTCAAAATCTTTTGGGGAAAAGCGCCACTCTTTAAGTCAACGACAATACGAATATCTTTGGTTGATTCATCACGAATGTCCCTAATCCCCTCCAGTTTTTTGTCGCGCACCAAATCAGCAATTTTCATTATCAATTCGGCCTTATTAACTTGATACGGAATGGAACTAACAACAATTTGATAAGCGCCGGCCTTGGTCTCAACAATTTCAGCCTCGCCGCGCGTAAGCACCCCACCTTTGCCGGTCGCGTAAGCATGCTTGATATCTTGCTCGTTAAAAGCCAATCCTCCGGTTGGGAAGTCAGGACCTTTGACGAATTCCAACAAATCTTCAGTAGTGGCGTCCGGGTTATCCGCCAAATAAATCAAGGCATCAGCCAATTCACGCAGGTTATGCGGCGGAATCTTGGTCGCCATCCCAACGGCGATTCCAACCGCGCCATTCAGAAGCAAACCGGGCACCGCCGAGGGCAAGACCACGGGCTCACGCCTGGTACCGTCATAGTTGGGGATGAAGTCAACTGTGTCTTTTTCAATATCACGCAAAACTTCGCCAGAAAGTTTGGCCATCTTCGCCTCGGTGTAACGCATTGCCGCCGGCGAGTCGCCGTCAATGGAACCAAAGTTGCCCTGACCATCTACCAAGGGATAACGCATGGAAAAATCTTGCGCCAAGCGGGTCATTGCGTCATAGCAAGCGCCGTCGCCATGCGGATGATATTTGCCCAAAACATCGCCAACGACTGTTGCTGACTTGCGGTGTTTCGCCGCGGCCGTTAGTCCAAGTTCGTGCATTGAATAAAGGATGCGTCGCTGGACCGGTTTCAGACCGTCGCGAACATCCGGCAAAGCGCGGCCAACAATAACAGACATTGAGTAGTTCAAATAGGACTCTTTCATTTCTGACACTATGTCAATCGGCATAATAGAAAGGCGCTCCGGAATCGGCGCATCGCTCTTTTTTTCCTTATTTTTTTTACTGTCTTTGTCTTCTTTATCTTTTGCCATATCTTTTATCTTACTCGTCCATTTGTCCGGTCAAGACCTTGAAACCTTCTCCGACCGCCGCGACATTTGTTTTAATCAGCTCCCACCATCTACCCTCTTCTTTTTGAGTGACTACTTCAATTTGTCCGGTTTTGGCTGCCGCTTCCGCCTTAGCCAATATTTCTGCTTCTTCCAAACTCCGATTATAAGCCACATAATTTATATTGACAAACCAAACAAGCGCGACTAAAAAAGTCAGTCCTCCACTCCAAACCAAGAGCAAAGTTTTACGTTTTGCCTCCGGCTTCTCTTTGACATTGGCAATATAGTTTTTGATAGACATGGTATTAATAATATAAAAATTAAAATGTAAAAATATGGTCCTAATAAATAAACGTTTGCCTGACTGTCTGCCTTTATCTGTCTAACGACAGATAAAGGCAGAGGCAACCAAAAGAACGCGTTTAAGTTTGTTTTAAAACAACAACCTCACCTTCTTTGCCATCCAAATCTTTTCTTTTCAGAGTCAACTTCTCAATTGGCATTACGTCGCCGGCGCCCGCCTCTTTCAAAAAAGTGGTCAAATTTTCTCCATTATTACCGACCAAAATCGGAATAATAATAAACGGCTCCAGGGAGTTGGCCAATTTAAACGCGTCTTTGGCTTTTAAAGTGTCGTTATCACCGATCGGCACACACAAGACATCAACTTCACCAATTTCTTCCTTAAGACCTTCCAGCCCTGTTTCAGTCAAAGCCCCCAAGTGACAAAAATGGATATTATCAATGGTAAAAGTATAAATGGTATTAATTAAACCGCCGGGACCGGCCGAAGGCACACCCAAAACAAAATTACCACCAATTTCATATTCACCCGGACCGTCAATCACGAATGGAGTTTTGTTGGCATAGGAAACCATCTCGGCGCCATTAAAGTCTTCGTGGTTAAGCGAAATCATCGCCAAATCAGCGCCAAAACGAACCGCCTTGACCTTGGAATCTTTGCTTGGTGGATTAAAGGCGGCGGTTAAATCACCTTGTTGAACCTTTATAAATGCCTTGCCGTGATAGCTGATAATCATAATTTGTTAATTTCATTTTAGCATGTTTACCCAACGAACGCCAGTCAATCCAACGGGGTTTTAGCAATGACAAACGCGAATATACAAGTGAGATGAATGAATTTTTGACTTTTTCTCCAATTTCTCTTATACTTTTCTATTATGAGTAAAACACAACAAGATCTGTCTCAAACGACTGATCAAGAGCAAATTTCCGAGGACATCGAGCAAGAAGAGTCCGATTTTAAAACAAAAAAAAGCGGGGAACATCGCGCGATGGACGAGGTCTTAAAAAGCTCTCCTCTCCCGCCGGAAGAAGGCGCACTTATAGAGGGCAAGGTTATCGCCAAAGGCAAAAAATCGCTTTACATCGACTTGCCGCCTTTTGGCACCGGAATCATTTTCGGCCGTGAGTATTTGAATGCCAAAGATATCATCAAAAAAGTATCCATCGGCGACATGGTTACCGCCAAAGTAATCGAGACTGAGGGCGAAGATGGCTATATTGAACTTTCTCTCAAAGAAGCGAAACAGGCAATCATTTGGAGCGAAGCCGAAAAGGCAACCAAGGGTAAAACTTCGTTTGACTTGGAAGTTAAAGACGCCAACAAGGGTGGTTTAATTTTGGAATGGAAAGGAATTGGCGGCTTCTTGCCGGCCTCTCAACTTAAAGCCGAACATTACCCGCGCGTGCCAGACGGCGACAAAGACTCCATCATGGAAGAACTAAAAAAATTCGTCGGCCAGACTTTGACCGTTTCCATCATCGGCACCGACTCTAAAGAAGGCAAACTTATTTTCTCTGAAAAAAACCAAGATTCTAAACTCAAAAAAGAAATAATCGGCAAGTACACTCTTGGCGATGTTGTAGACGGCGAAGTAACCGGCGCTGTAGATTTTGGTATTTTTATCAAAATTCAAGAAGGTTTGGAAGGTTTAATTCACATCTCCGAAATTGACTGGTCTTTGGTAGAAAATCCGCGAGAACTCTTCAAGGTAGGTGATAAGGTTCACGCCAAAATCATTGATATCAAAGAAGACAAAATTTCTCTGTCTATCAAAGCTTTAAAAGAAAATCCCTGGCAAGAAGCCGAAAAGAAATATAAGCGAGGTGAAGTGGTCAAAGGTGTTGTCATCAAACATAACCGACACGGCGCCTTGGTCAGCCTTGAAGAAGGCGTCGCCGGCTTAGTCCACATTTCCGAGTTTACAAACGAAGAGGAATTACGCCGCGCGCTGGAATTAGGCAAAACCTATACCTTTACAATCAATGTTTTTGAACCAAAAGACCAAAAAATGACTCTTTTATTTGGTTCGGTGCCGGAAAGGATAACCGAGGACAAGAAAAAAACTGAAGCGAAAAAAGATTAACAAGAAATTCAAAAAAACAAGACCTTCTCCCAAAGAGAGGGCCTTGTTTTTTTTGAATTTGGCCCAAAATTTTTGTGTTCTAAAATCTTTCATGAACCAATCCCCCCAATCATCAGGAAAGAAAGTTGGGGTCGGACTCCCGCCCAAGACAAAATTTTGCGTTATCCACAAAACAAGTCCAAGCCGACTTGACTTTTGTTTATTTTCTTGATACCCTAAAAGAGGTTAAGTGTTGGCGGGCAACCTTTCGTCAGACGAACCTCCTTACACATTCCACAATAACCTCGAGGGAGTTGCCCGCCACGCCAACAACCAGCTCAGTTTGAGCTGGTTGAGATAGATTAGGCCCGTCCTCGTGACGGGCCATTTTTTTATTTTTAAACTTTTTTATTTGATTATCTGTTATAGATATTCATCGTCTTATCCAGGCCGTTTTCCGCCAGATACACTAACGCTTCAGTTGCTTCAGCCAAAACTTTTTTTAGAATCTTTTCTTCCGCCGACCTAAAATTACCAATCACAAAATCAACCACTTTGTCACTGGCCGGCTTTTTAACCTTGCCTGTTGGAGTAGACGGTGAAATACCAACTCGCAGCCTGACAAAATCTTTGGATTTGAGTGATTTGATGATTGATTCCAGACCGCGATGCCCGCCCGAACCGCGGCCAAAAGCAAATCTGATTTTGCCCAATGGCAAATCCACATCGTCATGAACAACCACCAATTTTTTGCGCCCAGCCGGCGCGCTAGCGTAAATTGCCACCGCCAAACCGGATTTGTTCATAAAAGTTTCCGGCTTGACCAATGAGATTTCTTTTTGCTTTTTGCCCTTGCCAATCTTAATCCTGCTCTCCAACGACTTTGCTTTTTTGTTGAGCGTCCATTCTTTGCCGTTCAGCTTGTCAACCAACAAATCAACTACCATTCGCCCGACGCTGTGACGGCTTTTGGCATATTCCAAACCCGGATTACCCAAGCCCATAATAACGTTATTTATCATAAAACAATTATACCGGAACCTCTTTCTTGCGTCAAAGCGGTATTTGCTATAATATTTGAATATGAGAACGCTTTTCTTCAGTAAAAACACTCAGCCTACCGACCAAGAACAAAAAATTGAGACCGCGCCCAAGGAGGAAAGTCTTTGGGACCTTATAAAATTCGCGTTCATCTTGATTGCCATCATCGTGCCTTTTCGCATGTTTGTCGCTCAACCCTTCATTGTGAACGGCGCCTCGATGGACCCAACTTTTCATGAAGGTGACTACTTAATCGTCGACGAATTGTCTTATTTTTTGCGAGAACCAAAACGCGGCGAGGTCGCCATCTTTAGCAACCCTGCCAACCCCTCGCAATATTTTATCAAACGCATAATCGGTCTGCCGGGCGAGACGGTCAGCGTCCACGGTGACCGCGTGGAAGTGAAAAATGACAAGGGTCAACTTGTCTTGGAAGAACCATATCTTGGCTCCAGTAGCAACCGCGACCGAACATCAACTCTCGGCCAAGATGAATACTTTGTGATGGGCGACAACCGCGAAGTCAGTTATGACTCGCGAATGTGGGGTCCTCTTAAAGAAGAGATGTTAAAGGGTCGCGCTTTTTTGCGTCTCTTTCCGCCAAAAGTAATTTCCTATTTACCCGGCAATTACGAGTTTGAAATATAAAATTAAAATATGAAAGCCGCCAAAAAAACTAAGGGCAAGGTTAGCGCCTTGCAGTCAGTCAAAGGTATGCGTGATTTAATCGGCGACCAAGTTTTCGTTTTTCAAGGTTTTTGCGAGAAAGCAGCCGAGATTGCCCTTTATTATGGTTTTAAGCCAATCGAAACACCGATTCTGGAAAAAGAAGATTTGTTCGCGCGCGGCGTTGGCCAAGACACCGACATTGTCAGCAAAGAAATGTTCACCCTAAAAACTAAAGGGGGCGACCGTTTGGTAATGCGGCCAGAAGGCACGGCCAGCGTCATGCGCGCCTACGCAGAGAATGGAATGCATTCTTGGCCTCAACCGGTAATGTTTTATTACAGTGGACCTTTTTTCCGACACGAAAATCCGCAGCGCGGCCGATACCGCCAATTCTATCAATTTGGTTTGGAAATTTTGGGCTCCCCCAAAAGCATTTTAGACGCCACCATCATCAAACTAACGACCACTATCCTGGAAGAATCCGGTTTTAATAATTACACCCTGAAGATAAACAGCATTGGCGATGCTGAGTGCCGAGGCGCTTACCGCCGAGACTTGGTTAATTACTACAAAAAAAATCTAAAGGGAGTTTGCGCTGATTGTCGTGAACGAATCAAAACAAACCCGCTCCGTTTGCTTGATTGCAAGAATCCGATGTGCCAAGAAATTAAAAAGGACGCCCCGGAGTCTATTGCTTCGCTCTGCGGCCCGTGCAAGGCGCACTTCAAAGAAGTTTTGGAGTATTTAGACGCGATGAACATTCCTTATGAAATAGACAGCACGGTGGTGCGCGGCCTGGACTATTACTCGCGCACAGTGTTTGAGGTTTTTGTTATTGACCAAAATGAAGATGGCGAACAAACCCCGCTAGCGATCGGCGGCGGCGGTCGTTATGACTATCTGGCCAAAAGCTTGGGCCTTAAAAAAGAAATTCCGGCGGTCGGTGTTTCAATTGGTGTTGACCGCTTGGTGGAGCTACCGTCTTATGTTAAGCACGCGCCGCGAGTTGTCAAAAAACCGAAAGTTTTTTTCATCCAATTGTCGTTTGACGCCAAGTTGCGCAGCTTTGAAGTGATTGAGGCCTTGCGTAAAGCTCACATCCCGCTGACCCATTCCATCTCCAAGGATTCTCTCTCGGCTCAACTGGCAATCGCCGAAAAAATGAATGTTCCCTACACGGTTATCCTCGGCCAAAAAGAAGCCCTTGAAGGCTCCGTGATTGTGCGAAATATGGATACCCGCTCACAAGATACAATTAAAATAAATAAGTTGGCCGACTTCCTCAAAAAAATCAAGTAGCTTGGAGTTTGAAAGCGGCCAGCCCCGTCCGCCAATCCTGCTGATTCAGGAGGTTCAGGAAGTCCGACCTCCTTTTTCTTGTTTCAGGTCAGCGTTTTATCCGCATTAAACTTTTGACTTTAATGCCCCCCTGTGCTATCCTGTCTAAGTTTATGGAAACTATAGAAATCACCAAAAATAACGGCGAATCAAATGCCAGTGTTATTAGACGCTTTACCAAACGCGCTCAATCTTCCAATATCGTCCGTAAAGCCCGTGGCCGTCGTTATGCCACCCGCACCAAGTCAGAACTTAAGAAAAAGCAAGATGCCTTAAAACGCATGACCAAACGCGCTCAATATGAACGTCTGAAGAAACTTGGCAAACTGAAGTAATGCCCTCCACTGACGAAAATTTTCTAATCACGAATCTAACCAAAAGGAATGTCCCCGACATTCCTTTTGTCGCTCTAAAAAATAAAATCTTGGGAAAAAGCTGGAATGTTAGCCTGGTTTTTGTTACGCCCGCCAAAGCCCGCGCCCTTAATCAAACCTATCGCCGCAAAGATTATTACCCAAACGTGCTCACCTTTCCGCTTGGCAAAAAAGAAGGTGAAATTTTCATAAACTTAACGCGCGCCGAGAATGAAGCGCGTGAATATGAGCACTCACCTATGATTCATATCGCTTTTTTGTTTATCCACGGCCTTTTGCATTTGAAAGGTTTGTCACATAGTAGTAAAATGGAGAGTGAAGAGCAAAAATTTTTAAAATTATTTTTTATTGATGACAAAAAATCTCATCACCGGCTTGGATATCGGCACCAACTGGATCAGACTCGTCGTTTGCGAACAAAAAAACGGCGATAGCGTTCCGCAAGTTTTGGCATTGGTCAAAAGACAATCCAAGGGCCTGCGCCGCGGTTATGTCATCAATCTGGAAGAAACAACTCAATCAATTCGTGAAGCGTTGGATGATGCCGAACGCATTGTCCGTAGTCGTATCCGTAAAGTTATTGTCGGAGTTGGCGGTCTGTCGTTAGGGTCAAAAACCGCCGAAGGCGGGGTGGTCGCCTCTCGCCCCGATTCGGAAATAACCGAGAGCGACCTGGGGCGAGCGGTAGAAGCCAGCGAAGCGGCGTTGACCGATATGGCCAACAAACAAATTCTCCACCGCATTCCCCTGTCTTTTAAACTTGATGGCGAAAAGGTCTTGGGCCGGCCGGAGGGTTTGCGCGGTTCCAAACTGGAAGTCAAAACTTTGTTTATCACCGGCGGCACCCAACACCTGCGCGACATGGTCCGCGCCGCGGAAGAAGCCGGTTTGATTGTAGAAGATTTGGTTGCCTCGCCTTTTGCCGCTTCGCTCGCCGTCATGACCAAGGTTCAAAAGATGGCCGGTTGCGTCCTGGTCAATATTGGTTCGCAAACCACCTCCATTGCAGTCTTTGAGGAAGGCTTGCCGCTTTCTATTCAGGTTTTTGCCATTGGTTCTACCGACATCACCAACGATATCGCTCTCGGTTTTAAAATCCCGATTGAAGAAGCGGAGAAAGTAAAAAAAGGTGAGGGCGAACCGGTTGGCACTAAAAAGAAATTGGACGAAATTATTGAAGCGCGCCTTTCAGACATTTTTGAATTTATAGAAATGCACTTGAAAAAAATCAAGCGGAGCGGGCTTTTACCCGCCGGTCTGATTATCACCGGTGGCGGCGCCAGTATTGCGAACATTGAGGAACTGGCCAAGGATTATTTTCGCCTGCCGGCCAAGACGGCCCAAACAGCCATTGCCACCAATTCCAAGAGCCAGATTCGCGACTCGGCTTGGTCGGTCTCTTTCGGTTTATGTCTTTTTGGCGTTGCCGAACAAGAAGGGAACTCTTTTGGCGCGCGCGTCACTCTAAAAAACACTCAAAAGAAAATTTTGGCTTGGTTAAAAGAGTTTATGCCCTAGCAAGAAACAATCTCCCTAACGACCGGAGAAAAGTTATCACGCGCGCCCCTTGGGCGATTTTTTATTCGCAATATTACTGTCTCAACCCTATTTATCCATATTTGAGGACCACGTTTGCCAACAGCTAAAAGCTGTTTTTATTGATGAAAACCAACCCCTTGGGGGCTTTGCCTTTTTCTCTTTATTTGTTAAGATTAAATTGTTCAAATAAAGTTATTACTTTTATTTACCAAAATATGCCCAAAATCAACCCTGAGATTGAATCTTTTGCCCGAATCAAAGTTGTCGGTGTCGGCGGCTCCGGCACAAATGCCGTCAACCATATGGTCAGCTCCAAAGTCCAAGGTGTGGAATTTATCGTGATGAACACTGACGCGCAGCACCTTCACCATTCACCAGCCAGCAAAAAACTACATATTGGCAAAAACCTAACCCGCGGTTTGGGCACCGGCATGGACCCGGAGATAGGACGCCGCGCCGCCGAGGAGAGTCTGGAAGATGTCCAAAATATGATCAAGGGCGCCGATATGGTTTTCATTTCCTGTGGTCTTGGCGGAGGAACCGGCTCCGGCGCCGCGCCAGTTATCGCCAAGGTCGCCAAGGAGCAAGGCGCGCTCACCATTGGCGTTGTTACTCGTCCATTCTTCTTTGAAGGCAAACAACGCGCCGCCATTGCCGAAAAAGGCATTGAGGAACTCAAAAAAGAAGTTGACGCGATTATCGCCATCCCCAATGACCGCCTTTTGGGCATCATCAGTAAAGACACCACCTGCACTTCAGCTTTTGCGATGTGCGATGAAATTCTCCGCCAAGCGGTAGAAGGTATTTCCAACATCATCACTATGCCCGGCATCATCAATGTGGACTTTGCTGACATCCGAGCCATTATGGCCAACGCCGGCTCAGCTTTGATGGGTATTGGCACCGCTTCTGGTGAAAATCGGGCTGTTGAAGCCGCCAAAGGGGCCATTAATTCCCCACTGCTGGACATTTCCATCAATGGCGCCAAAGGCGTCCTCTTCACTATTGCCGGCGGCACTGACTTGACCATGTTTGAAATCCAAGAAACCGCCAAGGCCATTACTTCATCTATTGATTCAGAGGCCAAAGTCATTTTTGGCGCCATCCAAGACGAAAAATTGAAGAAAAATGAAATCAGAGTAACCGTTATCGCTTGCGGTTTCCCAGAAGCAACGCTTAGCCGTCGTGACCGCGCTGAAGCTAGCGCCGGTACTCTGACAGAAACAAAAAAGGAAGAGCCAGCGTCCGGCAAAGATGCCAAAGAAAAAGAAAAGCCCGAGGTTACTCCAGCCAAAGCCGCCGAACGGCAGGCCTCAAAACCACTGGTAGCCAATCGATCTGAAAAAACACCAGAAGAAGAGGAGGAGGACGATTGGTCGTCAATTCCGGCTTTCTTAAGGAGAGCAAAAAAATAGAGAGGTAGAATTTGAAATATAGAATAGAGGGCGGTAAAGAATAGAAAATTTGGATAGCTAAT
>JAKJEI010000013.1 GCA_022705505.1 Patescibacteria group bacterium
TATTGCACCTATCTATCATTATATCATAAACAGGTAAAAAAAGCAAGCTTTTGGCCACTTATTAACAAAATACCCCTAAAAACTTGCCTTTTTTAAAGATTCCGGTATAATAAAACCCATTATGTTTGCAATCGTTGAAACAGGCGGAAAACAATACAAAATCACTGAGGGCGACGTCCTGAAAGTGGAGAAATTGCCGAAACCCGAAAACGGCAAGATTATTTTTGATAAAGTTTTGTTGATAAACGATGGTCAAAAGACTCAAATCGGCGCGCCTTACTTGGAGGGGGCGACAGTTACTGTTGATTTTATGGAAGAGGGCCGAGGGAAAAAAATAACCGTTATTCACTACAAAGCCAAGGTTCGTTACCGAAAAGTTTACGGTCATCGTCAGCCCTTTACCAAAGTGAAAGTTGGCAAGGTCGCTTAACTCCCAAAATTAAAGTTCACAAAATTAACCGCTCTCGGGGAGCGGTTAATTTTGTGAATGACGATTGTTTAAAGCGTTTTTGATGGTTTCCGGGTCGGCGTATTCCAGCTCGCTGCCGGTGGAGAGACCGCGGCCCAGCAGGGAGATTTTGAAGTGATATTTTTGCGCCGGTTCGGCCAGCAGACTTTTCAGATAATCAGCGGTGTTGTCACCTTCCGCGTTGGCGCTAGTGGCGATAATCAGTTCTTGCAAGCGGGAACCTTTTTGACCGATGAGTTTAAGCAGGTCGTTTTCGCGGATTTTTTTGCGCGGTTCTTTGTCCAAGATGGGAATGTTGCCGCCTAAGACAAAATAATAACCCCGATAGGAACCGGCTTTTTCCACCGCCTCCAGGTCTATGTCGCGTTCCACCAACATCAAACTGCTTTCATCGCGGGAGCTGTCTTGGCAGATTCGGCAGAGATTATTAGGCGAGGCGTAGCTGTTATTGAAGTAGCGAAAACAGTCAGCGCACTGACGAATATTTTTTTTCAGCGCTAAGATTTGTTCAGTTAATTTTTTAAGCGAGTCCGGGTTCTGGTTGAGCAGGTAATAGACAAAACGCTTGGCCTGTCTGGGGCCAATGCCGGGGAAGTGGCGGAATATTTCGGTTAAGGTGTTAATGGGGTCCATGGGTAAGTTAAAGGTTAGAAGTTAAAAGTCAAAAGTTTAAGATTAAAGAGAAAATAAGTATTTAATAGGGAAATTAAAAGTCAAAAGTTATAAGTCAAAAGTAAGAAAACGAAGAGAAAAAAGAAATTCCTTTAATATTTTTTGTTCTTAAAACTTATTAGCTTTTTACATTAACTTCTAGCTTTTAACTTTTGACTTACAACTTTCTAATTTCTAGCTGAATGCTCCAAAATCGCCCTTTTCCATATTGGAGAAACTGGTGCGCGCGCCATCAAAGACCAAGTCAATTTTGCCAGTCGGACCATTACGGTGTTTTTCAATCAAAATCTCGGCGATATCATGTTTTTCATTGGTGTCCTCATTTTTTTCACGGTGGATAAACATCACGACATCGGCGTCTTGTTCAATAGAACCGGAGTCTCGTAAGTCGGATAGGCGCGGTTTGCCGCCACGTTGTTCTACGGCGCGAGATAGCTGGGAAAGAGCGAGCACCGGCACCTCCAGTTCGCGCGCCAAAGCTTTGAGCGAGCGGGAAATTTCGGTTACCATCTGGACTTGCGAATCGGTTTCGCGGCGGGGGACCATCAGTTGAAGATAATCAACTACAATCAGACCCAAGCCATGTTCGGCTTTCAGTTTGCGCGCCTCGGATTTCATTCTCATGATGTTGTTGGACGGTTCGTCGTCAATAAAGATTGGCGCTTGAGCGAGAGTGTCCAAAGCGTCACGCAGACGAGCGAATTCTTCGTCTGCCCGAATAGCGCCAGTGCGCAGTTTCCAGGAGTCCACAAAGCTTTCGGCGGCCAACAAACGGTCGGTTAGTTGTTGCGAGCTCATTTCCAACGAGAAAATACAGGTCGGAGTTTCTTCACGGCAGGCGGCGTGGCGAGCGATATCCAGCGCCAGAGAAGTTTTACCGACTGATGGGCGCGCCGCCAAAATGATTAGGTCGGATTTTTGCAAGCCCGCCAGTTTGTTGTCCAAGTCATGAAAACCGGTCGGGACGCCGCGCATCGCGCCGTCTGATTTGCTCAAGCGGTCAAATCGCTCCCAGGCTTCGCCCAAGGCGTCTTTTAGGTTAATAACTTTCTTATTAGTGAAGGCGCCCAGGTTGAAAATAACTTTTTGCGCTTCATCTAAAACTTCTTCCACCTCGCGGTCTTCTTGGTAGCCAAGGTCAGAAATTTTTTCTGAAGCTTCAATCAGACTGCGCAGGGCCGATTTGCGGTGAACCAAGTCGGCATAATAACGGAGATTGGAGGCGGAGGGGACACGAGCGGAAAGTTCGGCGACATAGGCCGACCCGCCTGCCGATTCCAATTGTTTGTTTTCTTTTAGCCAGGCCGAAACGGAAATCAAATCAACCGGTTCGCCCTTTTCAAACAGTTTGGCCATGGCGGCAAAAATTTTTTGATTTCGGCCGGCGAAAAAATCTTCCGGGGTTAGAAAGTCCAAAACTTCCGCCAGACCTTTGGGGTTTAGCATCACCGAGCCAAGCAACGCTTGCTCCGCTTCTAGGTCGTTTGGCGGAACGCGTAGTTTGTATCCGACAGTTGTTTGTTTGGTTGCCATTATTCTTTATTTTAGCAAACTGAGGGGCGAAAGGAAAACACCTAAAAAACGTCCCAAACCATCATTTTGGGGACAAAATGTGATTAAAAAGAGGAAAATCCCGTTAAAATTGACGAAAGATGAACGGACCGTTTTCGGTGTCGGAAATTTCAAACCCTTGCTCGTTGATTTGCTCGCGAAGTTGGTCGGCCGTTGACCAATCTTTTTCGGCGCGCGCTTTTTCGCGTTGGGTAGCTAGTGAACGAACTTCCCCGGGGACGTCAAGCAGATTGGCGGCGCTTTTCAAATCAAGACCGAGGACTTGGTCAAAATCCAAAATGGTGGCCAGTTGGTCGGCCGGGTTGGTGTCGGTATAACTCAGAACTTTCCAGAGAACAGCCAGGGCGGAACCGGTATTCAAGTTGTCTGCCAAGGCGTTCATAAACTCTTCTTTGGCGGCTGACAAAATTTTTCCTTTGGTGTTATTTGTTTGCGTTAATAACCAAGCTGTCTTTAAAAGCAAGTCGCGATAAGCTTCCCCGGCCGCCCTCAAACTTTCCTGGGTGAAGTTGAGTGTTTGGCCATAACCGGATTGCAAAACAAGATAGCGATAGGCGAGAGGCGAGGCGTTATTTTGAGGCAAATCTTTTAAGCGAACAAAGTTGCCCAAAGACTTGCTCATTTTTTGTCCCTCCACCAAGAGGTGACCAAGGTGGAGCCAAAAATGAGAAAGCGGAGCGTCATTTAAGGCTCTTGATTGGGCCATTTCATTGGTGTGGTGGGGGAAAGCCAAATCCACGCCCCCGGTGTGGAAGTCAATTGTTTTTTGTTTAAAAGACAGGTCGTTCACGACCGAACATTCAATATGCCAACCTGGACGACCTTGACCTAAAATGGGATGGTCCCAATAAATCTCGCCGTCGTCTTCACTGCGAGCCTTCCAGAGAGCGAAGTCGCTGATATTTTCTTTGGTGTAATCATCTTGTTTTACTCTGGCCCCAACTTTTTTGCCGGCTAAAAAATTTTCACCGACCATTTGGCCATAATCGCCGTATTTTTCTTGGTACTTATTAACGCTAAAATAGGTGCTGCCATCTTCGGCGCGATAAGCAAAACCCGTGTCTATCAGTCTGATAATTTTTTCTTGGATGAGAGGAATTATCTCGGTCACTCTGGTGATTTTAATTTGTTTGGGGTCAATGTTGAGTTTTTCAAGATCTTCAATAAAACCAGTCAAAAAAACCTTAGTGTAGTCTGCCAAATCGGCTGGCTTCGCCGTCAAACCTTTTTGGTTGATTGTGCCGCGGATTGTTTTGTCGTCAACATCGGTAATGTTCATTGCCCAACTTGGTTTGTAGCCAAAATAGCCGAGGGTCCGAAAAAGCGTATCGGCAAAAATGAAACTGCGCAAGTTGCCAAGATGGGCAAAATCGTAAACCGTTGGCCCGCAAGAATACATTGCGATGGCTTCGCCCGGCGTCTTGGATAATTCATCACGCCGGCGGCTGAGACTGTTATAAAAAACTAGAGCCATTTTTTAAATTTAACAAACAAAAATGAAATGACGGCGGTGACGACCATCAAGCCGAGGGCCCACCAAAAACCAAACTCGCTTTTAATCAATGGCATATTCAAATCACTCCCGCTCATGCCGAAAACGGTGCCAATCATCGTGGCCGGTAAAAAGATAAAGGCCAGCACCGCCAATGTCTTCATAATCTCGTTGTTTTTGATGCTTAACATAGATTCGTTGACGGCGCGAATTTCCTTGAAGGATTGCTCGTTGTTTTCCAGGCTGTTCATCACTTTGTGGTAATCGCCGGTGATTGATCTCATGTGATAACCAAAAGTGTTACCATAGAATTCTTTGGTGGCTGCTTCTAATGATTGCAAAATTTCTTCGTGGTCTTTTAGGGTCCAACGAAAATCCAAAAGATACCGATTGATATCGGCCAAGGTTTTGACCATCTTTTCTTGCTGACCACCAAAAACTTTTTGTTCAGCGCGTTTTAAGTTGTTGTTTATGAAGTGGAGACCGGGTTCCAACGATTCATAAAGTTGGCGTATAATATAATAGAAAAGATAACCAGCATGCAAGTTTTTGCCTTCACGCCGACCCCAACCCTCGCTCGCTTCCAGGATTTTGGCGAATTCCTCTAAGGGCTGAATTTCTTCATAGTGCGCGGTAATCAGAAAGTTTTGTCCCAAAACAAAATCTACCTCTTGATGGTTGGTCTGGTTAGGACTGTCATTTTTGTTGGTTGAATTTTCATTGGGGAAGTGTAAGACCAAATGAATTGCTTCATCGTAGAGGTCTATTTTGGGCCGTGGCGAGGGATGGCGCAATTCTTCCTTAATAAGAGGGTGAACCTTGAAGTTGTCTGGCAAAGAGGCAATCTCTTCTTTGGTTGGGTTTGTCAAGTCCAGCCAAATCAGGCTTTTGTATTTGATTTGCTTAGTCATTAAGCCTATTATATACCTTTGTTGAGTTTGACCTCAAGTGGATATTTTGCGATAATTAAAACGAAAATACGAAAATGAACAAAAAACTCTGGTTGAAATTGATTTTGGTGGTGGTTGCTATTTGTGCTTTGTTTAGCGCTTTTTTAATTGGGGTTTATTATGGCTACGAAAAAAGACCGGAAGTGGAAAAGGTGGCCGGTCTAGTCAACAAAGAGCCAGGCGAAACCGTTGAAGTGGATTTCGCGCCGTTTTGGAAAGCTTGGAACATTGTTAATGAAAAGTATCTGATGGAAAATGGCACTACGACCGAAAAGGTCACCAACCAAGAAAAAGTCTGGGGGGCGATTAGCGGCTTGGTTATGTCTTTGGGGGATCCTTATACTGTCTTTTTGCCTCCGGCTGAAAAGAAACGTTTTGAAGACGACATTAGCGGCAACTTTACCGGCGTGGGAATGGAGATTGGTATCAAAGAAAATGTTTTGACGGTTGTTTCGCCTTTGCCGGATAGTCCGGCTAATCGGGCGGGGATTAAGGCTGGAGACCAGATTATCAAAATTGATGACAAGATAACCGCCAACATGAGCACGGACGAGGCGATTGGTTTGATTCGCGGGGAACAAGGCAAGCCGGTGCATTTTGTACTGTTGCGCGCAGGGAACGAAAAGCCGATTGAGTTGACTGTTATTCGCGACGTGATTACTATCCCGACTTTAAAAACAGAGAAATTGGAGAGCGGCATTTTTGTCATCAGGCTTTACAATTTTTCCGCGCCGTCGCCGGAACTGTTCCGTGACGCTTTGCAGGAATTTGCCGATGCCAAAACTGATAAATTAATTCTTGATTTGCGCGGCAACCCGGGCGGCTATTTGGACGCGGCGGTCAATATGGCGAGTTGGTTTTTGCCGGTGGGTAAACCGGTGGTGATCGAAAAGCATAGCAGCGGCGAAAGTGACAAGATTTACCGCAGTAAGGGCTATGACGTGTTCAATGAGAATTTAAAAATGGTTATTCTGATAGATCAGGGTAGCGCCTCAGCTTCCGAGATTTTGGCCGGCGCTTTGTCGGAATATGACAAAGCGATTTTGATTGGGGAAAAAACTTTCGGCAAAGGTTCGGTGCAAGAGTTGGTGCCCTTGACTCAAGACTCATCAATCAAAATTACGGTGGCGAAATGGTATACTCCTCTGGGTCATTCCATTTCCGAGAGCGGTCTTGAACCGAATATTAAAATATCCATCACTGACGAAGATTTAGAGTCGGGTCGCGACCCGCAAGAAGCGGCGGCGGTTGACTATTTGCTTAAACGTTAATTTAAATTTTAAATGAAAGTTATTTTAAAAAGAGATGTCGCGAAAGTCGGTCGCAAAAACGAAATCAAAAACGTGGCCGATGGCTATGCCAGAAACAGCTTGATCCCGCAAGGTTTGGCGGTTCCGGCTACCGCCGAAAATTTAGCCAAGATTGAAGAATGGGAAAAAGGAAAAACGGCCGCCGGTGCCAAAAGTGATTCGGTCTTTGCCGCTTTGCGCGCCAAATTAACTGATCAAACCATTAAGACAAAACAAAAGGCTGGGCCGGAAGGTCACCTTTTTGCCGGTTTGCGTGAAAAGGACGTGGCGGGGATTTTGGCTGAAGAAACAGGTGTCGCGGTCAAACCAGACTGGTTGTTGTTTTCCAGACCATTGAAATCAATCGGGGAACACAAAATCACTCTCCGCCAAGGGGAGAGTGATTTCACTTGTCTGTTGGTAATCGAAAAAGCCTAGTCAACCGAAACAACCTTTACTTTTTTGACTTGGCCGTCGTAACTGACTTTGCGCTTTTCGGAAAATTTTACCTTACCTTCTTTTTTAGCAAAGATGGTATGGTCTTTGCCCATCGCTACGCCTTCGCCGGCGACAATTTTGGTGCCGCGTTGGCGAATAATAATATTGCCGGCAATCGCGCGCTCGCCATCGTGGAGTTTGGTGCCCAGGTATTTTGGATTGGAATCTCTCAGGTTTTTAGCGGTACCGCCCGCTTTTCTATGTGCCATAACTTTTGTTTGTTAAATTTTTATTCTTAAAATAAGGCGGGTAAAGATTGGGAAAAGTTATAAAAGTCGCTATAATTTAAAAAAGCCAGTTTTAGGCTTTACTCTTGAACCAATTTTACCATGAACATTATAGATAAATTTACTAAAAAAGTAAAGTGGTTGAAAGAAACAGGCGAAAGCGAGTTTGTCAAATCGGAAAAACCGCTGTTTTGGGCTTTGGTCATAATCTTGACGGCCTCCTTGTCTTTTGGCTTAGGACGTTTATCTAAAATAGATGAAGTTCGCGCGCCAGTCAGAGTGGAAAAAACGCCTGCTTCAGCAATGGTGGCGGTCGTCGGTTTGGTCGGAGGAGAGCAGGGGAGCGAAGTATCGGAAAAGTTGATTGTGGCCTCCAAACGCGGCAAAAAATATCATTACCTATGGTGTTCGGGTGCCAAAACCATTAAAGAAGAAAATAAAATCTATTTCGTGACTGAAGTTGAAGCTGAACAGGCTGGCTATGTTTTGGCTGCTAACTGTCAGAAATAGTTTCGGGTTGGTATAAAAAACCCCGCAAAAGCGGGGCTCAAGCGGAAGAATCAATCCCACCAAGGGAGTGACCATTCCACCATGACCCAGAGGATATCCTCCGGGGTCATTTTGTTTGGGTTGGCGACCAGCCCTTTCTCCTTCATGTCGTTGACAATTATGTCAACAAGGTGGGGGTGGTCTTGGACCGAAGCCGCTTCACGCACGGCTTCCCAAAGGCAGTCATACCTTGGGGCCGGCTTGCGGACGCCAAGGGCGATTTCCTGCCAGGTATCAGTTAGCCTTGGATCGCTAACGATGTCCCGGCGTCGGAAAAAGAATTCGCCGAAGTCGTCCTTCAGCCAGGCCCGTTCCGCCGTGAAGCGAATTTCTGCCTCTCGCAAAATGGGGTGGGCCTTCGCCGTTCGGGAAGCGGAAGCGCAGGCGATGACCTTCCCTTCCTCGTTAATTTCCCAAGCGTTTAGCTCGGGCGAAACCAGCCAATAGTAGCCGGTGAAAAGGTTCTCCGGTCTGTCGGTCGCCGCCAGACGTTGCTCAAGGTGGTTTTTCCAGAGAGAAGAAAATTCCTCTTGTCAAAAAAGTTTCACCGGCTTTGTAGGGAAGGGCCTGTGGATAACTTTAGCAATGTCGCACAACACAGATTTTGCGACATAATATATTTAAAAACCTATTAAAATAAGGCTCCACCGCTTTGCCCTCTAAATTTTCTCTTGCCTCTCCTCCTCTGCTGCTATTTTTTATTTTGGTATTTTATTTTACTTTATTTTTTAATTTCGGCGTGCGCCTTGCTTCTTTAAGTTTGGCCTCACTTTTTTTGGTTTTTTAATGTGTCTTTTAATGTGTCTTTTGTAGAATCTCGCAAAAATCGTCAATCCAAAGAAATGACTTGAATCACATAAATATGGCTTCTAAACGAGCCCCAAAATTGCTCTAGAAGGCCCCGTTAATTTTTGAGCAATACCTTTGGCTATCTGAAATTTGCTTATTGAACCCATTTTTATTTTTTATTATTTTTGTGGCGGTTTGGTTTTGCTGATGGGTTGAATTTTGAAAACAACTTAAGATGACTTCTATTTTTAATCGAGATTAAATGTTTTTTTAAATCGACGCCAATAATTTTATAAGTTGATAACTTACTCGAATTTTGGCCCATCATTTTTTGTCCCTCGGACTTTCTCAGGTTTCTTGAGAGTGAATAATTTTTAACCGGCTGTTTTTTTATTTTTTATTTTAAGTGGGCATACCCGCCAAGCCTGGCATAATGTCGCAAAATATCGAAACAGTTCCTTTAACTTTTGTCACGGGCGTAGGGGGTAGAGGCAAACAAAAAGCCCCGTTTAGAACGGAGCTTTTTGTTTCTTAACGTTGTTTTTAGAGTTTAGCCAACTTAGGACTCCAGCACGGTTTACTATAATTCCAGTGTTTGGTCCCCTCTTTTTTCATCAACCACATGGCGTAACCAACATTACCCTCTACAGTGTTGATGTTGTAACCCAATTCACGGCTTTTTTCCAAGTGGTATTTTTCGTTGATTTGAAAAACACCTACATCATTGGAGTTTTCGATACCGCGCAAGGAATTACCATTGCTGTCATATTGACGAAGGCTGCTTTCGCACATGGCGATACTGAGGGCTGTGTCCGGATGAATTCCGTACTCAACACTAGTTTTTACAATCTCGTCGTACAATTCTGACTTGGCTTTGTTCTCCGGTCTTTCTATGGCCACCACGATGGCGGGGGGCTCCGGAGGCTCGTCAGCGTTAATTAGTTCAGCGGTCGGATTAAGACCATTAGTCGCTATGAGGCTTACTAAGCCTATTTGTAGGGTTCTTAAAATAAGTCAAATAAAAACTACCTATTACTTTTCATAATACGTAGCCTGTTTATTTCTTAACTAATTGTCGACTCTACAGTTCATACTTTCAAGACTAACAACTAACAACTGTATTTACTCTTTTACAAGAGCAAGTTTAGCTTAGCATAGTTGAGCTTGAAAGTCAATCAAAAACGGACTGTCAGAAGCCAGTCCTTGGCCAAAAAACCCTTATTTTGCAACGTTTTTCGGGGAGCGGGCCAAAAAAAGTCTTTGTTTACAAAGGAAAATTGAAATACCAAAATATGGCCTATTTTAAGGCTTCTGTTACTGCCGGCGGTAATGGGATTTTGCCGAATATGGACATTGCTGGCTCTTTAAGATATTCGTTCCAAAAGTTCGTTAAATACTCCCAAATCACTTTTACGATGTTCCAAAGATAACCAAAATTGGCTTGACCGGTTTCTGACTCGGCGATTTTTTGGATATTTATGCCTAAATAACTCAAAATTAAAATAACGACGATAATTAAAATAATCAACTTAACCAAACCGGCCTCCTTTCTATTTTTGAAATTGTTCATAGTTTTAATAGAAGAATAAAAAATGCCAATTAGCTAAATTATAACACAAATTAGAGATAGTTGAGCGGATTAAGATAGCTGTTGTAAGAAGCGATTGGTAAACGGTAAGTGCCACAACCGGGAACCTTGCTTTTGAGTGAACCAACTTGGACACCCTGGCTGGCGTAAACGGTAAAGTGCAGGTGCGGGCCGGTGGAATAACCGGTGTTACCGGTGTAGCCGATTAACTGTCCGCTTTCCACTGTCTGACCCTCGCCTATTTTAATTAATGACAAGTGCGCGTAGAGAGTTGAGAGGCCATTATTATGTTGAATCAAAATCCATTTGCCGTAGGAAGCCCCTTGGCAAGTGTTATCCGTGTCGCCAACCCCGATAACTTTACCGCTGTTGGCGGCCTTGAGCGGGGTTCCGACATCGGCAGCCAAGTCAATGCCGTTGTGGCCTTTGCCGTTATAAACAGCAGCGTTTTGCAGAGCAAAAGCCGTGTTGCCAAAGTATTGGGTGATTATGATTTTATCAAGAGGCCAGCGGAGGGCTTTGGTGCCTGAATCCGGTAGGCGGTTGGGGTCCAGGACGACTTTCAGTTGGGCTTCGGCTTGTTGCATCTCGGCTTCCACGGCGCGCTTTTTGGCCAGGCGGTCTTGGAGGAGTTTTTGATACGCGGTTTCTTTACTTTGCGTTGCCGAAAGCAGACTGTTTTTTTCTTGCTTGGTCTGGTCCACCAGTTGTTTCTGGTCGCTCAGTTTGGTTGTCAAAACAGACAAATCTTTTTTCTGAACCTCTTTTTGAACCTTAGTGGAGGTCAGTTGTTTTTTGTTTTGATTTAATTCGGCAATCAATTTGATTAAACGGTTATTAACTTGGGCTAGTTGATCGGCGCTGTTCCAGAATTCTGACAAACTCTCGCTGGCCAAAAAGGAAACAAGCAAACTTTCATCATCCGTTCCCGCCAAAAGACGCATAGACTCGGCGATAACCGCTCTGTTGTGTTCAATGGCCGTTTCTTTATCTTGGATACCGTTTGCCAATTCGGCAATCTGTTTTTCGGTGGTCTTAATTTGATTTTGGGTTAGTTTAATTTCGCTGCCTAATTTTTGTCGGGTCAAGTCAATTTTTTTTATCTCAGTATTAAGGGAATTTTTTTCTTGTTGGGTCTTGGTTATTTCTTGGCGGAAAGTTTGGATTTCTTTTTCCAACTTTTGAATTTCACTTTGGCTGTTTTCAATTTTGTTTCGTAATTCGTCGGCGGTGGCGGCTTGGACCGCGCTTTTGTTATCGCGCCAAGCAAAACCGCTGAAAAGCAAAATGATAACTACAATGATTGAGATTTGTGAATTGTAACTAAGAAAGCGCATTTTTGATTCTGTTTAAAGTTTCAGCGCGGCCTAATATCGCGGCCAAGACAAAAGGGTCGGGTGATTTTTCTTTGCCAGACAAGGCCACGCGCAGTGGCCAGAGGACCTCTCCCCTGCCCTTTTCGGTCGCAAAATCCCATATTTTGTTTTTGATTGTCTCCGCGGTAAAGTCTTCCGCTGCCAGTTCTGAAAGCCGGCTGGCGATTTCTGTCAGATGAGTGGTGGTGCGCAGAAGCTCTTGGCTTGGTTTTGGCTGATGGAAGAAGTAATCAAACTCGCCATTTGCCAGCAAAGCCTGAGCTTCTTTTAGGGTGGAAACTCGTTCCAAAATTAAGGGTGTAATTTTTTGAAGCATTAGTTCATTCGTTTTCATAAAGTCAGCTTTGGTTGGCGGTAGCCAGTCGGTTATTTTTTGCCATCGTTCGGTCGAGGACAGCCGCTTTAGGTGTTCGCGATTTAGCCAGTTCAGTTTTTCCAAATTGAAAACCGCGCCTTTTTTCTGGACTTTGGCCAAATCAAAGAGTTTAAGCATTTGGTCCAAAGAAACAATATCCTCTGTGCCGTCTTGGGCAATCTCGGCGCGTGATTGAGGTGACCAACCAAGCAGAACGATAAAATTCAGGACGGCTTCTTTTAGGTAGCCCTCGTCGCGGTATTCAGTCACTGGCCAAGCGCCGTGGCGCTTGGATAATTTGGTTTTGTCGGGTGCCAGGATCATCGGCAAGTGAGCATAGGTCGGAATTGGACCTCCCAAAGCCTTGAAGATTAAAATTTGGCGCGGCGTATTGGAGATATGGTCATCCCCTCGGATGATGTGGGTGGTGCCGGCCTCTAGGTCGTCTACAACATTGGCAAAATGGAAAATTGGTGTTTCCAAATCTTTGGCAATAACAAAATCGCCCAACTCTGTCGTGTCAAAAGTTATTTCGCCGTGAATCAAATCTTGAAAGGTGATTTTTTGACCCGGGTTTCTAAATCTGATTACTGATGGCCGATCGCCTTCTTTTTTGACCTCTTCTTGGGAGATATAAGCCAGGTCTTCGGCCAAAAGTTTTTGCAGGTATTGGGTATAAATTTCTGTTCGTTCTGATTGTTTCCAGACTTCGTCAAAAGCCAGGCCCAACCATGAAAAACCGTCTTTGATATTTTTTTCAAACTCTGGCTTGGAACGTTCACGGTCCGTGTCTTCAATCCGTAAAATTATTTTGCCGTCATTTTGTTTGGTAAAGAGGTGATTAAAAAGAGCCACCCGGGCAGTGCCAATGTGCATTAAACCGGTCGGGCTCGGTGCTACTCTGGTGATGACCCTATTCTTCATGTTCCAGGGCTAAGCGAATAATTTCCTCAGCGATTTTTTCGCCGGCCTCTGGTTTAGCAAAACTTTGCGCGCCGGTTTTCATTTGCTTTTGCAATTCAGGATCGTCTAAAATTCTTTTTGTTTCTGACAAGAGAATGGAAGGAGTCAAATTTTTTTCTTCAATCACGACCGCGCCGCCGCTTCGGGCATAAGTAAAAGCGTTTGTGCGTTGGTCGTGGCTGATTTCTTCCGGAATAGGGATAATAATGGCCGGAATACCCCAATTAGCAATTTCAAAGATTGCTGAACCGGCGCGTGAAATGACCAAATTAGCGGCGCCGGCCGTCATTCGCATCGCGACGTCATTCAGGTAATCAAAAAGTTTGTAGCGATTTTTGTGCGGGTTATTTTCAGTCAAAAAAGAGGCGCGGTTTTTCAAGTCTTCATAGTTGTTTTTTCCCACTTGATGAATCACCTGATAGTCAGTCAACAGTTGGGGCAAGATATCCAAAACAACATCGTT
>JAKJEI010000014.1 GCA_022705505.1 Patescibacteria group bacterium
CCCCATGCCCCAAATCCTTGAGCCAGCGAAAGCCATCACCGGTTGAACCGGTTTCCGGGTGAGAAAGACCTCCTGTCGCCAAAACCACCGCGCCAGCGGATACCTCCTCACCATTAAGCAAGACTCCGGAAACTCGGCCTTTGGTTGTCAAAATCTTTGACACAGATGAATTTAATCTAATCGTAACACCGTTGTTCCTAGCGTATCTTTCCAAAGCCTTGGTCACGTCAGTCGCCTTTTGGGTTGCCGGGAATACTCTTGTCCGCGCCTCCACCACCAAGGGCAAGCCGAGCCTTTCGAAAAAAGCAAAAGTGTCTTTGACCCCAAATTGCGAAAAGGGCGAAAACAAAAAATCCTGCGCCGGACCATAAATTTTCAGAAAATCTCTCTTATCATAGATCGCGTTTGTGATGTTACACCGTCCCCCGCCGGTAATATTCAACTTCTCGCCCAGAGCACGATTTTTTTCCAATAACAAAACTCGCCACCCAAGCTCTCCCGCTCGACCAGCCACCATCAAACCGGAAGCGCCGGCGCCAACCACTACCACATCATATTTTTCTTGATTTTTTACTTTTTTAACCACTTTTTATTTTAGGACTAAATTTATCTCTGAGATATTTAACCACCCTCCAAAAAAGCCTGGAAATTAAAAACTAAAAAGGGCTGAGGCTATTTTAACCATTGTATCAACCACAATCAAGCACCAAACCATCGCCAATAATTACCCCCCAACAAAAAAATATTTTGTTGGTTCTATTTTAAAACTTAGCCCAATTAATGATTTGTTGAGATCCAACCTTTGCGTTTTAGGGCTTCTCTTGTGATTGGCCCAAAATATCCCAGAGCGGGACGTACCCCTTCGTTCTTTTGCAGCCTTATCAAAGCTTTCTTTGTCAAATTGCCAAAATAATCTGTCTCATTTCCGGAAGAGCCGGCCCCCGATTCAGCTAACGAATAATTTTTCTCATTTAATAATTTTTGAAGTAATTTAACCTCTTTGTCGGTCATTCCGTAACTCAAATTTTTGGTGAATATAAATCTTGGAGATTCTATTTTTGTCTCCATTTTTGTTTCATTTATTTCTTTTATTTTTTGTTCTAAATATTTTAAAATTTCTTTTAATTTATTAATATCCATAGGATCTTTTTTCTTTTTTAACATCTGGAAAGCTTCTTCGATTACCTTTTCTAAAGAATCTCCACTGAGTTCAAGTTTTTCTACCTTTCTTATCTTGCCACCGCTTCCCCCGCTACTACTAAAAAAATAACTCAGGTCAAGCAAATTGCTCTGGTTACCAGCTTCATCACAAGCAACAACTTTTAAATTGGTATCACTAGAGATATTTATAGGATCGACATAAATATGCCCCGTCTGGCAGTCTGGTTGAGTTGAGTCTAGGGTATAACGAATCCAAGAAGAACCAACCGAACCCAGGGTCACGGAAATGTTTGAGGTATAAGACCCCGATCCATAGTTAACGCTTACATCCGATGATTTTGTGTTATCAATTGTTATTGGCGTGCTACTTGAATATTCTTGATCCAAATTGCTGGCGGTAATAACATAATCCAATGTTCCATCAGAGTCAGAATTGTCAACCAAATAACTCACTGTCCACGAGTTTGAGTCTGAACTTAGAACCGGCGAATTACCTATTGCGTTTCCCCCCGAAAAGAACGAAACAGAAGGATTAACAGAGCCGCTGCTTTCAAAACTCAAATAAATGGTATCGCCTGCCTTAGCCAAAGGCGTGCCCGGGTTACTGCTATATATACTAAAATTGCTAAGAGAGTAGATCGGTTTGACTTTGTTTATCTCAAAACTGTCAATCAGATAAAACTGCGAACAAATGGGGGTTGTAGCGTCGTCGCAAACTTCCCCCAAAACTGTATAGTCCCCGTCATTTACCGCACTAATATCCCAAGTATAAGATGTTGCTGTTGAGGAAGCCACCAACGTTGTGGTCGCCGACCCGTCGTTGATATAAATATTATAGTTTAAATTATCCCCTTCATTCGGGTCAGTGGCCGGATTCCAAGAAACAGTGATGGAATCTCCATCATAGATGCTTCCGGCCACCGGACTTATAAACGAAGTTGGGTTGGGGGCCAAGTTTGGCAATTCGGAAAAATAGAAAACGTCATTTTCCGTAACAATTTCATTTTCATATAAAGCGGTCGTCGTTGCCGAAATACCGTCCAAATAAGAAAGGTCTCTTCGGGCTAGATGGATATGAGCATCGGGGCGTCCAACTTGAGAAGTCATCCCCCCCCAACTAGATTGATTCCCTATGTACCAACGATTATCAGCATTCATGCAAGAATCACCAACCTGATAAGCTAAATTCCAACCACGATTGGAGTTGGGAGAATTTGAGTATAAAATTATCCAAAAATCATCACTGATATCAAGATTATTTGAACCAATGGTCCCATCTTCATTTGTGGCCAAACGAACCAAATGGTGGGCAGAGTTCGCGGAGTGTATATGATGTTTGGCTGCATTTTTACCAAAACTGGCGACCAACTCCAGATCTGAACTATTTCGCCAATCAGCGTTAAAGAAACTTGCCACCTTGCCCTTTTCAACAAGGCAAACGTCTAAATCGGCCGAATTAACTGACGATACGGGGTCTGCATTTATTTCAATAAAAAAACTGGAAGAAGCAGTCATCGTAAAAGGATTGCTGAAATGCATTAAATGATAATTTGACCGTCTTGCGCTCATCAACAGTGGGATATTATTCCAAGTAACAGAAGATGGCAAAAAATAAATTTCCGGATATATATCATCGGGATAAATGTTTGAGCTGATATATTTGCCCTCGGCCACGTCAAAACTCATATTTTTAGTTATAGCGTCTGAATTGGCTTTTCCATCAACATAATAATTCCAATAACCTAAACCATCGCCGTTTAGAGTCTCAAGTTGTAAGGATACCGAGGTTGGCGCGCCGGAAACGTTGGCTTTAATTTTGTAAGTTTCAAAATAAGAAATGTCCAAATCGGGGTCTATGTCTATAGTCTGTGATAGTTTCAGCATAGGAAAAAAAGGCAAAGAAAACAAACAGGCCCAAAACAAATATTCGGGAAACTTGGAAAAGAATTTTTGGTCTCATCTTTAAATTATAGAAAAAAAGAATTTAACGAACAAGGCCCTGCTTGGGTCTATTCAGCCCTTACCGCTCTAATAGCTCGCCTGGGGGGAGTTCCCACCTCCCCCTTGCCACGATTTGTGATGTAGTCATAAAAAGTTGTCCTCCTTCAAGAAAAACAGACTGGGAAAAGAACAATTAACCTCGCTCTTTCTGAAAAGACAAGGCCAACTTCGGCTTTTTAAGAGCTAACTTTTGCCAAAGCCTAAGAACATTCTTCCTCCCAGGTCCGCAAACACTTATCTTTGCTTTCGCACCAGGCATAACCAGCCGAACCGATGCAGCCGTATTCGTCACGGTCACCGCCCAGAATATCTTTTTGCGCCTGACAATTTGAATAAGTTTCAACTTCGTTTTCAATTATAAAAGCGCCGTCTCCCTTGCTCCAAAAAATAATTGATTCATCTTGGTTGGCATAGCGAATACCGCTGGCTGAGATGGTTTGCGGCAAAGAAAGCGTTCGGCCGTCGCTTAGATCAAGTTTGACTTTGCCGTTGGGAACAGGCCGCTCGCCCGGAGCGACCGGAATTTGCGGTCCTTCAAAATATTCAGTCTTAATAGTCTGATTATTATCACAAGCATAGGTGACAGTTGAAATCAAACTCAGGTTAGTTTTTGGACTAGCTACCTGGCTGTTAGCAAACCACCAAACCCCAAGCAAAATCAAAATAATAACCGCCAAGGAGAAAAAAGGTAACTTTTTCATAAAAATGCAAATTTAGTTGATAATAGTTAAATTAAGTTAATTTTAACATAGGCACAATTTCTTCATATGGTGGATAATTCCCAGCCGTTAAATAATCAAGACCTTCGCAACACTTCCATTGGAGTTTGATAATTAATCCCCATGTGCAAACGTTCATTGTTGTAGTATTTTAAATACTTCGGCAAGACTTTTTTAAAATTCAAGATCGTATTTGCCACCCGATCTAAACACTCTTCTTGTACTGTTCGATTAAACCTCTCCACGTGGGCATTGTCATTTGATTGTCGGACTCGACTATGTCGATGAGCAATTTTTTCTTGCCATAAGTGATGTGTGAACCAGCGAGAAAATTCCGGACCATGATCGGTTTGAACCATAACAAAGTCAAAACTGGCCGTTTGTCTGGCTCGCTTCACGAACTGCACACTCACTTCCGCTCCAATCTTTTCCACCACTTCCGCATAGGCCCAACGTGAATACAAATCAATCAAAGTATAAACATAAATTCTTGAACCATCAGGGGCCATAATGTGAATAGTATCTAATTGAACCAAATCTCCAGCAAAAGCAACGTCTGGTCTGGGGGTGGCATCATGAGGCCGTTTCCACGGACTTCTTTTCTTTAATAAATAACAACGCTCAAGTGTGCGCTGAACACTTGATAGAGAAACTTTGATTCCATTACGAAGCAGTTCTTGGTGCACCACCTGACCACAACGATGATTAGTTATCCTCTTTTTAATTATTGCCTCAACAACGTCTTTGTCCAAGGCCCTCGGGCTTCTTTTGGGTCTTGATTTTTTAGTTGGTATTTCATGCCAACCGGAAGCCAAAGGGTGCTTGCACCAACGAGAGATGGTGCTGGGTTGGACTCCAAAGCGCAGAGCGACCCTTCTCATGCTCCAGCCTCGATATTTAACCAAATTGACCGCGTCTCTACGGACCTTTGGCATGTGTGGGTTTTGTGTATAAGCCATATTCATAAGTTTAACCTATGGGGTGTTGCAAAGGTATTGAAACATTACGCCAGCTTGACTTTATTAAAATATGTTATAATTAAATTAGTCATTATCAATTATGACTTAATTATTAGAGTATTATTAGTTAAAAGTAAATTTATGAGAAAAACTATAATTTTTGTGGCAATTTTAGGAATCGCCCTGGTTGGTTTTGGACAGGCCCAAGCAACAACAACCGCCACCACAACAATCAGCAGCCTGCTTGAACAGTTGTCGGCGTTACAAACACAACTCCAAGAGTTAAGGTCGCAACAACAGACGATTATCGCCGATTTGACTCGCAACTTGTCTTTGGGCGCAAGCGGAGATGATGTTAAAGCTTTGCAAGAATTTCTTGCTTCCCAACCAGGCGTTTACCCAGAAAAACTGGCTACTGGCTATTTTGGTCCTCTAACCTTAAACGCGGTTAAAAAATTCCAAAAAATCAATGGCCTTGAAGCTGTCGGTAACGTAGGTCCTCTTACTCGTAACCTTATAAAAAACTTTAAGTCCAAAAAAGGAGTTTCAATTCTTGAAAATTCCCCCACCACTCCGATTGGCACAACAACGCCAATCTCATTAGGTTCAACGATAACTATTTGTCATTACCCGGCCGGAAACCCAGCCAACAAGCAAACGATTACAATCGGCGCTGCTGCTTGGAAAGCCCACCAAAAACATGGCGACACCATGGGGCCTTGTGATGGGACCAGTTCAAATGACGATGAAGACGATAATGATGATGATTTGAAAGATGTCACAGCCCCGGTTATTAGCGACATAGAAAAGGAAATTGCCAGCACCACGGCTTCTATTTCTTGGAAAACCAACGAGGCCGCCACTGGCAAGTTTTACTATGGAACAACAGACCCCCTGGCGTTGGCCAGTTCAACTTTAATTAATCTTGCCTCCAACACTTCTCACGATGTAAATTTGTCTGACCTGGCAACTAGCACAACTTACAACTTTTTGATTGAGGCGACAGACGCCGCCGGCAACAAGGCTAGCATAAGTCAATCATTCAACACAACCGAATAACAAGGACAAGAAATAGCTCATCTAAAAACCCCGCCTAAGCGGGGTTTTTAAATTCTTTTATTATTACAGACTTATGAAAATTAATTATTGTTCATAGCTACAAAAGATAAGCAAACACAAGCAGACCCCAAAAAGAAAACTCACCGAAGCGAGTTTCCTGCCGCCAGAAGCGACAAACTTATTGCGCGCAATACCGCGCGAGATGTTTAGCCAAGGCTTCCTCCAGTTCTTCCGAATAATACCACCGTGCCGGTGACCCCCCCAAACGAACATGGTAAATGAAGTCCCCCTCTTGTTCCCGAAAGGCATCTTTCTGAAATGCCATTTGGGTTACTTCCGTGACTGTTGGGGCCTGCCCCAAACGCACCACCACCGTATTTGTCATGACCTTCTCCCCCTTTACTCTTTCACCTTGCCAAACACAATCCAATTCCATTAAAACAAAGCCCCATTTTATGTCAAGGATTGTTATCAACTCTTGCCTCCAAAATTTTTAACAATTTATCAACTATGATTGCATGGCAAAGAACGATTTTTCCATCTAGAGTTTTTATCCTCCGACATTTCACGACAAAATTGATAGGCTCAGGTTTTTATTGAACGATGTCCTCCTTCTCATTAATGAATCATTTTATTTTTCTTTTAAAGTTCTTGCCATTTTACTCCGGACTCAAAGACATTTATCTCTTCGTTATACTGCTGGCGCGTGGCCCGAATAGTAATTGAATCAATGTTCAATCTGGAGGCATATTGGTCCAGGAGCGCTTTGGCAGACCGGGCTTTTTCCGCGCTTACCCAATCGGCGACAATGGTAAACCGAATTGACGGATTGGCTTTTATTCTTTGACGCAGGTCAGCGACAAAATCGCTAAAATCTTCAGAATTAAATTTGTTGCCCAACACCTCCGGACTTATTTCGTTGTTTGTTGACTCAAATGACATTGCCCCCATAAATTAAGAAATGAATTATTTTGTTTAATGTTTTGGCAAAAGCTTGCTTGACGATTTCCTGGCTTAATTTTATCAAAAACAAAGAAAGAACCAAGAGAGGCTCCTCTGCCCTCTGTGACTTTTGACCGACAATCAAAAATGAACCAAGTCGCTTTAAGAATTAATGTTTTTTTAATTTCTCCTTAAAATATTCAATGGTCGCCTTGAGCCCGTCTTCCAACTTAATTTGCGGCACCCAATTTAATTTTTTTTGGGCCAAAGCAATGTCTGGCCGCCGTTGCCGAGGGTCGTCTTCGGGTAAGGGCTGATAGACAATCTGGCTAGCGCTTTGGGGAATTAATTTAAGGACTAATTCCGCTAATTCTTTAATGGTAAATTCGGTTGGATTGCCAAGATTGACCGGACCGATAAAATCTTGGTCGTTATCCATCATTTTAGTCATTCCGGCAATTAGGTCATCAATGTATTGGAAAGACCTCGTTTGATTGCCCTGGCCAAAAATAGTCAGGGGTTCGTTTTTAAGGGCCTGAATGATAAAATTAGATACTACCCGACCGTCATTTTCCGCCATTTGGGGACCATAGGTATTAAAAATCCTGATGACCCGGATAGCGACTTTAAACTGGCGATGATAATCAAAAAATAAAGTCTCGGCGCAACGCTTGCCCTCGTCGTAACAGGCCCGCAAGCCAAGGCAGTTGACATTGCCCCAATAAGTCTCGGTTTGGGGGTGGATATGGGGGTCGCCGTAAACTTCTGACGTGGAAGCCTGCAGAATTTGAGCCTGATTGTTTTTGGCTAATTCCAGCATGTTGATGGCTCCCAAAACCGAGGTTTTGACAGTTTTGACCGGATCCAATTGATAGTGAATCGGCGAGGCCGGGCAAGCTAAATTGTAAATTTGGTCAACTTTAATTTCCAGAGGAACAGTAACATCATGAAGAATAAAGGTAAACTTCGGGTTGGTAAGTAGATTTTGGATATTTTCTTTGCTGGAAGTTTGAAAATTATCCAAGCAGATCACTTCATTCCCCTGCGCCAATAATTTTTGGCAGAGATGGGAGCCGACAAAACCGGCGCCGCCGGTAACTAAAATTTTCATAAGTGGTTTTAAAAATGAAATTTATTTGTCCGAGCAGTATAATTTGTATTTTTTCATATCCGGTGAGGAATGTAAAGCGGGTGGAAATAAATGCTGAACAAAACCAAGAGGAGTCCCTCCAGGGCGGTTTATTAGGAGCTTTATTTATTTACGGCTGCTTTTATTTATCCACCACTTTTTGATAAACGGCAATGATTGGGTTGAGAGAAAATAACCTAAAGTTGGGATAAGGGCATTTAAAAAATAATTAGGGTTGCCGATTAAATAAAAAGTAATTGAAGCCAAAACATAAGTTATCAAGCTGATTAAAATAACTCTGAAATAACTAGTTTCCCAAGCTTTGTCACCTTCAACCCTGTTATTTCTTTCTTTGATAGTATCTAACTCTTGTTTTAGTTTTTGAATTTCTTCTTCCATTCTTAAATCATACCAAAATTCCCCGATTTGAAAAACAATTAGAAAAAATTTTGTATAAAAATAAAGGAAAACCGCTCGCACTTGCGAGCGGTTTTTGGCAAGGTGGCGATTGCTCAGAGTTCTCCCGGTGTTTTGTTCAACCGGACCGCGTCTGACAATCCGCAAAGACCCCGAGCGCCTTCACCACTCACCGAGCGACCTCGGTTGTCAGTGTCGGTCACCGTGATCCCGCCATCAGCACGTTCGTCAACGGTGCGAGTCGAACCATCGGAATTGTGCGTAGTGCACCGATTCTGGCTGCCGTCACCAATCTTCGACCATTCCTTAGGCATAAAATCACCTCCTTTCTATTCAGAAATGCATCGCAAAACTATAGATTTGTCTATCTGATCCACACCCTAAACAAAATTTTCTCTTTCGTATAAAACTCCAACTCCCTTAAAAGGGTAAAGAATTTATGCCATCTAATTCTGGTTTAAAATTTCATCATAGTTTATTATTGGCAGCACAAAGCGACTGACAATAAATAAACCGGGGAGTTCTTTCGATTCAAAGGAAGCAGTCAGTCCATCATCGCTCACCACGGCCGCGAGCCCTTCGCCTTGTAATCTCCATTCTTGTATCCCCAATCCAATATAATCACCTTTCAAACGCGCTTCCAATCTTGTCCCTGGTGGAAGTTTTGATTTTAACGGTACATTAACAGTAAAAACAGGTGCGGGCCCGGAGTAGTCTTGAGGGCTTTGGCCTATTTCTTTGAGATCAATTTTTATTGCTCCTAAATATGGTATAGATGAGTCCTGTCTTTCATTTATCTCCTTTTCTTCGGGAACGGTTATCTCGAGACCAATTTTAAAATTACCCATGGCCTTTGAGTTATCGATTTTTACTTCGATGCCTCCTCCGTTCTGACAACGAAAAATCCCCCCTTTTTCGTCAAAAAATCCGCTGTAGTCACAGTTACGAAAATTTACGTTTGTCGGGAAATTTACTCCGTCAAGCTCTCTTTGAATTTTATAACCATTTGAAATACTAAAGAATTCTATCATTTGAGAGATTTGGTCTTCAGTCATTCCTCCCTTTTTATAGGAAATATCAAATTCTTCCTGGCTAATTTTATAATCATAATTAGTGTCCGCAGGATGATATAAGTTATTATTAACAAAAGATTTCTGAGTTTTGTTTATCATATCAACAACATTACTATTATCATTTTCTGAAAGCATTTTTTGCGAACTCGAGGCAATAGATATATCGGTCTCTTGAACTTCCTCAACGCTTGCCGTGACGACAGTGTTAGGTTCATCAGCAATCCTATTTGTTACATAGTTTTGCTTGTTAGCCTTACTGCTTAAAACAAAAGTAATAGATATAGAGCTCAAAGCAATAACAATCAGAGTTATTGGCAAGATTATTAATGCATTTCCTTTTTGATATTTCACAACAATTACAACAATCTGGTTAGTTTTACTTAAATTATACTAAAATTCTTCAAAAAGAGAAGGAGACAGAGAGGAGAGGCCTCTCCGCTCTGAAATATGTGGTGTGATTTTATTTTATTATTAGCTCAACTATAATCAAGGAAAAACCAAAGTGGCGCATTACGGCGCATACGGATTCTGGAGCGCCGAGGGCGACCATCGGTTTGTCATGTATATGCTGCCGACCGACATCACAAATTCGTTTATCGACGGCTCGGTCAAGTTCAGCATCGGCAGTGAGGTATCACAGATGTCTTGTACTCTGCTCAATATAAAAGGCGTCCTTTCCTTTTTCATCTCTTTCTTTTTTCATAAGTATGCGAAGCCTTTTTACAGCATCGTTATATCGGGTAGAACGCAGCAGAGGAAAAGAAAAGAGCATACGCCGTATTTGTGAATTTATTCTGTATATCGTTCCTTTGTAAGATGTGCTTGTTCTCTCATATAAGCATTTCAAAGAGTCAACCGAGTCATCAATTATTTCTGAAAACTCATGTAAAACATCATTAAACTTTGCAAATTCTGTGGTTGTGAATACAATGTCGGCCAGCATGATTGCGATGATTACAATAACTGACACAGCTATCAATTTATCGGGTATCAGATCGGTATATTTCACAACTAAAGGGTGCAATAGTTTAAGTAAAATAACAGAAAAGCTTCCGAACGCAAGCACTCCTATAAGACAGATACGCCCGTTAATATTGAACTTCCGCTCAGAGTAGTCCCACCAACGGGCAT
>JAKJEI010000015.1 GCA_022705505.1 Patescibacteria group bacterium
GCGAAATTGGCAGACGCGCTAGCCTTAGGAGCTAGTGGAGTAAAATCCATGGAGGTTCAAGTCCTCTCCCCAGCACCTTTTAAAACCCCCTAAAGTAATTGGTAGCTTGTATTCAACCTTGTAAACACCAGGTGCGATCGCACCTGGTGTTTACAAGGTTGAATTTTTTAATTTTTATACAATATCTGATTCCTTGACTGCAAAAAATTTTAAATAATCAGATATTCCTTTAACTTTTAAATCTTTTATAAATTCTTCAGGTAGCGGACTTGGCCCCAACCAAACGCTGCGTTGCAACATTATAAACCCAAGGCTAAGCAAGGCTTTACGTAACCACGTGCGTCTAGTTTTTAGACATTCTGGAATATCAAATGAAATGATTATTTTTTCCGCTAGATTTGACTGTTTTGGTTTTGAATAACGACGATAGTCTAAAAAACTACTTCTAGCTTTAAACTTTTTAATACCCTTGGTTGTGATAAACCAAAGACCCTTATTATTCTTAACATAACCTCTTTTTTTCAGTCTAGAAAGAAGCGTTCGGAGTGATTGTTCATTAATATGGACTTTTTTCTCAAACCTTGTTTTTCCAAAGGTTCCTTCGTAATGGCCCGCAAGGCGGGACCTTAAGCGCCGATAATTACCCGGGTTATTAGAAAGAAAAAATAAAATTTCATCGGTTAAACTCATTTGGGTTTATTATATAACAAAAACTATCTTGTAAACACCAGGTGCGATCGCACCTGGTGTTTACAAGATAGTTTTTGACAGTTATTTAAATGAAAAAAGCCAAAAATAACCGGATTCTTCCAAGTTCGAGACTAACGTTTTGTGCCCGGGGCGGGAATCGAACCCGCACGGATTTCTCCACACGATTTTAAGTCGTGCGTGTATACCAATTCCACCACCCGGGCTTGAAAGATGACAAAGAGAAATAAAAATGGAAAAGAGCCGACACAAACTAAAAAAGTTTGTTTGAGGCCTGGGGCGGAATCGAACCGCCGTATAAGGGTTTTGCAGACCCTTGCCTTACCACTTGGCGACCAGGCCATTCTTAATATGAAAAGAAAAGATTAAAATGTAAATAGTCGGAATAAATGGAAAAATCGCCGCGTTAATTTTAGCACTTTTTGTTTCTTTTTTCTATTGTCAAAAAACACCGTCTTTCTTAGCCTTCTCGCAACAGCCTCTCAATGTTTTGACGGTTTTTCTCGCCTTCGTCTATTACCACTTCCACATGAGGCAAGTGGCGCAGGCGGGAATGTTCTTTGATGTGTTGACGAATTTCCGGCCGACGACGTTTGGCAAAGTTCAGCGCTTCTTCTTCCAAATTTTCCGGAATAACTGAAATATAGGCGGTCACTTTTTTAGAGTCTGGCGTTATGACGCAGTGAGTGACGGTAATCAATGATTTGGTGCCAGCTTCGCGATTTAGGTATTCGGCAATTAAGCTTTGCAAAAGTGATTCTTCTTTTTCTTTGTGAAAAGACATGGGAGTTTCGCGTTTTTTATTTTGTTACTGTCTCAAAAGCGTAAATGACGTCGCCCCCGGCGATTTCTATTTTAGCTTCAACCTCGGCGCCGAATTGGGTGTTTTCTTCAACTTCGTTTACTTTAATTTTTTGAATTTGCAAATCAAGAATTTTTCCTTGACCGATTTCGTTGTCGTGACGATGGATTTTTACCTTTAGGCCTTTAACAATTTTGCCGGCGCTAACGACGCCGCCAATAATTTGTTTGTCTTTGGTGGCGGCGAAAGTTTTTAGAATCTTGGCCCGACCGATTGTTTCTTCCGTGGTTACTTTGGGGGTTCGCCCAAGCGCTAGCTCTTCCAACCATTCTGATAACTTATAAATAATATCAGAAGTTTTTATGGTGACGCCTGATTTTTCGGCCAAGGTGATGGCGCTTTTTTCGGATTTGACTTTGAACCCAAGAATGACCGCTTCGGGAAAAGCGCTGACCAACTTAACATCGTTTTCAGAAACTGGCCCAACGTTCTTGGCCACAACTTCTAAAAAGACGCGCTCCAAATTGATTTTGGCAAGTTCTTTTTCTACCGCTTCCAACGTGCCGGCAACATCAGCCTTGATAACAAGCGGAATTCGGATGGCGTTTTCAGCGACGTGGGGGTTGAAAATTTTGCCACAGGGGGCAATCGTAAATGGATTTTCAGCCAACCATTTGTCAGCCTCGTCTTTGGCGGCAAAAGCTCTAAATTCGCAACCGACCGGTGGCAGTTCAGAAAAGCCAAAAACTTTGACTGGGGAGGAGAACATTAGTTCCTTGACCGGCTTGCCCAAAAAGTTTTCCATTTTTTTAATTTTGCCGAGAGCGTTGCCGGCCAAGACAAAATCCTTGTCGCTTAGGGTGCCGTCTTTGATAATTAGAGTGGCGGTCACACCGGCGCGCGGGTCCAGATTAGTTTCCAAAATAAAACCCTTGGCTGGTTTTTCTGGATTGCCTTTCAACTCTTCCATTTCGGCGACTAAAAGCAGAAGGTCTAAAAGTTCGTCCACGCCGGTGCCCTCGGTTGAGGAGACAAGGGCGCAGGGAATGGCGCCGCCGTAACCTTCCACAAAAACGTCATTTTCGGCTAAGCTTTGTTTGGTTCGGTCCGGGTTAGCTTCAGGTTTGTCTATTTTGCTGATAGCCACCACGAAAGGCTTGTTGTGTTCTTTGATTGATTTGAGCGCTTCCAGGGTTTGTGTCTTGACGCCTTCTTCGGCTGAGACAATCAAGACGGCAATATCGCAAATTTGCGCACCCCGAACACGCATTGCCTCAAAAGCGGCATGACCGGGGGTGTCCAAAAAAGTTATTTTTTGATCTTTATGAACAACCTCATAAGCGCTCACGTGTTGGGTAATACCGCCCGACTCTCTTTCTACGACATTGGTTTGTCGGATGTAATCAAGTAACTTGGATTTACCGTGGTCAATATGGCCCATAACGGCAATAACCGGCGGGCGAGCTATTTGTTTGTTTTTGTCAGTTTCGGCCATATTTTGTATTAAACCAATAAAATAGGCCGAAGACAAGCCTGAATGACTGGGGCGATTAAAAATCGGAAGCCTTGTGAACGTCCGATTTGTCTCGGAATTTAGCTCGAAGTTTGTTGCTCGGCGCGTTCAATCGCCGCGCGTTCTTCTTGGGTTAGCTCATACTCGGATTTGCCGTCGGAAATCGGTTTGGCGTAGATACTGACTTTGTCGCGCGAGTAAAGGCTGGAAATGACCACCCCATCACCTTGCTCGTTAAGGAAGCTAGTGGCAAAGCTTTGGTTGCCGCCTTGGTCCTTGAAGGGATTAAAGCGAACGGTGTGAACTTTTTGAATTGCTTTGGCTAGGCGTTTGTTGATGTTGTCTATCTCTTGAGCAATGAGCAAGATTCGCTTGTCCATTTTTTGGATGGTGACCACATTGCCGGCAATGGTGTCTTCCAGATCGCGGGCATTTTTGCCGGAAAGCAAACTCTTCAGTCTTTTTTCCAAAATAACCATTCTAACCAAAACAAAAATCACGATGGCGATTAGGCCCAAAGTGACGACAAGCAAAGTATTTATATCCATATCTTAATTTTAAACAAATTATGATAAAATGCCAACTATGGAACTACCGTTTAAAAGTGGAAAAACTAGGCATTATTGGGATACGGCAGCCGCGACGCCTTTGGCGCCGATAGTCGAAAGGGCGATGGTCAAAACTGCCAAAGACTTTGGCAACCCCGCCAGCATTCATCGAGAGGGAGTGTTAGCGCAGGAAAAGCTGGCGGCTGCGCGCCAAACCGTTGCCAGATTGATTGCCGCCGAACCGGATGAGATTGTTTTTACGGGAGGCGGAACGGAAGGCGACAACCTGGCTATTTTGGGCGTGGCGCGCGCGCGTAGTCAAGTCGGTCATCTTATTACGACCACCGTCGAACACAAAGCGGTTCTTGAGCCTTGCCGATATTTGGCGGACCTTGGCCACCAGATTTCTTATTTGCCGGTTTCCGCTGATGGGTTGGTTAATCTCAAAGAAGTGGAAAAAACACTCACGACGGAAACTTTTTTGGTTTCTATAATTTACGCCAACAATGAAATTGGAACGATCCAGCCGATAAAAGAAATTGCTAAGGTTGTCAGGCGTTGGCGGAAAGAACACAAAACCAATTTGCCGTATTTGCATATTGACGCTTGTCAGGCGCCGCGTTTTTTAAATTTGAATGTTTTGCAGTTGGGAGTGGACCTAATGACGGTTAATGGCTCTAAAATTTATGGTCCGAAAGGGGTTGGTTTTCTTTATGTGAAGCGAGGGGTTCGACTTCTCCCGTTTTTGCTTGGGGGTGGTCAAGAAGAAGGTCGCCGCTCTGGGACGCATAATTTGCCGGCGATTGTTGGTTTGGCCAAGGCGCTAGAAATTTGTGAAGCCGAAAAAGAAGCAGAGACAGAAAAATTGACGGCGATTCGGGATTATTTGGCCACCCAACTGACGAAGATTGCCGGTCTAAAATTGAATGGCGGTTTTGGCAAGAATGAAAGATTGCCCAACAACTTAAACTTTTCGGTTGAGGGTTTGGAGGGCGAACAACTAGTTTTGGAATTGGACGCTCGCGGCTTTGCAGTTTCGTCGGGTAGCGCTTGCTCATTTGGTGCTGATGACGGCTCGCATGTCGTGGCAGCCCTCGGTTATGGCGAAGCGCGGGCCTTGGGCGCTGTTCGAGTAAGTTTGCCTCGCGAGACAAAACTGGCTGAGGCTAAAAAGTTTGTCGAAAAAGTGAAAGAAATTTTAAAAAAATACAAGGGGTGATTTTATTTAGCTGAACTTTTCCTCCCTTTCTTTTTTATGCTATAATTTTCTTATGAATATAAATGATTTGAATAAAAGTCAGTTTTTTCTTTTAATTTTGTTAGTGATGTTTGTAACTTCGGTTACAACGGCGATTGTGACGGTTACTTTGCTTGATAAGTCTCCAAGTGGCGGGTTTTCCGGCGCGGTAACGCAAGTGGTTGAAAAAACAATTGAAAAAATTGTTCCTGGCGCAACGACGACGATTGTGAAAATTATCCGTGAGGCCCCTTTGCCCAATGAAGGCGAATTGATTGCCCAGGCGGTAAACAAAGTTTCGCCCAGCGTCGTGGGAGTGTCGCAGAAGGATAAAGACAGTAACAAAAAACTGGGAGCAGGTTTTGTCTTGTCAAACGATTTAGTCGTGACGGGCGCCAAAATTTTGCCACCGGATATAAAGGAATTGTCTGTTTCTTTTGGTAAGGCGAATCTTCAGGCAGATTTAATAAGCCGAGACGATAATCATGGGGTCGCTTTTTTCCGCATTAATGCTTCCGGTACGGAGATTGTTCAAACCGGACAGTTGGCGGAAGAAGGCCCCACGGTTGGCCAAACGGTGGTGGGTTTAAGCGTCGCCAGTGACGGTTCGGCCGAGATTGCGACAGGTATCGTGATTGATTTTGTCAGCGCGGCAGCAACTAGCACGAACCAGACGGGAACCAGCACGGCCGGTTTGATTAGGACCAATGCCGTAAATTCCGATAATGTCGGCGGCCCGATAATTGACAAACAAGGGAAAATTGTCGGCATTGGCATTGCTCGCGGTTATGCCTTGGCGGCGGATAGCCTAAAAAATCTTATTGACCAAATAAAATAACCGTGTTAAGATAAAAGAGTGTTTGAGAAGTCTGAAAGCTGATGAGCCTGAATGTCTGAAGCGGATATTAAATTATAAATTAATTTTAGCCGTTGAAGTTCCGGAGAGAAATTTTGTCTCTTTGTTTGGCTAGGCCAATGGTTCTCGGGTTTAGTAAATTACTTGTATAAATTTATTGACTATTAATTTTTAAACTTTATGCCTCCATTCCAAAACTTTACTTCAAAGGCCCGTGAGGCCATCCGCAAATCACACGAACTGGCGATTGAACGCGGTCAAAATCAAGTCAATCCAATACATATGTTGGCGGCTTTAGTTTTGCAGGATGAAAGTTTGGTTGTTTCTATCATCGAAAAGTTGGAAGTGGACTCAATCGCTTTGACTGATTATATCTTGGATAGTATTGAGGGCCCGGGCATGGGCAGTGTTGTCAGTCCGAATTACCAAATCTATCTAACACCGGAATTGGTGCGAGTGTTTGAAGAGTCCATCAAGCAAGCTGGTAGCCTGCGTGATGAATTTGTTTCCACCGAACATCTTTTGTTGGCAATTTTGGATATTCCGAGTCAAGCTAAAGAAATTCTTAATCGCTTCAAGATTACGCGCGATAATGTATTTCGGATTTTAGAAGAATTAAAATCCGGGAAAATGCCAAACTTAACTGAAACCAAAAAATTCAAAGCCATTGAAAAATTCACCAGAAACCTGACTGAAATGGCGCGCGCGGATAAGTTAGATCCGGTTATTGGTCGTGACGGAGAGATTCGTCGCATTATGGAAATTTTGTCCCGTCGCACCAAGAACAATCCGGTTTTGGTTGGTGAAGCGGGAACCGGAAAAACCGCGATTGTGGAAGGTTTGGCGATTCGCATTGCTAAAGGGGACGCGCCGGAATCTTTGCGCGGCAAAGAAATTGTCTCACTGGATTTGGGTCTGCTTTTGGCCGGAACTAAATACCGAGGCGAGTTTGAAGAACGTTTAAAGAGTATCATCAAAGAAGTGGAAAAATCGGAAAATAAAATTATTTTATTCATAGACGAAATTCATACGATTGTTGGCGCCGGCGCGGCCGAAGGCGCGATTGATGCTTCAAATATGTTAAAGCCGGCCTTGGCGCGTGGCGATTTGCGGACAATTGGCGCGACGACAATCAAAGAATACCAAAAGTATATTGAACGCGACCAGGCTTTGACTAGACGTTTCCAGCCGGTATTGGTTGAGGAACCAACAGTTGAAGACGCAATTACTATTTTGCGTGGCCTAAAAGACAAATATGAACTTCACCATGGTGTTCATATTACTGATGATTCCATCATCTCGGCGGTCAACTTGTCGGCGCGCTATATTACTGACCGTTTTTTGCCAGATAAGGCTATTGACCTGATTGACGAAGCGGCGTCTGCTTTGCGTTTGCAGTTGGAAAATAAACCGGCGGTTTTGGAAGACAATGAGCGGAAAATTATGCGCTTGGAGGTGGAAAAAGAAGCCTTGAAAAAAGAAGTATCGTTGAATGACAAGAACAAAAACGCCAAAACTCGAATCAAAGAAATTGACACGGAAATTGCCGAATTGAAAGAAAAAGTAAGTGAGCTGGAATTGCGATGGAAAAACGAAAAACAATTGATAAATGAAATTCGCGATATCAAAGAAGAATTAGAAAAATTGAAGTTTGAAGCCAGTCAGGCCGAACTGCGGGCCGACTTGGGTAAAGCGGCGGAAATTCTTTATGGTCGAGTACCGGAACTGCAAAAGAATCTGAAAATGCGCGAGAACAAACTGAAAAAATTGCAGGCGACACGCAAAGTGTTGAAAGAAGAAGTGGCCGAAGAAGAAGTGGCCAAAGTAGTGTCACGCTGGACTGGTATTCCGGTCACCAAGATGTTAGAAGAAGAAAGCGAAAAACTGAATCGAATGGAGGAGGAGCTTAGAAAGCGAGTTAAGGGTCAAGATGAGGCCGTCGAAAAAGTGTCTGAATCAGTTCGTCGGTCGCGCGCTGGTATTTCAGACCCCGACCGGCCGATTGGCTCGTTCATCTTCTTGGGTCCGTCAGGTGTTGGCAAAACGGAGCTGGCTCGCGGTTTGGCTGAGTTTTTGTTTAACGACGAAAAGGCTTTGATTCGGGTAGACATGTCCGAATATATGGAGAAGTATTCTGTTTCCAAACTGATTGGTTCGCCGCCGGGTTATGTTGGACACGAAGAAGGCGGCAATTTGACTGAGCTTGTTCGTCACCGCCCCTATTCCATCTTGCTTTTTGATGAAGTGGAAAAAGCGCACCCGGAAGTTTTTAATATTTTACTTCAGGTGCTTGATAACGGTCGCCTGACCGATTCCAAGGGGCGAGTAGTAAACTTCAAAAATACCATCATTATTATGACTTCCAATATTGGCAGTCAGTATATTAAGAACTTTAATAAAATTGGTTTTTCAGGGCGCGATAAGGCGGAGGCCGGTTTTGAAGATGTCAAAGAAAAAATGATGGATAATCTAAAAGACCACTTCAGACCCGAATTCTTGAATCGCTTAGATGAAATAATCATCTTTAATCCGTTGTCTGAAGAAGTGCTAAAACAGATTGTGGACATCCAGTTGGGTTTGGTCAAAGAACGTTTGATGAAAAAAGGCGTTTTCTTGGATGTCTCAGAAGAGGCAATGTTTTATTTGGCCAAAGAAGGTTTTAACCCAGAGTATGGCGCCAGGCCGCTTAAGCGCTTGATTCAGAGCAAAATCTTGAATCCGGTAGCCAAGTTTATCATTGCTCGTTCGGTGGACAATGGGGGAACAGTAACAGTGGAGATGAAAGAGGGCGAGCCAGCAGTGGAATTAAAAAAGGTTTTTCGCCGGCGCGCTAGTAACGTTAGGGGCGATTCCAAAACTTCAGCTAGCAAAAAGTAGGTTTGCGATATTTGGTGTTATATATTATGATAATTAGGCCTCAAAAGAGACCTAATTGCGTAGGTGGCGGAGTGGTCAATCGCACCTGA
>JAKJEI010000016.1 GCA_022705505.1 Patescibacteria group bacterium
TATTTACTCCTCGCCCAATCGCAATGCCATGTGCTTCGTCAGCATAAGCCGAATAGCCAATGGCGACTGAACCATTATTAGAAACACCGGCCGATGAACCAACCAAGACGCTATACTGGCTGTTAGCAACCAAACCATTACCAATAACCACCGAATAACCCGAACCGGATTTGGAGTTAGCGCCGATAACAGTATTAGCGGCGTGGGTAGAAGTCGCCCAAGCCCCGATCACCGTGCTACCACCCGCGGAGAACCCTTCCGTGACAGATGCCCCCGCCCCGATTACGGTATTCCCATTATAGGCGGCATTGGCTATATAAGCGCCCGCCCCAAACGCTTCATTGTTCAAATCATCACCCATTGGTGAGGAAATACCGCCTGAAACAGTTAGAGTTGCGGGACTGGTGGAAACTCCAATCCGCACTTTGCCCCCGTCATAAAAAATCCCGCCTGTTTCGGCTGTCCACAAAACGGAAGGTGTGGAAGTCGCCACAACCGTACCGTCAGGATTCACTGCCAAAAAAGTTCCAGCGGGGGTCGCCAAACTGGTAAGGCCGAGGGCACTCGTCGTGGCGTTGGTTGTTGAAGCGTTAGTGACAAACAAGGAAGTGAAAATGTTATGTAAGGAGAAAGTATTATTAGTAGATAATCCAGATTTGGCGTCTAAAGCATTCTGCAAATCAGTCTGCGCGGAAAGCGCGCCGCCAATCGCGCCCCAAGACGGGTCAGCAATAAGGGTCGTGGTAGCAATCACCTTACCATTCTGGTCCACTCCCAAAATTGTACCTTCAAGAAAGGGCAAGCGAAGGATACTTGAAACAACCAAATTCGTCGTTGTAGCATCCGTCAGAGCAGAGAGCTCGGTGATATTGGTGTTTACCCCCGACAAAGCTGGCGGCGCCACCGTGCAGTCAGGGTCGTCCGGCCCGCAGTCCGGGTCAAGCGTTTCACCCGGCGAATAAATCGGCGCCGCCGAAACAAGAAGCGAGCAAAACAAAAAAACAGACAAAAAAACTAAGGCTTTCTGAAAAATTTTTCTAATTTTTAATTTTCGTAGAATAAAGTTCAAAATTGTTTTTTACCGGCCAAATCATTTGCGCCAAGACAAAATTCATCTTTAATTATACAACTTTCCAGCACAAAAAAGAAAGAAGGACAAGATAATCTTGTGGATAACTGGAAATAACCAATTTTGTCTCAAATTCTTGCCCCCAGCCCAATCCTTGGGCGCTAGAGCCTCAAACCTAAAAATCCCCTTATTAGGGTCTCCAAGACTAAACTCCGCTAGTTGCCATTTTCCGGAGCCGTTGGTCGGGATTGAACCGACGACCTCGTCATTACCAATGACGTGCTCTACCAACTGAGCTACAACGGCTTATTTAACTTTAAGTAAGGAACAAATTTGAGTTTTTCCCCAACTTCCATTACCACAATCTAGCGAAGTTGGAAACTGCCTGTCCGCCGAAGCTTAAGCCAAAGCGGGAGTGGAAGCTACAACGGCTTATTTAACTTTAACGAACTTCTAAACTAAAAAGTGGTTGTCTTATATTAATATATTTGCCCGATTTTTTCAATTATTTGTTATAATTAAGATAATGAATAATTATCCCGCCCTAACCCCAAAAGACCTCCCCGCGCCGCCCAAATGGTGGAAAGCCGTTGGTGTTGGTATTATCGTTACCGGCATGGCCATGGGCACCGGTGAACTGGTGATGTGGCCAAACTTAGTCATCCAATATGGTCTGGCTATTTTATGGTTCGCGTTGGTGGGTATCACCCTGCAATATTTTATCAACCAAGAAATCGCCCGCGCCACCATGGCGACCGGTGAAAGTTTTTTTACCTCCTCTGGCCGCTTAATTCGCTGGTCACCTTTGTTTTGGCTGGGCTCAGTCATTCTCCTCTACATCTGGCCCGGTTGGGCCAGCACCCTTGGCACAATCCTCGCGGCCCTGTTTGGTTTTGGCCATTATCTCTGGTGGGCTTGGGCTTCGCTAGCGCTAGTCTTAATTATTGTTTTTGCCGGACGTGAAGCTTATAAGGTCCTAGAAAAAAGTTTAAAAATAATTGTCCCGATTTTTGTTATAATTCTCTTTTATATCAGCTATTTAAACCTCTCTTGGCCAGACTTGGTCGCCGCCTTAAAAGGACTTTTCAGTTTCGGTTATTGGCCAAGCGGGATAGATGTAAATGTTTTGCTTGGCGCCATTGTTTTTGCCGGCGCCGGCGGCATGTTAAACCTTTGTGTTTCGCTTTGGTATCGGGACAAAGGCGCCGGCATGGCCGCCTTTAGCGGCAAAATCAGAAACCCGATTAACGGCAAACCTGAAGCTGTCGGCGCGATCGGTCACACTTTTCCCCTGACCGAACCAAATCTAAAAAACTGGCGCGGCTGGCTGAGCCATCTGCGTTTTGACCAAGGAATGATTTTTTGGTTCATCGGTCTTTTAACAATAACCTTAATGAGTCTAAACGCTTTTGTTGTACTCAAACCTTTGGGCATCACCCCGACCGGCACGGATTTGGCAGTCATTCTGGCAGAAATTTTTGAATCCCAACTTGGCTTCTGGGGCGGCAAATTATATCTACTTATGGCTTATCTGATGCTCTTTTCGGTCATGTGGACCATTATAGACGCTTTGAGTCGGGTAATTTCCGACATTATCCATACTAACGCCCAAGTTGGACCATTAACAAAAATCTTCGCTTTTAGCCGCCGCTGGAGTTTGCATCATCTTTATTATGGTCTTATTTTATTAGTGGTATTCTTGCAAGCGGTTCTCTTGCCGTTTTCGCAACCTTTGGTTTTTCTTTTGTTAAGCTCCGTCTTGGGCGGTTTTACCATGGCCCTCTACACGCCGATTTTGCTTTACCACAACAACCGCCGTCTAGCCAAGCCCTTGCGGCCCGGGATTATTAGCAATCTTTTTCTTTTCAGCGCGTTTATTTTTTATAGTGTTTTCGCGGCAATTTCCATTTGGGAGGTAGCAGAAAAGATATTTTAGACCATTCTTCACTCTAAAGTGTTACGTAACATGCTACGCAACAAAACAGCGGGTAGTTTTGATTGAGGTGTTAATGCGGTTAAATTATATCTCTGCCCAAAAACCTCATGGGTTTAAAGCGCGATTGCAACAAAATAACCCGACAAAAAGTCGGGTTATTTTTCAATGCGCGGTCGAAGGGACTTGAACCCTCAACCTCTCGCGTGACAGGCGAGTGCTCTAACCAGTTGAGCTACGACCGCAAACAAATATATTTTACACAAATGGCTACTTTTTACAATAACCTGTGCTGATGGCAGGACTTGAACCTGCGACCTGGCGCTTATGAAACGCCCGCTCTAACCAACTGAGCTACATCAGCCTAATATAATTATAACAAGCTTCCAAACCAACTCCCCCATTTTTCTCTTTCTTACCAACTTACAAACTTCTCAACTTACAAACTAACCCATATCTTAGCTTAATTTGGGGACTTTTTCAATATTTCCAAAACAGAAAAACCCCGATTGGGGCCTTTCTTTTTCTTGTCGCGGAGGCCGGAATCGAACCGGCTTCCCGAGGTTATGAGCCTCGTGAGTGAACCATTACTCTACTCCGCTATTCTTTTTATTGTAACCGTTTTATGAAAAACTGTCAAAGTTTTTCTGAAAATTGGCACAACCGCCCGTTGTTTAAATATAATTGAATTCTTGAAAAACTTTTTCAAACTTGGCAATTGCGGCTTTTGCTTCGCGCTGGGTCAAAACAAAATTATCTTCGTGGGCGATTTGATTACGAACTTTATGCGCTTCCCAAGCTTCATTCAAGGTCAAAAAATCGCTTGGTTCAACCGACTTTAATCGTTCCCCCAAATTTTCGCCCAGATGGCCCATAGCCACCAGCATCTCATCCAAAATTTTATCAGCGTCAATAATCGCCAAATTCCAATCAGACGGGTTATCAGAATCCAGTTTCTTTTTGATTTTTTCCCAACGTTCATTTCGGGCAGGCTCTTTAATATCCTCTAATTTCCCTACCTTGCCGCCAAAAACTTTTTCATCGCGTTCTTTGCGAATAGCGCTCACCTTGAGTGAAAAATAAACAATCCCCCCAACAAAAAGGATAGAGGCAGTCAAACCAACCCACCAAATCAAATTTGCCAATTCAAAAAAATCTTCGCTCCTAAAGTAGGCAATGATGCCATAAATATAAGAAGCCAAGCGCTCAAAAATCGCGACAACGTTTATTAAGGAAGGCGATAACATACTTCCTTATTATACTTCACTTTAGCCAAGTCTTTCAACAAGCCGACCAAAAGCAAAGAGGATATCTTCACGACGCTCCGGCGCCGCCACTTGAACGCCAAGCGGCAAGCCTTTGGGCGCTGTCTCAAGGGGCGCGGTAAAACCGGTGGGGATGCTCATCGCCGGCACTCCGGCCAAATTCACCGGCACGGTGAAGATGTCTTCCAAATACATTTGCAAGGGGTCGTTGCTATTTTTGCCAATCGGAAAAGCCAGCGAGGGGGCAGTCGGCGTGATAATCGCGTCATATTGATTAAAGACATTCAGATAATCCTGTTTGATTAATTCACGCGCCTGATTGGCTTTGTTGTAGTAAGCGTCATAATAACCAGCCGACAAAACAAAAGTGCCAAGCATAATCCGGCGTCTAACCTCTCGGCCAAAACCAGCCGCCCGGGTTTTTTTATAATCATCCGTTACGTCTTGACCGTCCAAATGCAACCCATAGCGCACACCATCAAACCGCGCCAAGTTGGTAGAGGCCTCGGCTGGCATCAAAACATAATAACAAGCCAGCGAGTAATGCAGATTTGGCATTTCTACCTCTTCTACGACATGTCCGTCTTGTTTTAATTTTTCCACCAACTGGTTGAAGTTATCCAAGACCTCCTTGGCCACACCACCGCCGTTCAAAAAAGAATAGGGAACGCCAATATTTAGTTTGGCCGGCGTGACCGGATAGACCGGTAAATTGTAGGCATTGGAATCAAGATTATCCGCTCCCCGGATAGCGTCAAAGAGAATCTCCGCGTCTTCGGTTGTCTTGGCAATCGGCCCAACCTGGTCAAGCGATGAGGCCAACGCCATCACGCCGTAACGGCTGACGGCGCCATAGGTCGGTTTCAGACCAACCGCGCCGCAAAAACTGGAGGGCTGGCGGATAGAACCGCCGGTGTCCGAGCCAAGCGCCGCCAAAGCCAAACCGCCACCCACGGCTGACGCTGAGCCACCAGACGAACCGCCGGCGACCCTTGTCTTGTCGTGAGGGTTTTTAGTTGGACCAAAAGCCGAGCTCTCGGTGGAACCTCCCATCGCGAATTCATCCATATTGGTTCTCCCCAAAAAGACCGCGCCGCACTCCTTTAAACGTTTGATCACGGTCGCGTCGTAAACCGCGGTATAATTTTCAAGCATTTTGGAGGCCGAGGAACATTTACGACCCTCAATCAAAATATTATCCTTAATCGCCAACGGGATACCGGTCAAAAGCGTCACTCCATCGTTTTTGCGCAACCGCCGGTCGGCTTCTGTCGCCTGCTCACGCGCGTCAGCAAAAACCTCCAAATAAACATTCAGTTCCTCGTTTTTTTCTTTAATTTGCGCCAAGTAACTTTCCGTCAAATCAACCGCCGAGAAATCACCTCGGACGAGCGCCTCGTGCGCTGTTTTGATTGTCAGTTTATCCAGCTCTTCTTTATTTAACCGCATAATAAATTTAAAAATTAAAACTTAAAGATTAAAAAGTAAAAATTGCGTTCTCATTTTTGATTCTAGACACCCCTTCATTCCTTTTTCTTTTGAGCTTGCTTCTAATTGTCTAAAATCTTTTTGACGACAAACAAATTGTCTCGTCGCTTGGGCGCTTCTTCCAGAATCTTTTCCGTGTTTCCACCCGGTTCATTGGGGTTATCATCCGACCGCGTTACATTCTTTAAATAATAACTTTCCGAACGGTGACCTTCGGTTACATTGGGCGCTTTTTGTAATTCAGAAATATAGCCCAAAATAGACTCCAGGTCTTTTTGGAGCTTGTCTTTTTCCTCTTCCGTCAAGTCGATTCTGGCCAAATTGGTCAGATTATTTATATCGTTTTTAGTTAACATAAACTGTATTCTAGCACCAGCTAAGACAATTTCCAAGTTTATCAAACAAAAACAACCCGGGCCGCTTTTGATTATTTTAAGTTTCGGTTTAGCCCAACATTTTCCGGAATTCTTTTTCGTCTATCACCTTGACTCCGAGCTCTTGCGCCTTACCCAGCTTGGAGCCGGCCTCTTCCCCCGCCAAAACATAGTCGGTTTTAGCCGAAACCGAACCGGCCACCTCCCCGCCATTTTGCTTGACGAGCATTTTGGCTTCATCCCGCGACAAGGTCGGCAAAGTGCCGGTCAACACAAATTTTAAGCCGGCCAATTTTTGGGCGCCGGCTTCTTTTTTAACCGGCAACACTTTTACTTCCGCCAACAAACCTTTTACCAAATTTTGATTTTCTTTTTCGCGAAACCAATCATAAATCGCTTGGCCAACAACCTCGCCCACGCCGGTTATCGCCTGCAATTCCGCCAAACCGGCTTTTTCTATTTTCGTCAAAACGCCAAAATGTTTAGCGACGTCTTCCGCAGTTTCTTCGCCCACACCGGGGATAGACAAGGCAACCAACAAACGCGCGAGGGAGACCTGTCGTTTTTCGTCTATCGCCTTAATCAAATTATCCGCGGACTTTTCCGCGAAGCGCGGCAGGACCAGCAAATCACCCTTTTTTAGTTTGAAAATATCGTCATAACGAACAACCAATTTATTTTCCAACAACACATCAATGACGCGCGGGCCGAGTTTTTCAATATCAAAGGCGGTCTTGGACACAAAGTGATAAAATTTACGTTTAAGTTGCGCGAAAGAATTCTTGTTGACACACCGCCAAGCCGCCTGACCGGGGATTCGTTCAATTGGGCCTCCGCCCGCCTTGGCCGAGGTCCCAATGGGCGCGCAGGCCTCCAATTCTGTTGGCCACTTAAAAACCTTTTCTTGGCCGGTGCGCATTTCGGTCAACACTTTGACAATGTCCGGAATTACATCGCCGGCTTTTTGCAAAATGACTGTGTCGCCAATTCGCACATCCAGACGCTTAATCTCATCTTCGTTGTGCAAAGTCGCGCGCGAGACGGTGGAGCCGGCCAACAAAGTTGGCCGCAAACGCGCCACCGGCGTGATTGTCCCCTGTCGCCCAACTTGCAAAACAATATCCTCCACCACGGTTGTGGCTTGCTCAGCCGGAAATTTGAAAGCAATCGCAAAACGCGGCGCCTTGCCGGTATAGCCAAGCGCTGTCTGATACTCCCGCTCATTCACCTTGACCACTATCCCGTCAAGCCAATACGGTTCTTTGTCTTTTTTGTTTTGCCACTTCTGCCAAAAAGCAATCACTTCTTCTATGGTCGGACAAAGAGTATGATGTTTGTTGACCTTAAAACCAAGTTCCGCCAAAAGTTCCAGCTCCGCCTGTTGGGTCGGCGGCAAAGCAAAATCCGCTTGCGCCAAGTCATAAACAAAATTGTCCAACCGCCTTGAGGCAACAACTCTTGGATCAAGTTGGCGAATCGTGCCGGCGGCGACATTGCGCGGATTGGCGTACAAGGGCTCGCCTTTATCTTTTTGTTCTTGGTTTATTTTGTCAAAATTGTCTTTACTTAACCAAATCTCTCCCTCCACTACCACGCTCACCTCTTTTTCCAATTTGAGCGGAATCGCTTCTACAGTTCTGACGTTAGCGGTGACGTCTTCACCCACTCGCCCATTACCACGGGTCGCGGCCGTTTTTAGCAAACCTTTGTCGTAAGTCAACACAATTTTAAAACCATCAATCTTGAGCTCCGCGACATAAGTTGGCACCCGTCCCGAACCAAGCACTTTCTTAATCCGCTTGTCAAAATCACGCATTTCCTCCGGCGAAAAAGCATCGTTAAAAGACCACTGCGGCACCGTATGCTCCACTTTAGAAAATTTATCCAGTGGCTCGCCACCCACGCGCTGGGTTGGCGAATCGGGCGTTACTAAGTCTGGATATTCAGCCTCCAGTTCGGCCAATTCGTGTTTAAGTGAATCAAGCGCCGCCTCACTCATTTCCTCTTGATCCAGGACATGATAAAGATACCGGTGACGATTAATCGTCCGGCGCAAGATATTTATCCGTTCGACGGCTTCTTTTTTGCTCATCAGGCCCATTATAAGCCGAAAATGATAAATTTTCTATGGTTAACGAGGAGAAACAACCGTCCTGACTACTTTTCTGGGGTTATCATTGGCAATCTCACTATTAGCTCCATTGACCGTAATCACAGAGACGCAGTTACCGGCAAATCCGGATTGGTCTGGGACAAAACAATCATTAGAGTCATAGTCATCAGGATTATTCACGTAATTAAGATTTAAAATAAAATCCGCAATTGCAACAGTCTGACTGTTTATGTCAAAACTT
>JAKJEI010000017.1 GCA_022705505.1 Patescibacteria group bacterium
GTTTTTTTATTTCACCAATGGTCGCGCCGGTAGTTGAGACATCGTCAATAATCACCACTGTTCGGCCGGCAATTTTTTTCTTGGTGCTGGCGGTGAAGGCGCCTCTTAGATTTTGTAATCGCTCGGCGCGTTTTTTCTGTTGGGCTTGCGGTTTGGTGTTTTTGATTTTAAAAACAAGGTCGGTTCTTAGTTGGAAATTTTGGGGGTCAGGCGCGCAAAAATATTTGGCCAGCTCCTCGGCTTGATTGAAACCGCGTTCACGGCGGCGTTTTTTGTGTAAAGGGACGGGAATCACAAAGATTTTGCCGGCACCACGGTTAAAGATAAGCTCATCATCGGCCACGGTTAAAAAGACCTCATACATTTCGGCAGCCAAGGGCTCGGCCAGTTCTCGGATATTATGATATTTGAGATGATGAATGGTTTTGCGGACAGCTGAATCATGGTAGTCAAAAGCGGCAATGACTCCGTTCTCGGCCGTTTCGCCGCTTTTGGATAGTTGGGGCCGACAATCGTCGCACAAAAAGACGCCCAACAAACCGCAACGAACGCAGCGTGGCGGGAAAATGAAAGATAACAATTTCTTAATAATGAAGTTCGGCCGAGTCAGGCGGTGTTTGTGTGGATAAGTCTTGTCCATGAGAGAGTTTTGTTTTTTAATCGTGCTATAATTATTGTATCTCATTTCAAAATTTTATGGGGATTTTTGATAAAGTTTTAAAAATTGTAAAAGACAGCACAGGCCCAAAGGAGAAGAGCGCGGTGGCGATTGATTTTGGTTCTTCTTCGGTCAAAGTCGTCCAGTTGCGCAAGGAAAAAGGCCGCGCCATTTTGGAGACCTATGGCGAGTTGACCTGCGGTCCCTATGCCGAGCTTTCAGTTGGCCAGGCGACAAGTTTACCGGCCGAAAAAATGTTAGAGCTTTTGCGTGACCTCTTTCGCGAAGCCAACGTCACGGCCAAGGTCGGAGCGATGGCAATCCCGCTTCGCAACAGCCTTTTGGTCAGTGTAGAGATGCCGGAAATGGAAGAATCCAAATTGGCCGAAATGGTGCCCATTGAAGCGCGCAAATATGTTCCCTTGCCGATTTCGGAGGTGATACTTGATTGGCGGTTGATGCCCAAAAGCTCGCTTGATGAACGAGAACCAGCTCTAGAGTCTGCTGATTCTCGCAATCGCAAAAAAAGTTACGGCAATAAGGTAGAAATTCTAATTGCTTCTATCCAAAAGGACATCGTCAGACTTTATCAAGATATCGCTCAAAAACTGGGTTTGGTCTCGGATGTTTTTGAGATAGAAACCTTTAGCTCTATTCGTTCGGTAATGCCCAACGACCTATCGGCGACGGTGATTTTGGACATTGGCGCCGGCACTTCTAAAATCGCGATTGTGGATTACGGCTTGGTGCGTCTGTCCCACACGATTGTCAAAGGTTCCCAAGACGTTACCATCGCCATTGCCAAGTCTTTGTCTGTGCCATTTGCCAAAGCCGAAGAGATAAAAAGAAAATTTGGCTTGCTTGGTGACGTTGATAACGGCGAATTGCTAAAAAGTGTCAGTCCGACTGTGGAATACATTTTTGCTGAAGCTGGCAAGGTAATGTTACAATATCAGAAGGAACACAAGCGCGCGGTTGATAAAATTATCTTGATTGGTGGTGGCGCGATGATGAAAGGAGTTGGCGATGTGGCGCGCGAGGTAATCGGTTTGCCGGTGGTGATGGGGGCGCCGTTTGATAAAGTTGAAGCCCCAGTCTTTTTAAGTAACGTATTAAAGGAAACGGGTCCGGAATTTGCGGTTGCCATTGGCTTGGCTTTGCGCAAACTAGAGGACCTTTAGGTCAATATCTAACCTAAAAAATTATGAATAACAAATTAGCAACCTCATTTATTCCCAAACAAACCATTGGTACCAGCTTGCCGGAAAGGCGGGAACCCCTGGGCTTGGTTACATTGGTGGCGGTAATTATTTTTGCGATAGCCGCTCTTTATTTTGCCGGTATTTTTGTCTATCGCTATTATGTTTACAATCAAATTAATCGTCCGTGTCCGACCGGCGGCGAAAGCACTCAAAGTTGCGGCTTGCGTGAATCTCTAGAACGTGAAAAAAAGGATTTTCAATATGAATCTTTGGCGCGGCTAAAGCGTTTGGATACCAAGCTAAAAAACGGCTCCACCGTATTGGCTAATCACCAGACGCTCCGGCCCTTGTTTGATAAATTGAGTAACGTGACGGCCCACAATGTGCAGTTTAACGATTTTAAATTTAACAAAAACGTTGTAGAAGCAAAGGGGGTTGCTTCCAGTTACGAAGATATCGCTTACCAATCAAAAATTTTTACATCAGAAGTTGCCAAAATCGGTGAAGAACGCAAAATTACCGCTTTTTCATTTTCCAACTTTGATTTAGACGGCAAGGGTAACGTCATTTTTAACCTGACTTTGACGGTCGACCCCTCTTTATTATTATTTGTCAAAAATAGCCAATAATTATGACCAAACTAATTACGCCAATTATTCTAATCGTCTTGTCTGTTGTTCTGGTGTTTTATTTTGGTTCGGCCGTTTTGAACGGAAGCGACCAGCCATTACTAAAAACTTGGCTCTTAAACAACAGTGGTCAGGGTCTGAAGGCTTTACTGGCCGAAAAAGATAGACTTGACGAAGTTCTCGGCAACGCGCGAACGTTACGCGAAAAAATGGCGGAGTTGGAACGCGCCGAAAAAAATATCACGGCCGCTGATCGCGAGAAGTTAGACTCTTTTATTCCTGACCGAATTGACACAGTAGACTTTGTTTATGACATAAACAATATCGCCGCTAGGCATGGCATGATATTGCAAGATGTGAATATCAAAGCTTCGGACGAAACCAAGACCGAAGGCTTGAGTTCGCGCGAATTGTCTGTCGCTGAAGCGGCTGGCGCCGATACGGTTGCTGATATGACCATGACTTTTAGAGTCTCGGGCAGCTACAAGTCTCTGCTTGGTTTCTTGGATGATTTGTCTGTCAGTCTGCGAGTGGCTGATGTTACCTCATTGGCCTTTTCGGTCGGCGAAACCGGCATCAACCAATATGACATTGGATTAAAAACTTACTGGGTAAAATAATAAAATGAACACCAAAAAAATAGTTACTTACGTCGCCCTGGCAGTTATCATTCTTATCGCCATTTTTTGGGTGGTCAAGGTTTTTACCGGCGAGGAAGAACCGCAAAGTGGCGTCACTATGTCACCCAGCTTGGTCAGCGACGCTAACCAAATTGCTTTGGCGGATGACCCGTTCTTTACTTTGTTAAATGGTATTAAAGATATTGATTTGACCAACCTAGAACTGCTCTCCCATCCAATCTTTGTAAACGGTCTCCAAGATTTGAGTCGGCCGGTATCCGACCGCGGCCGCGGCCGCGAAAATCCTTTCGCGCAAATTGGAGCTGGGAACTTGAGTTTGGGCAGTTTGGACGACCAAGATTCTCCAACCAAAGGAGTCTTTGAAACCGCCACTTCAAGCGAGGCTGTTGTTTCGCCCGAAGGGGGTTCAGACGTCACGACAGATGACGGAGAGACGGCCGATGAGGCCGCAGTGGAATAGATGAGGGAAACCGCTTCTTTTTATTCCCGGCAGTTTTTGGGAAGTAAATTTTAAAATGGACGACTACTATAACATATCGCTCAAGAAGCTGGATGATAAAAAAATTCCTTTTGAGGTTCTAAAATACGTGCCGCTGGAATCGGCGCTTAATTATTTGTTTTTGCCAGTGGCAGTCAAAGACGGTGTTTTAGAGGTGGGGATGGTTAATCCGGATGACACGGAAGCGAAAGACGCTTTGCAGTTTATTGCCTCCAAGACCCGAATGCCATTCAAAATTTATCTTTTGTCAAAAAAAGATTTTGATTTGGCCGTAAAAAGTTATGAGGGTTTGTCTAGCGGAGACTCGGCGGGGGTGGTCGGCGATATTCAGACCGACATCCGTGAAGCTGAACAAACAGTCGCCAAGTTTAACAAACCGAAGTCGGAAGAGACGACTACAAGCTCGGCTAATATCATTGAAGAAGCGCCGATCGCCAAGATTGTAACCGTTATTATCCAAAATGCCCTTTCCGGCGGCGCGTCTGACATTCATATTGAGCCAACCCATACCACCCTTAAGGTTCGTTTTCGGGTGGATGGCGTGCTTTATACCAGTCTAACACCACCGATGACTGTCCATGAGGCGATGGTGGCGCGCATTAAAATTTTGAGCAACCTCAAATTGGACGAAAAGCGCGTGCCGCAAGACGGACGATTTTCTTACAGTTACGAAGGCCGCAAAGCCGATTTTCGTATCTCCACCTTTCCGACTTATTGGGGGGAAAAAATCGTGATGCGTATTCTTGACCCGGAGAAGCGCAAGGTTAGTCTGGACACCGTCGGAATGACGCCGGCGCAGCAGGAGATTGTCAAACGAGCAATCAAGCGCCCTTATGGTTTAATTTTGATCACTGGTCCAACTGGTTCCGGTAAAACAACTACTCTTTACGCGATGCTTAACATGCTTGACCGCGAAAAGAATAATGTTGTTAGCCTTGAAGACCCGATTGAATACGACATGCCGGGGGTTAGTCAGTCGCAAGTCAGGCCGGAAATCAATTATACCTTTGCCAACGGTTTGCGCAGTATCTTGCGTCAGGACCCGGACATTGTGATGGTTGGTGAAATGCGAGACAAAGAAACGGCGCGGTTGGCAATTCAGGCTTCCTTGACTGGTCACTTGGTGCTTTCTACTTTGCACACCAACAATTCCATCGGCGCTATTCCGCGTTTGATAGATATGGGGGTAGAACCATATCTATTGCCGCCGACGCTTGTTTTGATGATGGCGCAGCGTTTGATACCAACCACTTGCGAAGACGCCAAAGTGCCGGAACCGGCTGATGAGAGTATCAGAATGATGATTGAGAAACAGTTTGCCGACTTGCCGGAGCAATATCGCAAAAACATCCCGCCGGTGGATAAGATTTATCGCGTTCACAAAACTGCCACTTGCCCTAGCGGCACCAAGGGTCGGACCGGTGTCTTTGAATTTTTGGAAATGGACCGCGAACTGGAGCGGATTATCTTAAAAAATCCGGGCGAAAATGAGATTTACCGTTACGCCAGGTCCAAAGGTTTTATGACAATGAAAGAAGATGCCCTTCTCAAATCATTTCAGGGGATTACGCCTTTTGAAGAAGTCAACAAATTGTAATATAATTAAACTAATATGGAAAATGACCCAACTAAAATAAAAATTCTGATTGTGGACGATGACAAATTCTTGGTGGACATGTATTCACTTAAATTCAGTGAAAGCGGTTACGAGGTAGAGACGGCGCAAAGCGGTGATGAGGCCGTCAAAAAATTAGAGGCCGGGGTAAAGCCGGATATTTATCTGGTGGATGTGGTGATGCCCGTCATGGACGGTTTTGAATTGGTGGAAAATATCAAGCAAAAATTTGATGGCAATCGGGGCTTGATTGTTATTTTGTCCAACTTAGGCCAAAAAGAGGATGTTGAGAAAGGTTTGGGTCTTGGCGCGGATGGTTATATCGTCAAAGCGTCAGCTACGCCGACAGAGGTTGTCAACAAAGTCAAAGAAATTTTGGCCAATCGCAAATACGCTTAATTTTTAGTTTTTTAAAATTAAACAATTTTTTATGAAGGATTACAGCAAAGAAATAGAAGAGCTGGTGGTAGCGGTAACCAAGGAAGGCGCTTCCGACTTGCACTTGACAGTTGGTCGCCATCCGTCCATCCGCGTCTCTGGCGCGCTCATCCCCATTATCAAAAAGCCGATTTTGACGCCGGAAGACACTTTGGGCATCGCGATGGAAATTTTGAATGACGAAAACAAGCAAATTTTGCTGGAACAGCGCGAGGTTGATTTTTCTTATTCGCCAGCCGCCAATGTCCGTTTCCGCGGCAATGCTTTTTTCCAGCGGGGAATGGTTGGGGTTGCTTTGCGTTTGATTCCAATGAAGGTGCCGACCATCAAAGAGCTCAATTTGCCGGAGCAGTTGGCTGATTTTGTCCACAAGAAACAGGGTTTCTTCTTGGTTGTTGGTCCAGTTGGCCAAGGCAAGTCTACCACTCTGGCCTCGCTCGTGGAGATGGTCAATCATGAACGCGCCGAACACATTATTACGATTGAAGACCCGGTAGAATACTTGTTTACCAGCGACCGTTCTATCATTGACCAGCGCGAAGTTCGGTTTGATACCAAAAACTTTTACACAGCTCTTCGTTCTATGTTCCGTCAGGATGTCAACGTGGCGATGGTCGGCGAAATGCGCACACCGGAAACGATTTCTATGGCGGTAACCGCGGCCGAAACTGGGCACCTGATTTTGTCCACTCTGCACACCAACAGCGCGGCGCAGACGATTGACCGTATCATTGACTCGTTTCCGGGCAACCAGCAGCACCAGATTAGAATGCAGTTGGCCGGCTCGCTTTTGGGGGTCTTCTCCCAGCGTTTGATTCCGCGTATCTCCGGCGGTTTGATTCCGGCTTTTGAACTTTTGATTAACAATGACGCGGTGGCCAACTTGATTCGTGAAGGTCGCACGGCTGAGATAGACGTGGTGATTGAGACCGGTTCGTCTGAGGGAATGCTTGACCTGAACCGCTCTTTGGCGGAATTGGTCCGAAACGGCGAGATTTCCGCGGATAACGCTTTTCGTCACTCCCTTAATCCCGAGGCGCTTAATCGTTTAATTTAATTTTGTTATGCTTTTTATTTACAAAACCGTAGATAAAGATGGCCAGGAACAAAACGGCAGCATCGACGCGCCCAACATAGACTTGGCTATCAGTTCGCTTCAACGGCGAGGTTTGATTATCGTTTCGGTCAAACCGGAAGTGACAGAAAAAAAACGTTTTCATATTAACTTGCCTTTTACGCGCAAGGTCTCCTATAAAGAAGTCGTGATGCTCTCGCGGCAGGTGGCGACTTTGTTTGAGGCCAAGGTTTCCGTTTTGGCGACCTTTCGGTTGTTGGCGCAAGAAAGTTTAAATCCAGTTTTACAAAAAGCCTTGCTGGCGATTGTGGATGATATCAAGGGGGGGATACCGATTTCGGCCGCCCTTAGTCGTCATCCGCAAATTTTTACCGACTTCTATGTCAGTATGGTGCGGGCCGGCGAAGAGTCCGGCAAGATGTCCGAGGCGTTTGTTTATCTGGCCGACTATATGGATCGTTCCTACGCTTTGTCCTCGCGCGCCAAAAACGCCTTGATTTACCCGGCTTTTGTGGTGGTATCATTTATTGTGGTGATGATTCTGATGGTTATTTTTGTGGTGCCGAAGTTGTCGCAAGTTTTGCTGGAAACCGGCCAGGAGCTGCCGATTTACACTAAACTCTTGATTTGGACCAGTGATTTCTTTGTGATGTTTAGCGTGCCGATTGCTTTGTTCTTGGCCTTTATTGGTGTTTATCTTTTTCGCTATATCAGCACCCCCCAAGGTCAGTATGCGTTTGACCGTTTTAAGATAAACATTCCCTATGTTGGCCGCCTTTATCGCAAACTTTTTTTGGCGCGCATTTCTGACAACATGAACACAATGCTCTCATCCGGTATTTCCATGGTGCGCGTGCTGGAGATTTCCGGCGATGTGGTGGACAATGAAGTTTACAAAAAAATTCTCTTGGAAGCGGCCGAGGCGATTAAGGCGGGAAGCGCGGTTTCCAGTATTTTTGCTCGTTATCCGGAAATCCCCGGCGTGATGGTGCAGATGATTAAGGTTGGTGAGGAATCCGGTAAAATCGGTTTTGTCTTGGAAAAATTATCGCGTTTTTATGAACGAGAAGTTGGCAACGAGGTGGACACCTTGGTTGGCTTGATTGAGCCGACGCTGATTGTCATTTTGGGTGTTGGTGTCGGTATAATGCTCACGGCTATTCTCGTGCCGATTTATAACTTGGCGCAGGGCATCTAGTTAAATTAAAGTGTAAAAGTTAAAATCAAGGGTGAAAACTAGTAAAACCAGCTAATTTCTCTTGGTTTTTTGGATTTTACATTTTAATCTTTAAATTCTAAATTTCCCTTTAGTTATCCACAGTTTTCCGTTTCCCATTATTAACTTTTCGTGAATTGTTGTAAAATATAAATATATAAATAAAGTCGATTTTAAAGTCGTTTAAAAGTTATTAATTATTAAGTAAGTTTTTATTATGAAAAAAACGTTAAATAAGGGTTTTACCTTGATTGAACTTTTGGTCGTTATTGCCATTATTGGTATTTTGGCGGGAGTGGTATTGACCAGCTTGGGTAGCGCAAGGAACAAGGCCAAGGTTGCTTCAGCTGAAGCCAGTATGGCCTCCATGAGGGCTGAGGCAGAATTGGGAGTTGGCTCATCTGGAACATATATTG
>JAKJEI010000018.1 GCA_022705505.1 Patescibacteria group bacterium
GATGATAAGAGCTAAAGGTTATGACCCTGAAAGAAAAAACGGAAAAATTGCGGGTCATTAAAAACGAGCTTTTTGCGCTTGAAAAATCACCGTTATTTTCTTTTCGACAAGCAAATAATTTTTTTCCGGTTATTGGCGAGGGAAGCCACGAAGCCAAAATTATGTTTGTCGGCGAAGCGCCGGGTCGTAACGAAGCCAAGACGGGACGACCTTTTTGCGGCGCGGCCGGTAAGGTCTTGGACGATTTGTTGGCCGGCGTTGGAATTAACCGCGCCGAAGTTTACGTGACCAATATTATCAAAGACCGACCGCCACAAAATCGGGACCCATTGCCGGAAGAAATTGCCTGTTATGGTCCGTTTCTTGACCGGCAAATTGAGATTATCGAGCCGCGAGTTATCGCCACTCTGGGTCGTTTTTCCATGCGCTATATTTTGGAAAAATTTGCTGTGCCGGAAGCGTTGAAGTCAATCAGCGAACTTCACGGCAAAATTTTTTCAGCCCAGGCTCCCTATGGGCCAATTGTGGTTATTCCGTTTTATCATCCAGCCGCGGCGATTTATAATCGAGCCCTGATTGATGATTTAAAAAAAGACTTTGCCATTCTTAAGAATTACCGCTAAGATTAGATTATGGCTAAGCCTCTGAAACTATTTTCTTGGAATGTAAACGGCATCCGCGCGGCTGTAAAAAGTGGTTTTTTTGAAGAGTTTTTGGCCGAAGTCCAGCCTGACGTTTTGGGTTTACAGGAAATAAAAATTGCTGATACTGACAGGGAAAAGATGAAGAAAAAATTTTCCACCCAAGGCGGACCAGCCTCGGGCTGGGATTTTAAGAGTTATAACGAATATTGGCATCCGGCCCAGAAACCGGGCTACGCCGGCACGGCGGTTTTTACCAAGGTAGAGCCGCTGGCAATCGGCAAGGGTTTTGTCGCGCCTGGCAAAACTAATGGGAACGACGAAGAGGGTCGGGTGTTGACCTTGGAGTTTGAAAAATTCTTTTTTGTTAACACTTACTTTCCGAACGCGCGCCACGACTTGTCGCGCCTGACTCTAAAAGAAGATTTTAATGACCGCTGGCTCCGGCACGTGAAGCAGTTGGAAAAAACAAAACCGGTGGTTACTTGCGGTGATTTTAATGTCGCGCATCAGGAAATTGATTTGGCTCGTCCCAAAGACAATGTTGGCAACCCCGGTTTTACCAACGAAGAGCGTCGTTGGGCCGACAGATTTGCGGCGGCGGAGCTGGTGGATACCTTTCGGCTAATTCATGGCGACCAAAAAAACATCTATTCGTGGTGGAGTTATAAGTTCCAGGCGCGCGCCAGGAACATCGGCTGGCGGATAGATTATTTTTGGGTAAGCCAGTCACTCCAGAAAAATATCAAAGACGCGTTTATTTTGGATACACAGCTTGGCTCTGACCATTGTCCGGTTGGCATTAGTCTTGAAATTTAAAATGTAAAATTATTAGAATTTTTTATATTCAATTTTAATCTTTAATTTTTAAATTTTACATTATCCCATGCTCTACCTTACTTATGGTTCTGACAAAAAAAAGACACGAGACAAACACCTGGCTTTGGCCCATTCAATTTTGCGCAAACAACCCGAAGCAACCTTTTTTAAATTAAGCGCAGAAAACTTTTCAAGTTCCGAATTTGAAGAGTTAATATTTGGTCAAACACTTTTTGTTCGCCGTTTTGTGGTCGCTGGTGATAACTTATTGAAAGAGATAAAAGATAAAGCGGCCAAAGAATTTATTTTAGCGCGTCTAACCGACATCGCGGAATCAGAAAACATCTTTCTGTTTTTAGAAGAAGAGGAATTGTTGGGTAAAGGCGCTTCTTTTGAAGACAAAGATAAATGGAAAAAAAGACATCAGGAGATAGAAAAAATTAAGAAGGTGGCGGTTAAGGCTCAGGAATTTTCCGTTTTGCCGCCGTCGGAATTTAACATTTATTCAATCGTTGATGCTTTTTCGGCGCGCGATAAAAATGAAGCCTGGACTCTTTATGAAGAGGCGCTCTTGTCCGGTGTCTCGGCAGACGAGGTCTTGTGGAAAATAATCTGGCAAGTGCAAAACATGATTTTGGTGAAAAAAACCAAAAACGAAAAAGAATTAAACTTAAAACCATTTGTTTTAAACAAAACTAAACGAGCCGCGCAGAAGTTTGAGGTGTGGGAGTTAGAAAAATTATCAGGTGAACTGGTTGACCTCTATCACGAAACTTATTTGGGCTCGGAAGAATTTGAGTTTGGTTTGGAGAAGATTCTATTGGGAGTATAGATTTGTTACGTAGCTTGTTACGTAACAGGCTACGTAACAAATCCCTCACAGGGCTACAAAACAATAGTCGAAAAATGCTCGCACATTTTTCTTCGTAATTTTGTGCCCAGGATTCGCCTACAAGTTTTGCCTCGTCAGCCACTCGGCAAACTCGCAGGCCGCCCCTCGCGGCCTCGCCTGTTGGCTCGGCATCGCTGCGGTCTTCGAATCCCTAACACAAGTGAATCAATTCACTTGCTACAGGGCACATTAAAAAAATCGGCCTAAAGCCGATTTTTTTAATGTGCCCTGTGAGGGATTCGAACCCCCGACCGTCTCCTTAAAAGGGAGCTGCTCTACCAACTGAGCTAACAGGGCTAATGATAATTTACATAACAATACTTACTTTACTTAATCACAAACTTTACGTAACTTACTCGTCCCGACCCTCTGAGCGTCGGGGCTGAGCTAACAGGGCATATTAAATTCGTTCCATTCGTATATTTGTGTCGCGCATAAATAATAACAGATTTTTTGAGTTTTTCAAATCTTTTGGCTGTGTTATATTGCTATTAATGGCGCTTAAAAAACCCCAAAAAGAGATAGTTGTTGTTTTGCCGGATATTCGGAGCGCTCTAAATGTCGGTTCTATTTTGCGAACTGCTGATGCCGCGGGGATAACAAAAGTCTGGTTGGCTGGTTATACGCCGGCGCCAATGGACAAATTTGGCCGAGTAAACAAGCAAATAAACAAGACGGCCTTGGGCGCGGAACAAGCCATGCCTTGGGAAAAAGCCGAAGATATCCAAAAACTTTTGCGCCGGTTGGCGCGCGCGGGCTTTGACCTGGTGGCGGTTGAACAAGCAACCAAGGCAATTGATTACAAAAAGTTTAAACCCCGAACAAAAACTGCTTTTATCTTTGGCAACGAGGCTGAGGGTTTGCCCCCAAAGATTTTAAGGCGATGTTGTCAGGTGATTGAGATTCCGATGCGAGGCAAAAAGGAGTCTCTTAATGTGGCGGTGGCGGCCGGCATTATCCTCTTCAGAACTCTGAATATTTGATTAATCGCTTCTTTAAACAACCTTGTTTTTATAAATTTATTAAAGTTAACCTAAAAAACCATGAAAATTATCATCAACTGGGTTATTGCGGCCATTATCATTCTCGTTGCTGCCTACTTGGTGCCCGGCGTGGCGGTCAGCAGTTTTTGGGTAGCGTTTGTGGCGGCCGTTGTTTTTGGGGTTGTCAACGCGCTCATTAAGCCGCTGGTAGTCATTTTGACTCTCCCCATCAATCTTATCACTCTGGGCCTTTTTACGTTGGTAATCAATGCCCTGCTGGCTCTCTTGGTGGCGTTTGTGGTGCCTGGTTTTACGATTGCCGGCTTTTGGGTGGCTCTTATTTTTGGGATTATTTTGACTTTAATTAACTGGGCGGTTGAGAGAGCTTTTTAAAATTATTTTTGGCAACTTGGGCAAAAGTGAGTGCCGCGGCCGGCGTGGGTGATTTTGTGGATTGGTTGGCCGCAAGTTTTACAAGGTTCGTGCTGGCGGCCATAAACTTTGAGAAAGGGGACAAAGCCGCCAAGCGAACCGTCTGAACGACGATAGTTTTTAGACGAAGTGCCTTTGTGGCGAAGGGAAAGTTTAAGCACGGCAATAATGGTTTGTCGCAGTTTTTTGATTTCGGTCGGCTTTAAGTTTTTGTTGCGCCTGGTCGGCAAGAGGCGCGCGCCGAAACAAGCTTCATCAACATAAATATTTCCCAATCCGGCCACCAGCGATTGATCCAGGAGCGTCTGTTTGATGGTGCGGTTGGGGTAACGGTGAAAGATGCCCAGCAAAGCTTGGTCGGTAAAAATTTTAGACAAGGGTTCAAGACCGATTGGTGCTGTCAGTTTTTTTATTTGAGAATCATTCATCAAGCGAACCCAGCCGAATTTGCGTAAGTCATTAAAAAATAATTTGGAACCATCTTTAAAAGTAAAAATTAATCGTGTGTGTTTGGTGGGCTGTTTTTTGTTCAAGGCTTGGTCAGGATGTCCGCCGCCAACGGCTCGCCCTTTGGGGGGTTCAAAAATCAGTTGTCCGGTCATTTTTAGGTGAATGGCAAGGGCGGTAGAATCGGCCAAATCGATGAAAAGCATTTTGGCGCGGCGATTGACGCCGGCAATTTTTTTGCCAATCGTTTGTTCGGCAAATTCTTCGGGCGAGAGAGGGGAGACTGTCTTCCACCACAAAATCTCCGTCTTTTTTATTTGTCGACCGGGCAGAACTTTGCTCAGTTCGCGTTTGAGAGTTTCAACTTCGGGGAGTTCGGGCATAAATGCTAATGTAAAATGTAAAGATTAAAAGGTAAAATGTTAAAAAGAAAAAGGTTTTAAATTAAAGTGTAAAATCAAAAAACAAAGAAGGTTAGGGGTAGTGTAAGATGGAAAAACTAAAATGTAAAATAAGAGGAGTGATTATAATATGAGTAGAGATAGAAAAAACAAACGGCTCAACACACCCGCCTGTTGAAACTGGCTTAAAATAAGGGTTTGGCTAGGACGGACCTAGCCATTAAATTGGCGAAGGCAGAATGGGTGTCAGTCAGAAAAAGTTTAATAGTTAAATGAATTACGGCGAGATGGGTAGATAAGTGCGTTGTCTGTATTTTAGTCCGCGTTCGGCCTGCATAGTTTCGCGCTCAATTCTTCTTTAGCCACTTCATAGTCGCTCCAAGGTGTCTTCTTGCCATTGGGGCCCATGATGTAGGGGTCGGTGCCTTTGCCGGTAATAATGACCACGTCGCCTGATTTGGCTTCTGTCAGGGCGGCGCGAATCGCTTCACGGCGGTCTAAAATTTTAACATAAGGTTTGGCAATTCCTTGGGCCACCTCCTGAATGATTTGTTCCGGGTCCTCGTCGTAAGGGTCTTCGTTAGTGAGAACAATGTAATCGCAATAATCATTGGCGACCTGGCCCATTTGTGGACGTTTCCATTTATCGCGACCGCCGCCGCAGCTGCCCAAGACACAAATTTTACGGCGATTGCCCAAGGCTTCGTAGGCTTTGGCGAGGGAGTCGGCGGTATGGGCATAGTCTACAATGACGTCAAAATCTTGTTTGGAGTTATCCGAAACAACTTTTTCCATTCGGCCGGGAATTTTGCCAAGTTCCGCCAACGCTTTCTTGATATCCTCATTGGTCGCGCCAAAAGCTTTGGCGAGGGTGGCGGCGCCCAAAATATTTAAGATATTGAATTCACCAGTCAAGCTGGTTTCTAAAGTTTCATTGGCGAGAGTCAGTTTGGAACCGCTTGCGCTGGTCTCCCAGGGTTCGGCTTGCGTTAGGGAAAATTCAAGCAGCTTGACTGAAGGCGCCAACTCGGCAAATTTTTTGGCCTTTTTGTCATTAGAATTTACCGCCAAAAATCTCGGCGTCTTTTTTGCTTTTTCCAACGCGCGCGCGTATTCCAATTTGGCGTCCAGATATTTTTCAAAAGACCCGTGCGACTCAAGGTGTTCGGGGGAGAGGTTGGTAAAAATCAGAGCATCGCAATCTATAAATTTATGACGAAAAAGTTTGGCGCCTTCTGAAGTGCCTTCCAGCACGGCAAAGTCGCAGCCGGCCGAAATCGCGCGCCGGAGAAATTTTTGCATAAACATCCGTCCCGGCATGCTCATTTTGTAGAGGTTGCGCTCAATTTTGTCACCGATTTTAAATTGCAGCGTGGAAGTAGAAGCAACCTTGTGTCCGGCGGCGGTTAGAATAGTGGACAAAATTTCCGTGGTGCTGGTTTTGCCTTTGGTGCCGGTCACAAAAATGACTTTCAGGCGACGAGCGGGAAAGCGGTAAATAACCGCGCCTAGCCAAGCCAGCAGATAATGATAAAAAGGCTGGGCTTTGGCAAAGAGCCGGCGCGGAATAAATTTTTTTATCCAATGTAAAATTTTGTCCAACATTTGTTTTTATTTTTGCAAACTTTTGAGCGCTTTTTTGACCTTGTCTTCGGTCGTGGCAATGTCGGCTGGGATTCGGCGCAGGGCCTCGCGAGCCTCGCGAGTGGAGTAGCCGAGCGCTTCAAGGGCTTGGAGCGCCTCAGTTTCTTGGGTGAGGTCAACATTGTCATCGGGACCGACAATGTTGATGACCTTGTCTTTCAATTCAAGAATGATTTTCTCGGCAATTTTGCGTCCGATGCCGGAAACTTGTGTCAGATAAGAAGAATCACCGGCGGAGACGGCCTTTTTGAGGACGTCCGGGGGAGCTAACGACAAAACCGACAAAGCGCTTTTGGGGCCGACGCCAGAAACGCTGATGAGGAGTTCAAAAAATTGCAGTTCGGTTTTGGCGAGAAAGCCGTAAAGGTCCAAGGCGTCTTCGCGAACAACCAAGTGGGTCCAAAGACTGGCGGTCGTTTTTTCTTTTAAGTTTTGGCCGGTTTCCGGCGTAACAAATACTTTGTAGCCGACACCGCCGGCGTTTAAAATAACAAAACGCTCTTCTTTGTAGCTGATTTCCCCTTTGAGTTGCCCAATCATAAATCAATAATACCTTGTCGCCGGAACACTTGCAATTATTTGGTAATTCTTGTATTCTGTGACGGTATGCCAATTACCAAATCAGCTCAAAAAGCTTTGCGTGGTTCTAAACAGAAGAAATTGTTCAACGACCGACGCGCCAAAGCGATGAAGAGCGAAATCAAAGAAATCAAAAAACTGACAGAAGCCAAAGATGCCAAGGGCGCCAGCGCCAAGTTGTCTTCGGCTTACCAGGCGATTGATAAGGCGGCCAAAAGGGGAGTTATCAAGAAAAACACCGCCGCGCGCAAGAAATCCCGTCTGGCCAAAATGATTAAAAAAGCTAACGTTTAAACAAATCAAAAACCACCTCGCCAAAAGGCGAGGTGGTTTTTGATTTGTTTCTTTTCGTTTTTTTTTGTGCCCCCACGAGGAATCGAACCTCGATTACAGGATCCGCAATCCTGCGTTCTATCCATTAAACTACAGGGGCATTTTACATATTTTGATTACAAATGAACTATCTCTAAACTTACCTCAACTCC
>JAKJEI010000019.1 GCA_022705505.1 Patescibacteria group bacterium
TATTGTGCCCGGGAGAGGATTTTCCCGCGCCTCTCGCCTTGTAAGTTACTCGGGCTCGGGCTGGGCACCGCCTCACTCATTTTTTCTACTGAAAAAATAGCGCTCCGGCGTTCAAATCCTCACGCGAATCAAGCAGTTGATTCGCTTCTCCGCTCCAAATTATAAGAACAATTTGTGCCCGGGAGAGGACTTGAACCTCCACCTCCTTGCGAAGACAGCGCTCTGAACGCTGCGTGTCTACCAATTCCACCACCCGGGCATTTTTAATTTGTTTTCCTTGCAAAAGCAAATAAATTTGCTTTCTTAAGGTGCCCCTGGCAGGAATCGAACCCACATCAACGGTTCCGAAGACCGTCGTTTTATCCATTAAACTACAGGGGCATTTTACATATTTTGATTACAAAAGAACCGTTGCTAAATTCGTCTTTCTGTTATTCGGGAGACAACGTCATCACATTCTAATATTTTTCAGGCAAAAACACAATTAATCAAAAAAGACGTCAATTTTTTCTTAAATCTTGTGTTGTTTTTCAACAAAAACTGTGGATAAACCTGTGTGTTGAGGGGATAAAAGACGTCTTTCTAAAGGCAAGAGTCCGTTTAAGATTGGGTTAAAGGTCTAAAAAATGGCTTATAATAAGGGGCGAGGGTGTTTAGAGCGAAAAAAGGTTGAGTTTAACGTTTAATATGTTTCACGTGAAACACTTTTTTCATAAAAGTTGAGCTTTTGTCTATTTGAGGTTGGCGTTTAGGAACCAAAAACTCAACAATTGACAGTTCAAGAAAACTCTAAAAGCCACCAACTAAAGATTGTTGAAGTTGGCTTTTGGAACTATAATTGAGAAGTAAAATGTTTGACTTTCTAAAGTTTGTAAAAAGGAGAGGGGAGACAGAAAAACAAAGAATTGGTCGTCTTGGCGAAGACGAAGCGACACGGTGGTTGAAGAAAGAAGGCTTTAAAATAATTGAGCGCAATTACTGGAAACCGTGGGGAGAGATTGATATTATCGCCCAAAAAGGACAAGCCCTGCATTTTGTGGAGGTCAAAACAGTTTGTCTGGAAAGGGGAGAGCTGGCGCGCTTTGACCGATATGAGCCAGAAGACAACATTCATCCGTGGAAATTAAAACGCCTGTCTAAGGCGGTGGAATCTTATCTTTTAGAAAAATATGGTGATAAGGACGAAGAAGATCCGGATTGGCAGATGGACGCTCTCTGTCTTTATCTGGAAAAGGGGAGTGAAAAAGTGTTGAAAATAGAGTATTTGGAAGAGATAGGTTAGGAAATGTTTGCCTAAGCAATGGAGACGCAGTGGGTCGGTTTTGGGCGAACTCAACACCCCTCGCCTGAAGGCGAGGGGTTGTCTAACGGGCTGAAGCCCTAAGTCACTTCATATCAAGTATGGTGAAATCGTCACCACGTTTGTCAGCGTCTTCATCTTGATGAGCAATGTAGTCCATTATGGCTTCGTCGGTAATGGAACCTGAGGTAGCGGCAAAATAGCCTCGGGCCCAAAGATGCTGACCCCAGAACCTTTTGTTTAATTTTGGATATTCTTGCAACAGTTTACGGGAAGTTTTGCCCTTAAGATATTGAGCGATTTTAGAGACAGAGATTTGAGGCGGGAGTGAGAGGAAGAGATGTATGTGCTCTTTGGAGACATGTCCACGTATTATCTGAACTTGATGGGTGGCACAAATTTCTCTGATTAATTCTCGCACCCTAAAGCCTAAGGGACCGGTGAGAATTGGTTTGCGATATTTAGTAGTCCAAACCAGATGGTATTTTAAATCATAGACTGTATGGGGACCTGAACGATATAGTTTCATTATCTCAGTGTAGCATCTTTAAAGGACCGCCTGAAGGCGGGGGTTTTGCTCCCAAAGATGGATAATAAAAAACCACCCGGCGCTAGAGCGCGCCGGGTGGGAATGGGTTAGTTGAGAACGTGCTGTATAATCAACAGCACATTTACCAGCTGTGCTTGCAACGCCAGACGGCTGGCGTCGTCGGTAGCCTTGGTCTTTTCGTTGGCCAAGGCAAAGGCCTTCGCCAACAGCGTCTCCATAGAGACGCCCCGGCACAGGCAAACACAAATGCCGTCCGGGACACCCTCCGCTACTACCTTGCTGGATTGGGGTTCTTCTCGGAAGGCCCACCTGGAGGAATACGACCTCCAGGTTCGGAACCCTCCTTTTTGCTCAAAGACTACGTTCCATCTCTTATCTTTGCTCATGCTTCCCCCTCCTTTGTTGTTTGGGTAAGTACCAGTCTGTTTTTAATATTAAAACAAAAAAACTAAAAAGTCAACTAAACAGCAAAACCACCCGGCGCTAGAGCGCGCCGGGTGGGAATGGGCTAGTGGCATTGAATGAAGATAATGTTCATTAACTCCACCTGCAATGCCAGATGGCCAAAAGGTTCAACGGCCCGGTCTTTTTTGTGAGCCAAGATGAAACTTGGAGAAACATCTCGGCAAAGACTAACGCATTTTTGGCTGGAGATTCCTTTGGCCACGACTTTTTGGGTTGTTTGGGCCTGTTGATTCTCAAACTCTTCCCTTGAAGAATAAGACCGCCACGTTCTTATGCCATCATCACATTCAAAGACCACATTGTATTCAAGCATGGCTCCTCCTTTTGGACAGAGAAAAAGCTGAATATCCATCTTTAATAATAAGGCAAAAAGAACAAGGGGTCAAAATAAACGCTCGGTGTCTTTTGATGTTGAGCGGGAATGGAATTAAGCGACAAAATAATTTTGTGAAAAAAATTACCAGCTTACTTTTTTAAACAAATTGGTGTATATTGGCATGGTATTTAGCGGGCCGTGGTGTAACGGCTAACATGCCTGTTTTGGGTACAGGTGACTCCGGGTTCGAATCCCGGCGGCCCGAACGAAGCAAAATGACTGACCGGAGACTATCCGATTGGTTTTTTAAGCTCAAATTTTTCGACGCGGCTTTTATTTTGACCGGAGAATGTTTCTAGATTTGGAAAAAGTCTTAATTGGTCGGGCCAGGCAGAATCGAACTGCCGCTCTACCCACCCCATGGGCAAGGACTACCACTATCCTATGGCCCGATATTTTATCGGTTTTTTTAATCTTAACTCAATTGTTTGGAAATACCAACCGCTAAAGCTTTTCTATTTCTTTGAGGTTCTTGTCCGGCAAATAAAGAATAATTAAGCCTAGGATAATTCCGGTCAAAGCTGTCCAGAAGTGGTTATCACCAAAAAATAGAAGGTCTATCTCATCAAGCACGTACCAGACGCCTCGCCAGACAAGCACGAGGCCGACAACAATAGAAAGATTTTTAACAAGGTAAAGTAAAGAAATTTTTTTATTCATATAATTTAAACTTTGTCATCATTCGGGTCTCGGTTGGTGCTCGAATGTATCATGGCTTTGTTGAGGCAATGTCGGGATGCCGGGATTCGAACCCGGAGTCACACGAACCCGAATCGTGTATGTTAGCCGTTACACCACATCCCGTTATTATTCAATTTTGGATATTTGTCCTTGTTGGCGTTCTAAGGAGCCAAACTGCTTTGCGCGGGCTTTAAGTGGGCGAGGTTGCTCACTCGCTTCCCTTGGCCGCGTTCATCTTAGCACAGAAGTGTTCAAAATTAAATATTTGTCACTTTTGGGCTGCCTATTCGTTTTCTTGAAAAAGGGGTTCGTCTTTGCTAAAATTCAGGTGTAATTTTTATTAGCCTTAGTAATAATAATTTTTAGCGCCTATATGAAAAAAACAGTGTTAATGTTGACTTTGGCTTTGGTTTTAACTCTTGGGCTGACCGTTTCAGTCAAGGCTGTTGTCAGTGAGGAGTTTGGGGGCAATAAGAGCAACCAAAATGAGTCCAAACCGGAACAAGAAACCAATCAAAATGAGAACAAACAAAAGTCAGAAACGACCGTGACAACTATGCCAGAATTGGAGAGAAAAGGGGAGAACAATAATAACGACCAAGACAAACCATTGGCGCCCGAACTTTGGACCGACACAATGGAGATTGCGGTTGACGGCGGTTCTTTGCCACCAGTAAAAGTGTCAGCCGAAAATGTCAGTATTCAAGGCAATAAACTTTTGTTTTTTAGCAGCAGCACCGGTTCGGTTAATGAATATCAAATGAAAACCGCCTTGCCGGCTTTTGTCAACCGATTGGTCAAGGCTTGGCGCAAGGAGGGCGCGACCACGACGATTGAAAATTTTGAAATCAGAATTGAAGAAGACAAACCAATTTACGAGGTTTCGGTGATGGAGACCGGGAAATTGCTTGGTTTCATCCCGCTTAAGTTAGAAAGAAAGGCGGTCATTTCGGCGACCACCGAGGAGATAGAAGAAGTAAAACAACCCTGGTATTCTTTCTTGGTGCGTAAGCTGAATTTATTTAAGATTCAGAATGAAGGAAAAGGGGAGAACGCGACCACGACTGACCAAAATCCGGTTGAGTAATAACCAAGTTTAAGTTTCAGACCCGCCCTTGTTGAGAGGGCGGGTTTTGACTTGGGCTAAAGAAAATGCTAAAACAGCTCTGGAAATGTTCAGCTATGGCGGCTGATTGAAAGTTAAGAAAGAGAGGGGAAATGAATAAAGAGATGACGGGCGATGAGGTTATTAGTCGGGGCGCGCATCGGCAAGCGATTAAGACAGGTTTGCCGGACGAGTTGATTATAACGTCTCACGACGTTGGATGTTGTGCTTTCCAGGACGCGCTTTTTTGTAGCATGTTGTTGGAGGCCTTGGATCGGGGCGGTGTCCCCACTCCCTATATTGAGTTCAGTGACAGAGGGGGAGTCAGAGTTTTTGTCGCCAAGAAACTTGGTCAGGTTGAAGTCTCGGCAGAGATGGGTGGCTTGACCGGAGACGAGATTTGCGTCATCGCCAAGAATTGTCTTAAGTCTGAATTTGGTTCCGAGATAGACAACTTGGCAAAATCCGCCTTCGCCTCCCTTCGCGGTTTTTTCAAGACAAAGGGGTTGATGTTGGTGGCGATGAAATTTAGTCTCGGCGTTGGCCAGACGGTTTTGTCTGACGGGGAACGACTCCTGGTCTTTGGTCTCATTGGGCCCGAGGACATTGTTGTCCTTGACGATAGCTCTCGGGAGGTGAAGAACCCTCAGTTTCTTTTTTAACCGAAAGCCCCGCCCTCGTCAGAGGAGCGGGGCTGTTTTTTATAATCTTACTGTCCCAACTTTTCTTTTGGGCGGGCAACCAGGAAATAGAAAATAATTTCCAGAATGCCGGCGGTGTTTACTACGAGCAAGATGATAAACCAAACTTTTTGGTTTAGTTTAGCCGCTTTCCAAAGGGCTAAACCTTTCCAAGTAATCGACCAAACGATTAAGACTACCATCAAGATGGTAAGACCAAAAAAGGCAGTGATTGAGGCGATGCCCCAAACCTGGGCTGGCAAAGTGCCAAGCCATGAGCCAAAAGACTCAGTGATAAATGTGGTTTCCATAATGTTTTTATTATAAAATTTAACTTGTTTTATGGCAAACAGAATTTTTTCTGTGGCAGATTGTTTGTTTGATTAAATCAAAATTTAGAAACTAAAGTTATCAAAATAAATATTGATGTTTTTGCCTCTTAAATTTTGTTGCGCTTAATTTTGTTTTAATTATACTGAGAAAGTTATAAGTTAATTTATTTTTTATGCCAACTTTTTTGATATATCTAGTTATTTTTGTGGCGGTCATTATTATCTCTAGCATTAGGCAGGTTAACCAATATGAGCGGGGAGTTAAGTTTACTCTTGGCAAATTCTCTTCGGTCATGGAACCAGGTTGGCGTCTGGTTGTTCCGGTTTTCCAATTTTATCGTAAAGTGGATATGCGAGTAAAAGCGGTAGATGTGCCTGACCAGAACGCAATCACTCGGGATAATGTTTCGGTCGCGGTCAACGCAGTGATTTATTATAAAGTCGCTTCGGCCGAGAAAGCGGTCATTGAAGTTGAAGATTTTTACTATGCAATCTCGCAATATGCGCAGACAACGATGCGAAACATTGTTGGCGAAGTGACATTGGACGAACTGCTCGCGGGGAGAGAAACGATTGCCAATCGGATTAAAGAGATTGTTGATAAAGAAACTGATGAATGGGGGTTGAAGGTTAATAATGTTGAGCTCAAAGATATCCGCTTGCCGGAAAACATGGAACGCACAATTGCGAAGCAAGCTGAAGCAGAACGAGAGAAGCGAGCAGTTATTATCACCTCCGAGGGTGAATTGGCGGCGGCGGAGAACATGGCGCAAGCGGCTAAAATTTTGTCGAGTGCCGATGGGGCGCTTCACTTGCGCACCCTGCAATCGATCAATGACCTTTCTTCCGACCAGTCTAACACCGTGGTCTTTACCATTCCTTTGGATATCCTGAAGGCCATTTCTGGCTTCAAAAAAGAAAACTAAATATCTGAGTAAATACCCAAAACAAAAAAGTTTCGGTTTCCAAACCGAAACTTTTTTGTCTGTTTATTTTTTTGTTCATTTCTGTTTTAATGGTTGATAATGGATTTGATTTTAAGTTGGTTTAATTTTTTGCCGGCCGAAGTTTTAACGTTTGTCGTGGCGGCTACACCAATCTCGGAATTGCGTGGCGCCATTCCTTTGGCACTCGGCGTATTTGGTTTTTCGCCGGTAAAAAGTTTTATCATTGCTTGGGTTGGCAACTTGCTTCCGGCGGTGTTTTTGCTCTGGTGGCTCGGGCCGGTTTCTGATTTTTTGAGTCGTCATTTTGCTTTGGCGAAAAAATTTTTTGATTGGTTGTTCGCGCGGACAAGGCGAAAATTTTCTGGTCGTTATGAAACGTTGGGCGAAGTCGCGCTTGTCATTTTTGTCGCAGTCCCGCTTCCCTTGACCGGCGTTTGGACCGGCGCAGTGGCGGCATTTCTGTTTGCCCAAGAAACGTTCGCTTGGACTTGTCGGTTTGGGCGCAGCGTTTGCCGGTTTGATAGTGACCGCTCTTTCGCTGGGGGTTATTGAGATATTTTAAAATACAGATACAACGTCCTAAAACTTAAAATATTTTAGCCGGGGCGTGTCTGCTTGCCCTTAAGAAAAAATCTAGGTTCATATTTTTCGTTAGAAATTTTCGTGTTTGCGATGAAACATAGGCGGTCACAGTGGGCAATTTAATTTGTGGGGCCGCCAAAAAAGCTTCTAGAATCAGGTTATTTTTTGGAGTCACTTTGTTACACGGTTATCTACTTAAAAATTTTTAAAGTAATCAGCTTCAGTTTCTTAAGTCGTTTCAACAATTTTG
>JAKJEI010000001.1:0-74322 GCA_022705505.1 Patescibacteria group bacterium
CGGGGGTTCGAATCCCTCCCTACGCACAAAACAATCGGCTTTATGCCGATTTTTTTGTGAGTAGGAGCAAGTGAATTGATTCACTTGCGTGAGGGGTTCGAACGGCGGAGCATGTTTCGCTCAGTAGAGCGAAACGCGAGCCGGTGCCTAGCCCGAGCCGAGTGACTGACGAGGCGAGAGGCGAAGGGGAATCCCTCCCTACGCACAAAACAAAAAACGCCTAAAGGCGTTTTTTGTTTTACAACTAGGGAAAAAAGATGGGATATTGGTGGGTGAAGAAAAAAACATTTGGGTTTTTCTCTATGATGTGGAGTAAAAAATAGCCCCGGTCGCGCTCCACGTAACCGGGGTTGATTTAGGGGACTAAACGGCGACTTTCTTTCGCCGGTGCTTAGCTCTGGCTCGGTCATATTCCCCCAGAGCCCTATGGAATTCGGGGCTCTGGCCTCCGAGCCGTTTGGCTCGGAGGACCGTGATCAGGAGTCTCTTCTCCTTTTCCGTTCTCCCCACTTCTTTTTTCAATTCTTTTCTCCTTTCTTTTTTGCTGTTTTTGTTAGCCCCCCACTCTTTTCATCTTAACACAAATAAGTGTAAAAGTCAATTTTGTTTTTTTATTATATCTAAGTCCTTGTTTCTGGTTTTAGAATGAAACAAGAATAAGAATTGAAAGGGCTCAACCAAAAATTTGCTTATTTCAACAACTTGGGCTATAATAAAAAACACTGTCCCTGAGGCAGATTAATTTATTTATGTCACAAGATTTTTTAATCAGACTGTCTTGCAAGTCTTGCAAACGAATCAACTATTGGAGCCGCAAGAATAAGAAAAAAGTGGAGCGGAAGATTGATTTGAATAAATATTGCAAATGGTGCAAGAAGCATACGCAACACGTGGAGACCAAGAAATAGTCCTCTCGGTGAGGGCTTTTCTTTTACTTTTTTAAATGAAGTTTCTATGTTATGATGCCACCTAGTTTCTGGTTGTTTTGGTCAAACTTCGGGAGCTTAGTTAAATGGTATAACTACGGTCTCCAAAACCGTCGTTGGGGGTTCGATTCCTCCAGCTCCCGCCCTTTAGATAACTAGATAACTCTAGTTTTATTTTTTATCCACAGGGGCAGGTGAAATGGTTTCTTTAAAAGAGTATAATTGAACCATAAAAATCTAGTATGGAAATTCCCAAAAAAGAATACTCAGAAGAAGAACTGGCTCAAATCCCCCCCCTGCTTCCGTTGGGAGAGTTGGGGGATGATGATGAAGACTTGGAAAGCTTGAGTGGGTCGGTTCCCGGACAAGAGGGCGGCGTCGGGAGAGAGGCGGAAGTACCTCTCCCCGATCCTGATTTGTTGATAATGAATGAAAATACCAACATCGAAGAATTAGAAGAACTCTTTGAGAAAAACAATAAACTTCACGGGCTCGAACAGTTTACCGATCAAGCCGATGTCGGAGTAGGGGCATCGGATAACGAGGAAGTGATTTATCCAAAGGGGAGTAACAATCCTGGCGAATCTGAAGATTCACCTACTCCTTTAAATACAGAAGACCCAAAAAACAAAGAATTAACTTCGGTTGGAAACTCTGAAAATCCAGGTCAGCAATTGGAATTTACAGACGACGCACAAGAGAGAATAGCACAGAACAAAGCCAGGATTGAGTTTTTAAATAAAGCCGAGCAAGAAGGACAATTGTCTGAAATTTACGGATACAATAGTAATTTTCAGGAATTAGCCGAGCGAGAGATTACTTCATTGAAGGCCGAGATAAGAGAGTTGGAAAATAATTCCAGGGCTTTTAAAAATGAATCCTCGTCTCCTGTCCCTGGAATCCCAAGGTATGCTCTTGAAAGGAAATTGAAAAAAGAAGAGTTGGAAAGTAATTCGGAGCAAGCAGAGGAAGTCCCAGAAACAACAGATGAAACAAGGGAGACAGAAACCGAAAAAACGAGCGATGACGACAAGCAACCGCCTAAATCTCAGGAGGTTGACGTTGACTTTGGAGAAGACGTTGACGTTACCCAGGAAGGTCAGGAAGGGAAGAGAAGACTGGAAAGACGAGAACAACGGGAAGACTTTCGAAACCCACCAATTGAAAATTGGAGAGACTTGTATCAAGCTATTTGGGAGGTAGGAAGAATAGAGAGTTCAAAACAAGTTTTTGAACCCGAGGATAATATTGAATTGGTAGTTAGAGTAAGGCTAGGTGAGAATCCAATATTATTGACTAGGACCAAAGGCTTGCGTCGGGCGGTGCTGTTACTTTTGGCTAGCGAGGCTGGCGAGGAGGCTGTCCAACAGGGGCAACAAGAGCAAGGAGAAGGGCCAGAAGAGCCAGGGGTGGAAGAAACAGAAATGGAGGCGACTAATCCAGACGCTGTTCCTGTCCCTGTTCCTGAGACTCTCCCGGAAGCGATTCTGGAAGGCCAGCCGGAGACAGTAAACGAAAATAGGGAAAACGCGATTGACGCCGAGTTTAGAGTAATAGAAAGTGAAAATGGCGAAGGACATGAAGAAGGAGGCGAAGAAGAAACCGAATCTGGTGTTGGCGAAGACGTGGGCAACGCGGCCAGGGAAGCGTTTGAAAACGCCAATGGTCAAAATTCCTTGGAACGAGAGCGAGAAAAAAGAGGCCGTCATTGGTGGAATTGGCTCAAGGAACGAGCTAAGGGCCTTTTCACATTTGGTTTTTGGGAGGTCCACCAAGCAGAAAAAGTGAGAATGGCGGGCAAAAAAGCAGAAAAGGAAATCTTGCAAGGAGCTGGTTATATGAAAAAAGAAGGGGTGATGGAGGAAACAGATATAGAGCTCATAAAAACCAGACTAAGGGAATCAGGTAACGACGTCGATAATATGAGCGAAGAACAGTTGCGCGAAACTTATCAGTGGTTATCAGAAGCAGTTACAGAAAGAAAGGTTATTGCCAATCAACAAATTGAAGATGAAGTTGTTGAACGATCTATTGCCGAAATAGAAAAGAGAATGTCCGGTTACCGAAAATATGACGGCGAAAAGATAGAAATGACCCCGGACAAAAAACTCTCGCCGGAAAAGCGGGCCGAGATTGAACAAAAAATTCGCGGCGCCTTGGCCGCGGTCAGACAAGGACAGGTGGAGAGAGATATGATTAAATTTTCCAAAATAGTGAGAAGTAGTCTGGACAAGAGTTGGTACAAGCGTTACGTGGCTAGCGGTATTGAGGCGGCACTTGGTTTTGCGGGGATAAAGTGGTTGGTAGTGCCGATGGTTGATTCTTATACCAAGGCCAAGGCAACCGAAGCGGCTTTGCAAACTCGGAGGGTAATCTCGGCTGTTGAAAACGCTGTTTCATCAGGTTCTCCAATTGGGGATGTTGGTTCGACCGCCGTTGAAGCGACCGAGGCAACCAGGGGTCTACAGGATAATTTATGGAATATGGCCAAGGGTTTACTAAAAGAAAAGGGACTTGGTAATCCAACAGATGGCCAAATAATGGAAGTAACCAAACAGTTGGCGGCTGATAACAGCGTGGGAGTGAACAAGTGGGGAATGGCCGGCAATATTCTTGATACTAAAATGCCAGTCGGCATGGCAATCAAGGTTGGTGGCGCGGCCTTGAAGGCGGCTAGTTTGGCAAAAATAGCCGTCGGTTTATAATTAAAAAGTTTTAAATTTATGACGACGACAGTTCGTGAAAAAGCAAAAAAATTAGGCGGGCTCTTGGCTGCTTCGCCGATCGCTCATGACCTAAAAATGGCGATTTTAGAAAACTTGGCCAAGATGACGGAAAGACATATTGACGCGCTCGTTGTTTGCTTGGAGAACGAGGCAAAAGGCATTGAAATTCTGATAAAAGAGGCTGATGATTTTGCCGAAGCGCAGGACGCTGATTGGGACAAGGTGGCTGAAGAACAAGTTGACTTGGCGGCCAAGATTGTTTCGGAGGAAGTCAGACAGTTGGAAAAAGAAGATCAAATAAGTGCCTTGCGGCAAAATATCATAAACCAGACTGAAGGCCCTTCCGCTTAATTTTCGTTAATCAGTTTTAATACTTTTTCCAAAAGTTTTTTATCAGTTGGGTTAAACCAACTTATTCGTTTATCTCTTTTGAACCAAGTTATTTGTCTTTTGGCGTAGCGGACGATTTCTTTTTCTAATTCCTTTATCATTTGTTCCCGGCTAGTTTTCTTTTGTTCCAAAAGAGCTAGGTATCGATATTCCAAACCCAGTTCCTCCATTCGTCGCCAAGACAAGCCTTGTCGATGGAGTTTCTTGACTTCGGCAACCAGACCTAATCTCATTCGGGCCAAGAGCCGGTCTTTTATCTTCTTTTCCAAATCTTTAGAATCTGGTTTGAGGCCAATTTGAATAAAATTAAAAGGAGGATTGGCAAATTGTAATTTGGGCACTTGACCAAACGCCTTGCCAATTTCAATGGCGCGAATGAGGCGAACCGGGTTATTTTCATCTATGTTTTTTGCTCTTTGGGGATCTATTTTCTTTAAGATTGAAAAAAGTTCGTGGATTGTTTTGCCCTGTAATTCTAAACGAAGTTTTGGGTTTGGCGGCACATCTGGCAAAATTAAATTATCTACAATTGCTTGAATATAAAAACCGGACCCGCCGACAATAATGGGGGTTCGGCCACGCTTAATTATTTCTGTAATCTTTTTGTTGGCCAGTTTTTGATATCTTGCGACAGAAAATTTTCTTTTGGGACTGGCGACGTCTAGCAGGTGATGCGGAACACCCCCCATTTCTTTTTTGGTGACTTTGCCGGTTCCCAAATCAAGCCCTTTATAAACTTGGCGAGAGTCAGCCGAAATGACTTCCCCGCCGATTTTTTGGGCAACCTTGATAGATAGAGCCGTTTTGCCGGAGGCGGTAGGTCCTAGAATGACAACGATTTTTGGTTTTTCCGACATTTTTAATCTTTATCCAATTCTAAAACATCTATAAATTTTTCAGATTTTTTTGATAGCTTGATATTCAAAGCAGAGCTCGTTAAATAGGCTACCTATTGTTGGCTAGCGTACTTTGTGCCGAAGGAGGGACTTGAACCCTCACACCTTGCGGTACACGATTTTGAGTCGTGCGCGTCTGCCAATTCCGCCACTTCGGCCTCATTGTTTTTGGCCTCTAATAGTTTACCTTATTTTTCCTAAAAATCAATTTATGTTAATATAGTGATATGCCGGGAAACTACGAAGACAAAATTTTTTTAATAGAGGTAGAGAAAATCAAGCCAAATCCTTTCCAGCCAAGAAGCGAATTTAATAATGAACGACTACGGGATTTAGCTGATTCTATTAGACAATATGGCGTTCTCCAGCCCTTAGTCGTAACACGCAACGAAGTAGAGCGCGAAGACGGCAGTCTTTATTCAGAGTATGAGTTGATTGCCGGTGAAAGACGTTGGCGCGCCTCTCAATTGGCTGGTTTAAAGCAAGTGCCGGCGGTTATCAGAACTGGCGCGCAATCCGACAAAGAGAAACTGGAGATGGCGATCATTGAAAACCTTCAGCGCGAGGATTTGAATCCGATTGAACGAGCGCAGGCTTTTTTCCGTTTGATTAAAGAATTCAACTTAACCCACGCTGAGGTTGCCAAACGCATTGGTCGTAGCCGGGAGTATGTTTCAAACACCGTTCGTATTTTAAACTTGCCTCAAGAAATGTTGGACGCCTTGGTTTCCGGCAAGATTAACGAAGGCCACACCAGGCCGCTCCTAATGTTGTCTGACCGGCCCCACGAGCAGGTGACAATTTTTAAAGAAATTATCTTCAAACGTTTAAACGTTCGAGATACCGAAAATATCGCTCGTCGAATTGCTTTTGACAAAGTTCGGAAAATTGAGACTTTGGTAGAGCCGGAAATTTTGGAACTTGAAGAACAATTGACAGAAAAATATGGCAATCGAGTGACGGTGGAGAAAAAAGAAAAAGGCGGACGTGTGATGATAGACTGGGCCTCCGAAGATGATTTGAAGCGGATTCTGAAAATGATGTGCGAAGTCAAACCGCAATCAATCTTGGAGGTCAAAGACGAGATGGGCAGTCAAGCAGAAGTGTCAGAAAAAGAGGAACAAGAGACAGAAAACCAAGCCGCTGAGCTTACGGCAAGCGAAAAAGAGTTGCCAACGGAAGGGCCAAAAGACGACGAAGAAAATCTTTATTTTATTAAAAATTTTTCTGTTTAGCTCAGACTGTTAAATGCCACCTCGCCCTTTTGGCGTTTGAGGTGGAGATAGGCGCGAATGTGCCTTTTAGCGTCAGTGGTTTTAACAAAGTTGAGCCATTTAGCGCGCGGTCCGCTGTTTTTGTTGGTTAAAATTTCTACCAAATCGCCGTTGGCCAGCGGAGCGTCTAGGTGACTCATCTTATCATTGATTTTAGCGCCAGAAGCGTGGTTGCCAATGTCTGAGTGGATGGCGTAGGCAAAATCAATCGGCGTGGCGCTTTCCGGCAATTCTACCACTTCACCTTTGGGGGTAAAGACAAAAATGCGGTCATGAAAAAAGTTCCGGCGTAATTCTTCAACGAATTTTTCCTTTTCGCCATCTTTTATTTCTTTTTGCCAGTTGATTAGGTCTTGAATCCACTGGATATTTTTGGAGGCCTTAGCGGTTTTGTTCTTTTTGCTTTTTTCGTCGTAAACAACGTGGGAGGCGATGCCATACTCGGCTTCATGTTGCATTTGTTTAGTGCGGATTTGAATTTCCACGATAGCGCCGTCACCAATAAAGACGGCTGTGTGGATGCTTTGGTAACCATTTGGTTTTGGGTTGGCAATATAATCTTTTAGGCGTCCGGTAATTGGTCGCCAAAGACTATGAACAATCCCTAAGACCTGGTAACATTCTTCAGTTGTTCTTACAACTACACGCAAAGCGGAGATGTCATAGACGTCGTTAATGTCCATGTTTTTCCGAAGAAGTTTGGTGTATAAACTGTAAAGATATTTAAGGCGATAATCAATTTCAAAGTCCTTAAGCCCTTTTTCGGTAATGGCTTTTTGCAAAACGCGGTAAACTTTTTGGAGACGCTTAACGGTTTCTTTGCCCTTGGTTTTTCGCAGGTCTACGACCTTTTGGTAGTCTTCTGGATAAGCAAATGGAAAACTGGCATCTTCCAAACGGCCTTTCATTTTCCAAACGCCCAGCCGATTGGCTAGCGGAGCGTAAAGCTCTATGGTTTCCAAAGCAATTCGTTTTTGTTTTTCTTTTGGCACGTATTGCAGCGTGCGAACGTTGTGCAGGCGGTCGGCCAAGCGAATCATAATCACTCTAATATCTTCAGCCATGGCAACAAATAATTTGCGTAAACTTTCGCTGTGACGTTTCGCGCCCTGATATTTCAGCTTGCCCAGCTTAGTGACCCCTTCAACCAAAAAGGCGACAGCCGGCCCAAACTCCTTTTCTAGTTCTTTGGCGCTAATATCCGAGTTTTCAATTGTGTCATGCAAGAGGCCGGCGGCGATAGTTTCAGCATCAGTTTCAAACTCGGCCAGCAGGAGAGCAACATTAAATGGGTGAACGATATAATCTTCGCCGGAATAGCGCTTTTGGCCCTTATGGGCTTTTTGCGCAAAGGCGAAAGCTCTCGTGATTAAGTCTCGATCAGAGGGTGACAGATTTTTTATGAGTTTAAAAATCTCCTCTATATCCATAAGAAGATTCTAGCACGGGTTTGATTTTAGGCAAAAATTGAATAGTTGTTTTTGCGGTTGGTTGTTTATTTCTTTTTATCCGGTCTGTGATTAGAGCAGGCTTTGTTGCTGCATCGATCGGGTATAGTTTTTGTTCCTTGCATCATTAGCGAACCACAGTCGGGGCAGATTCCGCCAGTTGGTTTGGATTTAATGATGTTTTTGCATTTAGGGTAATTGGAACAGCCATAGAAGGTTCCAAAACGACCGCGTTTTTCTACCATGGTGCCCTTTTGGCAAACCGGGCATTTCACGCCGGTATCGCCGGGTCGGTCTTCGCCTTCAATAACTGCATCTTTTTTGATATAGCGACATTTGGGGTAATTGGAACAGGCGACAAAACGGCCAAACCGGCCATCGCGTTCCACCAAGGGACTTTCACACTGAGGACATTTTTCACCGGTTTCTTTTGGCCCGGCTAGCTCTTTGCCTTCCAGAGTTAAAGCGCCGGTGCAGTTCGGGAATTGGGCGCAACTGTAAAATTTGCCGTTCTTGGCTAGTTTGATAATCATTGGGCCGCCACAAACGGGGCACTTGGCGTTGTCGGGCGCTGGACCGAGGTTTGTGATTTTTTCAATCTTTTTTTTGTTGGCGATTTCTTTGGTAAACGGACCATAAAAGTTTTTCAACGTTTTGACATATTCTCTTTTGCCGTCGGCAATATCGTCTAGCTCATTTTCCATTCCGGCAGTGAAAGAATCGCTGATGTAGTTGTTAAAATATTTCGTCAAAAAATCGCTGACCACTTCGCCGGTATCAGTGGGGACAAGGGACTTATTTTCTTTGATGGTATAACCTCGATCTTGAATGGTTTTGATAATGGCGGCGTAGGTACTTGGTCGGCCAATTCCTCTTTTTTCCAGTTCTTTGACCAAACCGGCTTCGGTATAACGATGCGGAGGTTCGGTCTCTTTGCCGACAGCTTCTATTTCTTTTAAGACCAAAGTTTCCTTTTCGGTGAGCTTAGGCAACTCCACGTCTTCTCCACGAGCGGCTGGGTCGGCTTTTAGCCAGCCGTCAAACAGCACTTGAGAGCCATTGGTTTCAAAAGGCGGCACTTTTTGGTCATCAGCTTCAGCTGAAACTTTAGTGCGTAAAATTTTGGCGTCAGCCATTTGGCTGGCTATCGCTCGTTGCCAAATTAATTGATATAATTTTTTTTCCTGCGGATTGCCGCCGGCTGATTTTAGACTGGTGTGAGTGGGGCGAATTGCCTCATGCGCTTCTTGAGCATTTTTACTTTTTGTCTTGTGGGTTCTTGGTGAGGCGTAGTTTGAACCAAACTCTTTGTTTATGGTCAAGATAATTTCACTGACCGCCGTTTTGCTTAAATTGGTGCTATCGGTGCGCATATAGGTAATGTGACCAGCCTCGTAAAGTTTTTGGGCTAGCCGCATGGTAACGCTTGGCGCGTAGCCGAAGCGTGAAGAGGCCGCTTGTTGTAGGGTAGAAGTGGTAAATGGCGCGCGCGGGGAGCGTTTAGCCTCGGTTTCTGTAACATTGGCGATTTGCCAAACGGCCTCGCGGGCGGCGGTAACAATTTCTTCGGCTCGCTCGGCTGTTTTAGGTTCCTCGCGACATTCAAAAGGCAGGACTTGTCCGTTTTTGGTTTGAAAATTGGCGCTTATCACCCAAAAATTTTCCGGCACAAAAGCGCGAATTTCTTTTTCGCGTTCAACCAAGATGCGCAGGGCGGGTGATTGGACTCGTCCGGCTGATAAACCGTAACGTACTTTTTGCCAGATTAAAGCCGACAAGTCATAACCAAATAAGCGATCTAGAACGCGACGTGCCTCTTGCGCTAACCGCAAATTTTCGTCAATGGCGCGGGGGTGTTTGATTGCTTCCTTGACTGCCTGCTCCGTAATTTCGTGGAAAACAATTCGCTTGGGATTTTTTAGACCAATCGCTTCTTTGACGTGCCAAGCGATTGCTTCGCCTTCGCGGTCGGGGTCGGTCGCCAGAACAATCTCGTCAGCTTTTTTGGCCAGCTGTTTTAAATCGGAAACGACTTTTTCTTTGCCGGGCGAAATTACATAACTGGGAGCAAAACCGTTTTCTATATCAATAGCGTTTTTGTTTGACTTAGGCAGGTCGCGAATGTGGCCAACACTCGCCTTGACGGTGTAGGCGTTATCCAAATATTTACTGATTGTTTTAGCTTTGGCCGGCGACTCAACGATTAATAATTTCATACAAACAAATTTTTAAAAAAATTAAAATTATTTAACAGTTTAGCAAGTATTATATAAATTAAGTAATAAGTCAAAAATTGAAAGTTGAGAGCTGCATAAAAATTTTTAGTTTTTTAGGTGTATTTCTCCCATGGCTTCTTTGATCAGGCCTCTTATCTCCATCATCGACAATGTAATATTGGCTTGACTCGGTTTCAAGCCCGACTTGGCAATCAAGGCCTCCTTATCCAAAGATTCAATTTGTAATAACTCAAGGATTATTTTTTCGTCAGGTGATAAGTCTGAAAAATTAAGGTCGACCTTGTTATCCTCTTGTGTTTGTAACCCCAGGGCCACCAAAACATCTTCGGCGGAGGTGACCGGGATAGCCCCTTGTTTAATCAGCCAGTTGGGGCCATGGGAATTTGGTGAAAAAATTGAACCCGGAACCGCTAAAACATCCCGGTTATATTCGGTGGCTAGTCTGGCGGTGATTAGAGTGCCGGATTTGGCGCCGGCCTCTATAATTAAAGTTGCTTTTGACAAGCCGGCCATCAGGCGATTTCTTTGGGGAAAGGTATAAAGCGTGGCTGCTTGATTTGGTTCGTATTCAGACAAGAGTCCGCCGCCCGCTGCCACAATTTTTTCGGCCAAGCGGCGATTGGCTGAGGGGTAGAGAACCTTCTGGTCTAAACCGGAGCCGGGAAGAGCCAAAGTTTTTAAGCCGACCTGCAGCGCTGCTTGGTGGGCCAAAGAATCTATCCCCAAGGCTAGGCCGGAGACAATGGTAATCGGCTGTCCTCCCAGACCGAAAATAATTTTTTCCACAACCTCGCGGCCATAAGAGGAATATTTGCGGGAGCCAACCACGCAGAGCAGATATTCTTTTTTACAGTCGGCAAGTTCTCCGACCAAATAAAGAGACTTCGGTGGTTGAGGGATTTCTTGTAACGGGCCCGGGATTTCTTGTCGGGGGATTTTTTTGATGAGCCAATCCATTGGTCTTTATTTTAACAGATTTTTGTAAAATTATTTAAAGTCTTTGTTTTTTGGACTGTGATTTGCTAATATTATCAATATGTTGGACATAAAGTTTATCCGTGAAAATAAAGCCATAATCAAAGAGGCCGCGCGCAAAAAGCTCTTGGATTTTGACGTGGAGGCTTTATTGGAAGCGGATAACCAGAGACTAAAGTTAGTAGGTGAGGTTGAGAAGTTGCGCGCGCGTCAAAATGAGGCAAGTCACAGGATTGCCAAAGTTAAAGACGAGGCTGAGCGAGATGAGTTGATTGAGCAAATGAAAGATGTTAAAACTTTGCGCGAGGGAAAAGAGGAAGAACTGAAGCAAGTGCTGGAGACCTGGAAGAGTTTATTGCTAAAAGTGCCAAACATTCCCGACATTTCAGTGCCGGAAGGCAAAGATGATAGTGAAAACCAGCAGATTAAAATTTGGGGGGACCGCCCCAAGTTTGAGTTTGCCCCCAGAGGTCACGTTGAATTGATGACCAATTTAAAATTGGCTGATTTTGAACGGGGGGTCAAGGTTGCCGGTTTTCGTGGCTACTTTTTAAAAAATGAAGCAGTTTTGTTATCAATGGCGGCTTGGCAACATGCTATGAAAATTGCTCTAGAGGGCGGTTTTGTTCCTCTTTTGACACCTGTCTTGGATCGACCGGAAAACTTCATGGGGACAGGATATTTGCCTGACGGCGAAGAAGATTTATATAAAACCCAAGACGGTGATTATTTGGCCGGCACGGCCGAGGTCCCGACGATGGGCTATCATTTTGATGAAATTGTGCCGGCGGATCGTTTGCCGTATAAATTTATCGCTTTTTCTCCTTGTTACCGTCGCGAAGCGGGTAGCCACGGTAAGGATACTCAAGGTTTAATTCGTGTTCATGAGTTTTATAAGGTAGAACAAGTAGTGTTATGCGAAGCAAGCCACGAAGAGAGTGTCAATTGGCATGAAAAATTGTTGGCCAACGCCGAGCGTTTTATGCAAGACTTGAAAATTCCATATCGGGTGGTAGTTAATTGCACCGGTGATTTGGGCCAAGGCCAGGTCAAAAAATATGATATAGAAGCTTGGGTGCCATCGGAAGGGAAGTTCCGCGAGACTCATTCTATTTCTTATTTTCATGATTTCCAGGCGCGACGTTTGAACACTCGTTACCGAGACAGTGAAGGCAAACTTCGCTTTGTTCATTCTTTGAACGGCACCCTGGTGGCTTCGCCGCGAATCCTCGTTTCGCTCTTAGAAAATTATCAACAAGCCGATGGTTCCGTTGTCGTGCCGGAGGTTTTGCAACCATATCTTGGCAAAGATGTCATAAAATAAAAAGTCATGGCGGCGCCCAAAAGCAAGCGTGACATTTTAAGAAGGTCAAAGGAACGCGAACAAAAAATGCGCAAGTTCCGGCTTGGTGGAGGTTTTTTGTTGGTGGCCATTATTGTCGGCAGTTTTTTGGGACTTTTGAATTGGAATTTTTTCTGCTTCAACACCGTGATTGTCGCGGGAGAGACAAACGAAAACAAAGAAGCAATCCAAACTTATGTTTTGGAAAGTATCGCCGGTCGTTATTTGGGAGTAGTGCCCAAGGATAGCGTCTTTTTTCTGCGTAAAAAGATTTTGGCTGAAGCGGTTAAACATCATTTCCCCAGATTGAAAGATGTTCAGGTCAGCTTGCCGGAACTCAACACTTTAAAAATTTCAGTTGAGGACAAGGAGGCGAAACTTGTTTGGTGCGATGGCCAAGATGGTAAAAAAAGCGGTCATTGTTATTACCTCAACGAGGACGGTGAAGTTTACTCCGAAGCCCCCAATTTTTCGGAAGCTGTTATGACGGAAATCATCGCTCCTTTGCCGGAATTGCCGATTGGTAAAATTGTCCTTGCTTCAAGCACCGTCGAGAAAATCCAAGTTTTGGCCAGTGCCGGAGGACGTTTATTAAATGGGTTGCCCGGGGGCTACGCGCCTGACCTTGTGTCTTGGCAGCCATTGACGGCCGGTGATTGGGCGGGGCGAGTCGCGGACCGAGAAGGCCGGGTCTGGCGAATCTTGTTCAACGAAAAAAGCAAGGCCGCTGATTTGGTTGGCGGTTTGGGTTCTATCCTAAAAAACGAAACTTTTCTTACTGACTGGTCCAGACAAAAGGGCCGTCTTGAATATATCGACCTAAGGTTCCCGCAAAAGATATTCTATCGTTTTATCCAGTAGTCATAAGCCGAAAATGTTTGTATAATAAGGGAACATGAACATCACCCTTGTCATAAGTCATTATTTCTTTTGGCACTATTCAGCCGCTCTGGTTAGGTTTACCGCCATTTACAAAGACATCATATTTTTTGTGGCAGACTTCTTTTCTTTGCCGATATTATTGAAATCTTTTTTTGCGCCATGGCGTCGTTTGGCCGAGCCTTACCCGGAAGATAAACTTGATTTTTCAGAAATGATGTCAGTGTTTATAGTCAATAGTCTGGTGAGATTGGTGGGGGTTGTGATGCGTTCTATTATGATTTTGGTTGGTTTAATCGCGCTTGTTCTTACCGTCGTCCTTTATCCAGTCTTGGTTTTGTTATGGTTGGCCTTACCGCTAGTGATAGTTGTTTTATTAGCAGTTGGTTTGAAGCTTTTGTTTTTCTAGATCATGGCGAATAAACTACAAACATATCTTAGGGCCAGCCGCCTTTACCCGGTTCTGGTTTTGGATTCGTTAATTGCCAAACGAAAGCGCGATTGGCTGATAAATATAACCGGCACCTTGATTTTGCTCTTGCTCTTGCCGATTCTAAGTTATCAGATTTTTAGCAGCTTGCTCTCTTCTTCTATTTTTGATATTTGGTCGCTTTTGGTCCCCCGCTTTTGGGGCGCTATTTTTGTCTGTTCAGCGCTTTATTTTTTGGCTAAATCGTTAACCTTTTATTTTAATGATTCCTATTACTTTGACAATGTGGCCCTTAACAAGTATGCCAATGAAGATTTATTCAGTATTACCGTCGGCCGAGTTCTCTATCAGGCTGACAAGGGAGATGCTCTGCGCGGTTTTTTTAGGTCGCAAACCGGACAAGAAATTTTGTGGCGGCTAGGAGTAGATGAGGAAGAACAAAAAAAGTTTTTAGCAACGCGTCAGACAGTGAGTGATCTCCCTGAACAGCCGTTGAATGGTGTTCTAAAGATGCGCGCGCTGACTCAATTTTTATATGACAAAAATCCTGACTTCGCGCTTTTCCTAAAAAAATTTGGGGTGGGCGAAAAAGATCTCTTGGGGGCGACCGATTGGGTGGTCAACCAGATTGAAACAAACGAGTTTGTCAAACGATGGTGGTCAAAGGAAAATCTAAAACGAATTCCCGGTTTGGCCAAAGACTGGGGCTTTGGCAGCACGTTTACTTTGGACAAATATGGTTGGGATATGCTTCGGGGCGCGCGTTACTCTAACTCGAGCTATGAATATTCTTTGTTTGCCGCGGAGGTTTCCCAATTGGAAAATATTTTAGCTAAAGAAAAAGAGGCTAACGCGATTTTAGTTGGGGATTCACGAGAAGAAGCGTTGGACGTTGTTTGGCATCTCATCAGGAAGATTCAAAATCGAACGGCAGCGTCAGCTTTGGAACACAAACGCCCAATCTTATTCAACGCCTCGGTTTTTCTCTCTCATTTCAAAGAACGACAAGGAGTTGAAAAAGAATTGCTTAAAATTTTAGACGAAGCGCGGAAAGCGGGCAATATTATCTTGGTCATTGATGACATTTACAACTTAATGACCGGTTTTCAAAATCTCGGCTCATCTTTTTTGGGGTTGGCTGAGGAGTATTTGCAAAATGGCGCTCTTCAAATTATCGCTGTGACAACAACTGACGCCTACCACCGTTTTTTGGCCGGCAACTCCGGGTTGATGAATGCTTTTGACCGCATTTTCGTAAAAACCATGAGCTCCGAATCATTGGTTCGCGGTTTGCAAGAAACGGTTTGGCAAGTGGAGGCCAAGCATAAATTGTTTTTCACCTATCAATCTTTGCATGAAATAATCTTGAGCGCGGACAGCTACTTCAGCGAAAGCGCGTCAAGCGACAAGTCGGTGGACTTAATGACTGAAATGGTTTCTTGGGCCCAAAACCAGGGCCTGAAGATTATCCGTCGAGGTGATGTGCAGAAGTTCATTTCCAGCAAGACCAATGTGCCACTTGGCGAAATTGGGCCTGAGGAACGAACAAAATTGCAAAATTTGGAGGTTGAAATTCATAAGCGGGTAATCGGTCAAGACGAAGCGATTAAATCTGTTTCAGGGGCTTTACGTCGGTCGCGCGCCGGTGTCCGTAATCTTAACCGGCCGATTGGTTCCTTCTTGTTCTTGGGCCCGACTGGTGTCGGCAAAACAGAAACCGCCAAAGCCTTGGCGGAAGTTGTCTTCGGACAGGAATCCAGTTTGTTGCGGTTAGATATGTCAGAATTCCAGAACGAAGATGCTTTGACTAGATTGATTGGCTCGTTTGAAACAGGTAAGACCGGGATTTTGGTGGATATGTTACGTGAACACCCTTATGCTGTTTTACTGTTAGATGAATTTGAAAAAACCAATCGCGAAGTTTTAAATCTTTTCTTGCAAATTTTGGATGAGGGGCTCTTTTCTGATATGAGTGGCAAGAGAGTTAACGCCAGAAATATTATTTTTGTTGTTACCTCTAACGCTGGCGCGGAATTAATCTGGGAAAATTTCCGACAAGGCAAAAAAGAAGAAAATACTAGTGATAACTTGATAAACCATATCGTGGCCAAGGGGATTTTTCGACCGGAACTCCTAAACCGTTTTGACGCAACCGTCGTTTTTGAACCGCTCTCGCCGGAGAGTTTGAGAGATATTGCCAGATTGATGCTCAAGAAACTTGGCAAGCGTTTGGCCGGCCAAGGGTTGGAACTGGTGGTCAGCGATTATTTGACGGAAACCGTGGCGACCCTGGGCGCCAACGAAGTTTTTGGCGCTCGTCCGATGCAGCGTTTTATTCAGGATAATATAGAACAAAAAGTTGCCGACGCGTTGATTGATGGTCGTTTGGTTCAGGGTGACAAGGTCGTATTTCAGGAACCTAACTTAGAACTGACGAATGCCTAAAATGGAACGAAGCGGCGGAAAGTCGGGGAAATTTTCATTTCAGGTGGTTATCGCGCTGGCGATAATTTTAATTTTGGGCTTCATTCTTTTTCGGGTCAGTCAATTTTTGTATGCCGGTGTTTTTGGCAATGAGGCGGTTAGTTATCAAGCCGGGGCGGCTTCCGCCGGCTCCGTTTTAAAGAGTGATTACACCGATTTTAAAGTTGGCGCGACACCTGTTCCCAAGCTTGGCAAATCGGTTATTATTGACGTCAAGAATCAAGAACTCCACCTTTTTGAAAAAGGAGAATTGGTAAAATCTTTTTCGTTGCTAGCTATCCCTGAAAGCGGCTCGGCCTGGGAAACTTCAGGGGGCGGTTTTTCCGTAATAAAAAAAGAAGAAAATCACTTGTCGCCGATTACCGGCTTGGAGTTCCCCTACACTGTTCAATTTTTTGGGAACTCTCTTATTCATGGTGAGCCGATGGATATAAAAGGACGAATTGCAAAAACAGCGGCCGGCGGCTTTCGATTAAAAAATGACGACGCGTTGACTGTTTTCGACTGGGTTGATTTTGACACCAAAGTTTTGGTTTACAACGCGCGCTGGACTATGGGTGGAAACAATCATTTTTCATACATTATCAAAAAATCTCAGCCGGCTCCTCTGACCGCCAAATCTTACCTAGTTTCTGATTTAAAGACCAAGGAGGTGATTTTGAGCAAAAACAAGGACAAGGCGGTGCCCATTGCTTCGGTGACCAAGTTAATGACCGCTTTGGTGGCGCTAGAAAGACTTGAGCCGAAAACCGAGATAGAGGTTTCTCGTCAAGCTTACGAAACTTATGGCGACAGCGGCTATTTTCGAACGGGAGACAAGCTTCCTTTGGAAATTATGCTTTACCCTTTGCTCTTGGAATCAAGTAATGACGCGGCCGAAGCGATTGCCGAAAAAGTTGGCCGGGGGAAATTTATTGTTGGAATGAATAAAAAAGCCAAAGAGCTCGGGATGGAGGAAACGTTTTTTGAGGACCCCAGCGGTTTGTCGCCTAATAATGTTTCTTCGGCCGGGGATTTGGTTAGATTGGCTGATTATATTCATCAGAATAAAATCTTTTTGTTTGATATAACAAAATTAAAGGAGTATCAGCATGGACGCTTTGTTTGGACAAATCGCAATAATTTAATTGGGATGAATTATTATGCTGGTGGTAAAAACGGTTATACGGATGAAGCCAACCGAACCTTGCTCGCGCTGTATGACTTGCCTTTGTCTGAGTTTGAGACGCGGAAAATAGTTTTGGTTTTGTTGGGGAGCGATGACCGCAAGTCCGACACCAGAAACATTGTAAATTATATCGCCGGCAATGTCTCTTATAGCGGGCCATCTGTTTTTAAAACTTTGGATGATTTTGGGTGGGATGAAATATAAACAGCAAATATGAATTTAGCCAAAAAATTACTGCCGTTGTTGGGCGGTCTGGTTGTCGGTCTGAGTTTAATTTTCTGGTTCTTTTGTTTTGCTTCAAGGCAAGATGTTTTTTTAAACGAAGAAGTAAAACTAAACCCGTCTTTTAAGTCTGAGGTTGAAACGGGAGAGGTAATTTTATTGGCGGTTGGCGACATTATGCTTGACCGAGGCGTGGCCCAGCTGGTCAACAAAAAAGGCGGCGGCGACTTTGCTTATGTCTTTGAAAACATTCGCGCATTAAAAGGCGAAGCCGACATTTTATTGGGAAATTTGGAAGGACCGGTTTCTGACCGAGGAGCGGATGTTGGCAATCTGTATTCTTTTCGGATGTCGCCAAAAGTTTTGCCAGTTCTGAAAGGAGTCGGATTTGATATCTTGAATGTGGCCAACAACCATGCCGGCGATTGGGGTGTGACCGCCTTTCTTGACTCGCTGGAGCGTCTTTCTGCCGCCGGCTTGGCCTACATTGGCGGTGGTTTAACCAAAGTTCAAGCGGAAAAGCCGGTTATTATTGAAAAAAACGGATTAAAAGTTGGTTTTTTGGGTTTTTCCGATGTGGGGCCAAACTGGTTGGCAGCCACCGAACGAGAGGCCGGCATTTTGTTGGCCGGTGATACCCATTTCAGCGAAATAATCACTCAAGCGGCTGGTCAAACAGATGTTCTAATTGTCATGATTCATTTTGGTGAAGAGTACCAGGCGTTCCACAATGAGCGGCAAGAAAACTTAGCCAAAACGGCGCTTCAAGCAGGCGCGCGGGCGGTGGTTGGTCACCATCCGCACGTGGTTCAAGACGAAGAGAGCTTGGGCCACCAATATATTGCTTACAGTTTGGGCAACTTTATTTTTGACCAGAATTTTTCCGTTGAAACGATGTCCGGGCTTGCCTTAAAGCTAAAGTTGAGTCAAGATGGCGTCGCCGGCGTGGAAAAATTGCCTATTTCCATAAATCATAATTTCCAGCCAAATTTTGCGAATTAAAATGAAATCTTTTTGGGGAAAATTGAATAAACCGTTTTTTGCTTTGGCGCCGATGTATGATGTGACGGATGCTCCTTTTCGAGCGATGTTTGCCAAATACAGCAAAAAAGCCAAGGCCAAAGAAGTGCCGGACCTGGTGTTGTTTACCGAATTCGTATCCTGTGATGGTTTGGCAAGTGAGGAGGGCCGGTCCAAATTATTGCGGGAACTTTATTATACCGAAGCTGAACGGCCGATTGTGGCGCAAGTTTTTGGCGCGCGGCCGGGGAACATGGAAAAAGCCGCTAGACTGATTAGCGAGCTTGGGTTTGACGGCTTAGACTTGAATATGGGTTGTCCCGATAAAGCGATTGAAAAGCAAGGCGCTGGCGCCGCTTTGCTTAAAGACCCAATCTTGGCGCGAGAGGTTGTCGCGGCTGCCAAACAGGGAGCAGGTGATTTGCCGGTTTCGGTTAAAACTCGTTTGGGCTATAACAAATTAGATTTAGTTTGGTTAGAGAAAATTATCGCAACCAAACCGGCGGCCCTGACGGTTCACTTGAGGACCAGAAAAGAGATGTCTCTCGTGCCGGCGCGGTGGTCTGATTTTCCGCCGATTGTCACGTTGGCTCACGAGGCCGGTTTGGTGGTAGTTGGCAACGGTGACGTTGTTGGGATAGCAGATGGGCAACAAAAAGCGAACGCGAGTGGCGCTGACGGCATTATGATTGGCCGCGGCGCTTTTGGGCGGCCGTGGCTGTTTGCTGGTGGGGAAGAACCCGTGCTTAAAGAAAAATTAAAAATATTGGAAGAGCAAACGGAACTTTTTTGGGATTTGTATGGTCCGACCGAAACCAACAAGAAACTTTTTGCCGGGCACCAAAAAAACTTCGCGGTGATGAAAAAACATTTCAAGGCTTACGTCAGCGGCTTTGCCGGCGCGAGCAATTTGCGCGCCAAACTGATGGCGGCGGAAAATCCGGAGGCAGTCAAAAAGATAATCAGAGAAGCCGAAAAAGAGGGTTTAGGTTGCCTAGTTTAGAGTAAGGCATAAGTTCAACAAGTAATTGCAACACTTGGTAAAATATCAAGTGTATGAAATTCAAACATTTTTCGATTGAGGAGCGTGAGAAAGTTCAAGAATTGCTTTGGCAAAAGATCTCAATCAGAAGTATCGCTAAAGCAATTGGTCGATCCCCATCATCTGTCTCAAGGGAAATTAAGCGAAACAATCCTCCATTGAGAAATCTATATACTCCACGACTTGCTCACCAAAGAGCTCTAGAAAGTCGCACAAATCGTGGCAGAAAAATGAGATTGAAAAACGGATTCATCCGCAGGTATGTCGCAGGTGGTTTGAAAGCAGGGCTCTCTCCCGAACAAATATCTGGTAGGTTACATTTAGAATACCCAAAAGAATCGATTTCATACGAAGCAATATACAGATACATATATTCTCAAGTTCACAGAGAAGGATATGGATATATGAAATCTGGGTATCAGGACCTTAGAAAATATTTGAAACGCAGGCACAAACAGAGGCAGAAGAAAGGAATGAGAAAAGCACAGAGGATATTTAGACCAGAGATTCCTTCGATTGAGCAGAGACCAAAAGAAATTGAGACAAGAAAAACACTTGGTCACTGGGAAACTGATTCCGTGATTTCAAGGAAAAGCTTGGTTGGACTCAATACCCTTGTCGAAAGAAAAACAGGTCTAGTTTTCATCTCTAGAATTGAAAATTTAAAAGCCGAAACAACAAAAAATACAATTGTTGCAAGACTTAGTTCGCTTCCAGCTGAAGTTCGAAAAACGGTGACGTCTGACAATGGAAAAGAAAACTTTCTGTTTGACTCTGTGATGACTGAGCTTGGAATCATGTGGTTCTTTGCTCATCCATATCACTCGTGGGAGAGAGGAACAAACGAAAACACCAACGGTCTCATCCGTTGGTACTTCCCAAAAGGCACAGATTTTGCCACAATTAGTGACGAAGAGATACAAGCGGTTGAAACCGCTCTAAACAATCGTCCAAGGAAGCGACTTGGCTGGAAGACTCCATTAGAAGCATTTAATGAAAGTGTTGCATTAACAGGTTGAATGTACCAGGGCTGTACTTGCATTTTTTGCTAAAATATGCTATAATTATAGATAGGAAGGGTGCCTCTCCTAACCCCTCAAGCCGAACACAGATTGATAATTTAATTCTAACTCATTGGCGGTGAAATAACCAAGGCATCGTCTGGGTCGGTCATTCAAGAAGGTATGGATTTCTGCCAATTCTTCTTGAGTCACTGAACCGATATCTCTTCTTTTGGCGATAAAACATCTAATCCACCGATTAGTGTTTTCCACCAGTCCTTTCTCCCAAGAGTGATATGGGTGACAGAAATATATGCTAACATTTAAGAGTTCCTCAATATTTTGCCATTTGAGGAACGCTATATCGTTGTCAGTGGTTAGGCTTAAAAGAGGTTGACCACTGAAAGTTTGCCGAAGCGCGTCACAAATTGTGGCGTGCTTTCGGTTTGGCAACTTAATCAACCAACTTTTCTTCAAGAAGCGATCCACGATCACCAATAAAACCCGGGGGCTTTGTTTAGAAACGATAAAGTCCATTTCATAATGACCGGGTTCTGTCACTTCTGGTCGCAATTCTATATACTTTCGACCATCGATTGGGTTGCCGTAACGGTACTGTTTGCGACCTGATTTCTTGTTGTGTCGGCTCCAAAACAACTTGTATTCCCAACCACGACTGCCAATGAACTTATAGATGGCTTTGGTTGAAACTGTGATATTTTGTCTTTTTAAATAACCGCTCATTTGTTCCGGAGACCATTTTTTATTCAATTTCTCCTCTACAAAACGATAGAGAAACATATCCATCACCACTTTCAGAGATTGGGTTTTGGAATATTTGCGCTTCACATATGACTTGTGAGCGGCTTTCTTTGCTATATACTGGCCCTTGACCGAATTCCTTTTAATTTCATTGCTAATTGTACTTGGACTGCGTCCAAGTATGAGGGCAATACCACGAATAGTGATAGATGCCAAAAGCAGTTTTTCAATGACGTATCGTTCCGCCAAAGATAAATGCTTATATTTGTTTTTAATTTTTGCCATACACCTATTTTACTAGGTGTTCGACTTCAAAGGTTAACTGAAGGTGGTTCAATCATAATCCCCAAAGATAACCCCCAAAACAAATACTTAAACAATCGCTCATGCCTGTCAGGGTGGGGCGATTTTCTTTTTCTTCGGTCTTTCGGTATAATCTCAATATGTCTGAACAAACCCTCTATCGCAAGTATCGCCCTCAAAAATTTAGCGAGGTTCTGGGACAAGAACAAGTAACGCAAGTTTTGGAGACTTCGCTCAAAAATGGCGGCTTAGTTCATGCCTATCTTTTTGCCGGCCCGCGCGGGACGGGCAAAACCAGCGTGGCCAGACTTTTGGCCAAAGCTATCAATTGTTCTGAACGGGACTTGTTTGAAATAGACGGCGCTTCTAATCGCGGAATTGATGAAATCCGCGCTTTGCGCGAGGCGGTCAGCACCTTGCCGTTTGAGTCGCCCTATAAAGTTTATATCATAGACGAGGTGCATATGCTGACGAAGGACGCTTTCAACGCCCTTCTCAAGACCTTGGAAGAACCGCCGGCGCACGTTGTCTTTATTTTGGCGACAACTGAACCGCACAAGGTGATTGAAACAATTGTTTCGCGTTGCCAAACTCATCAATTCAAAAAACCGACTCTGGAAATTTTACAAAAAATGGTGGTTGATGTTGCCCAAAAAGAAAAGGTTAGCTTGGCCGAAGAGGTGGCTTCTTTAGTCGCTTTTCTTGGCGATGGTTCTTTTCGCGATACCTTGGGGATTTTGCAGAAAGTTATCAGTTATTCGCCAGACAAAAAAATCTCCGTGGAGGAGGCGCGGCAAATTACCGGCGCGCCTTCATTTGAATTGGTGTCTGATTTTGTTTTAGCTTTAGCTCAGTCTGATCTGGAAAGCGCGTTAGCCAGTTTGGATAAGGTCGCTGAACAATCTTTGGAAATGAAAGTTTTTCTTAAGATAGCAATGCGCGAAATTCGTTTCCTTATTTTGTCGGTCTTCGCGCCTCGCCTAAAAACAAAAGTGGCCGGGGAGTTAACAGCGGCCAGTCGGACATTTTTAAATAAACCAAAAGAAGAGGTAGTAACCGGCGCCAAACAATTAGCCTCCGTCTTGCGCGAATTCCTGGATATTTACAGCGAACTTAACGACAGTTTCATTCCTCAAGCGCCGATAGAGCTTGCTCTAATAAAAACGTTGGGCCAAAAGCCGTAAAAGCGGTTTGCGATTTGCTTGGGTTTAGCTTCTCAGTATCTCAGTCTCAAACCATTGCTCTTGGAATCTCGTCACCCTTATCAATACCATTACATCCCAGCACTTCTGCCAGACTTGTTCCAATTTCACCCATTCCAATTACTAAATGTTTTGTCATAAAAATTACTTCAACAGCTTGTCGCTGGTAACTTCCAGTGCAACCGCAATCCGCTCAATGGTTGCAAGAGTTGGATTTTTCTTGCCACTTTCCACATTACTCATATACGCCCGGTCAAGTTTGAGCAGACGACACAAATCGCCCTGTGTCATGCCATTTTCAAGACGTATCCTGCGGATATTCTCACCCAATCTTTTAGCCGCATCACTCATATCTACAACTAACAGTATACGTGTATTTGTCTTTTGAGACAACGGTGTTCTATAGAACACATTTTCGTAGCCAAAAACCACCTGGGACTCGAACTGAGAAAACCCTTTTTAAATATGGGTATTCTAATTTTGGGCGAAAACAGCAAAATTTCGAGCCCATGACTCGTTCAAAAACTACGTTGCAAAATATGACGATTTTAGGAGACTCGGTCGGTCTCACATGACTGCTGCGGGACAGGGATTCGAACCCCGATACTCGCCTCCAAAGGGCGATGTCCTACCATTAGACGATCCCGCAATTACTTGTTCATTTTGCCGTAAAAGAGATGTTTTTTCAAGTTTTTGAGTGCCCTTAATTTTTAAGAGGGAAAAAAGGGAGCGAAAAAATTCTTTTTTGGAGTGAAGTTTTTGCTGACCCGAATTGCAAAAGTGGCAAGCGGTGTTAAAATGTAAGTAAGTTTAACATTAATTTTTCAAATTTTTTAAATGAAAAAATTAACCTATTTTTTGATTGTTGTTTGTTTGGCAGCCGCCGGCTGGCTGGTCTACAGTTATTATTTTAGCAATGACCCGGTCGCGGTAACTAAGAAGTTCTATGGCGGTTGGCTTGCCGGTGATTATCGCCTTAGCGATAGTTCATATAAAAATATTGAAGCTTGGACAGACCAAATGAAAAAGAAAGCTGAGGGCCTTGCGGCTTCTTTTAATCAAGGGGGCGATGATCCGATTTTGTGCGCTCAAGACAAACCGGATAACTTTTTAGCTTACGAGGTGGGAAGCAATGAAGAGGGTGTCCGAGTGGAGGTGCGAGAAGATTTTTCCGGCACGGTTAAAACAGTTCAGGTCTCTTTGATAAAAGTTGGCAGCAAATGGAAAATTGACGACATTGTCTGTAACGATAAAGCCGCGCCAAGTAATGACGAAGAACAAAACTTGGTTAGCGATTACATCAAAGAAAATATCTCGGAGCTTTCGCCGGAAAAGGCGGTTTTGGGCGGGACCTTCTCCGTGACGAGCCTTGTCTTTGGCGAAGGGCAGACCGGTGTTGTGGAGTATGAGGATGGTCACATTTTGTTGCGCGCGGGGTTTAAATATTCCATTGGTGAAAACAACGTCGTCAAAATTGAATCTTTTGAAGTCTTGCCGGAGGAAAGCGGCGCTTTCTCGGAAACTGGAAATCTTGTCAAAGATGAAGGGGCGGATGGCTGGCTATTAGTTTATGAAAAGCCCGGGCAACCGGCTTTGCGGGTGATGTTGGAATTTGGTCCGAATAGTCGTTGCCAGGCGACTGACGGTCCAATTACTTGCAGTGAATGGGAAATTGGCGACCGAGCAAAAATTGACGGTCGTCGGCAAGGCAACAAGGTGGCTGTTGACCTGGCAATAGAAGAGAGAAATTAAATCAAAAATCAAAAATAGAAAGGCGGGTGAAAACAGTTGTTTTCACCCGCCTTTCACAGTCATTGGCCACAATAAACTGATGACTGAAAAAAGTTATAGATTAGAGATGATATTATTGGCTTTTGTTTTAATCCTTTTGATTTTATTGACTTATGGTTATGGGATGTTTTTCTTAAATTTTTATTGGGGGCAATCGGTTGTTCTCTCACCGGTTGAAGCGGAAGAATTGGCCGAACCGCCGTTTGAAGAAGCGATTTACTCGCCGGCGCCACCCGGGCGAGCGCAATTTATTTCACCCTTCAGTCCGACTGGCGGTTTGGGAGCGCCACCCGATTATCCTAAATTAATCAGGTTTGGTGACAACCAACCGAAATTTGTAATGTCCGGCGAACGTCAAGTTTAGTCTGTTTGTTTGCCCAGACATAGCTCAGACTTAAGATTTAGATTTAATTTAACCTAAACTCAGCTTATGAATTTTCGTCAATGACGGTTGCTTTAATAACCCTGACTGTTTCAAGCGGTTTGTCATTTTGGCCAACTTTCACTTGGCCGATTTTATCAACTACTTCTTGCCCCTTGATAACTTTGCCAAAAATAGTGTAATCGTGCGGCAGCGGTGTGTCAGCCAGCATAATAAAGAACTGACTGCCGTTGGTGTTTGGACCGGCGTTGGCCATGGCGACAACGCCTTTTTGATAGCCGGCCTGGTAAGAAGTTGTTTCCGGGTTTAATTCATCTTTAAATTGATAACCTGGACCGCCTGTGCCGCAAGGGCCGGTGGCCGGACGCTTGGATAGTTCCGGTGAACAGTTTGGGTCGCCACCTTGGATCATAAAACCATCAATGACGCGGTGAAAAATCAGCCCATCATAATAACCTTCGTTGGCTAGTTTTATAAAGTTAGCGACGGTTTCGGGCGCGTCGGCTGGGTAGGTTTCAAATTGGATTTCGCCGAGGTTGGTTTCCAGCTTAATAATAGATGATGTGTTAACGGTCGGTGACATAGGTTTGTTTTTATCGGGTTCTGTTAAATTGTCGCTTTGACTAAGGCTATAAATTACCATAACCAGAATTATTAAGCCGATAATAATAGCCAAAAGACTGTATTTTCGCCCCATAATTTTTAATTATTATTGCTAATGTTTTTATTATAACAGATTTTTTTGTTTGGTTTTAGTTCTGCCGCCAAGCCATTGAGCGTGGATGTCATTAGACTTATTTTGTTAGAAACTGCGGGCACGTCTAAGACCGCGTTTGTTCTTGGGGATAATTTTTGACCTTGTTTCCTCTCGTGCTAGAATTAAACAAATTAACATTATCTACAAAAAAATGGCTAAACTTATTTTTGACATTGAAACAGCCGGCGAAAGTTATGACGAGATGGATGAGACAACTAGGGAAATTCTAACCAAGTGGATTAAAGAAAGTTGCGAGAATGAAGAAGAATACGAACGTGAGTTGAAAAAAATAAAAGACGGGTTGGGCTTTTCACCTTTAACAGGTTATATCGTTGCCATTGGTCTTTTGGATTACGAAAAAAACAAAGGGGTGGTTTACTATCAAGCGCCGGATTCGTCAGAAGAAGAAACAGAAGAGGGGGACTTCAAGTTTAAACCAATGTCCGAAAAAGAAATGTTGGAACGTTTTTGGCATGGCGCCAAAGAGTACGACGAGTTTATTGATTTTAACGGCCGGTCATTTGATGTGCCGTTCTTAATCGCTCGCTCGGCGGTAAATAAAGTCAAAATTACCAAAGATTTGATGTCCAACCGATACCTGAATAGCCAGCGTTATGACGCCAAGCATGTGGATTTGTTTGACCAGCTTTCTTTTTACGGCGCAGTCAGAGGCAAAAACTCCCTTCATTTATGGTGCCGCGCGTTGGGGGTCAAAAGCCCCAAGGGAGATGGGGTTTGCGGCGATGACGTGAGCAGACTTTTTCGCGAAAAAAAGTATTTGGATATCGCGCGTTATAACGTCGGTGATTTGGTGGCTACTCGCGATTTGTATGACCACTGGCAAAAGTATATGCGAGCTGAAAATAAGCAATGACAAAGGACGAACGGAAATACTTAGATTGGCTCAAAAAAGACAAATATGACGGCCAGGCAAGAGCGGCCAGCCTCGCGGTTGATTTGGGTCGGTTGCGCGCGGGCGAACCGCTTGATTATGTCATTGGTTGGCGTCCGTTTTTGGGTTGTAAGATTGTTTTGACTGAACGGCCACTCATTCCGCGAGAAGAAACTGAATATTGGGCCAAAGAGGCGATTGAGGAAATTAAAAAAGACAAACGACCGAAAATAAAATGCTTGGACATTTTTACCGGTTCCGGCTGTGTTGGGCTGGCAGTTTTAGCCAACGCAAAAAACACGGTTGTAACTTTTGCCGACAAAAGTCCGCGGGCGTTAAAATCGGTCAGAAAAAATTTAAAAGTGAATAGTTTCCAAATCGGGTCCCATCGCGCCAAGGTGGTGGAAAGTGACGTTTTTTCCGGTCTCTCCGACCAATTTGACTATATTTTTGCCAACCCGCCTTATATTCCGCTGGGTCGGAAATTGCCGGAGTCGGTTTCGCGATATGAGCCGCGCGAGGCTTTGCGCGCCGGCCGAGATGGTCTGCTATTTATCAAGCGGTTTCTTGTCCAGGCTCCTGCTCATTTGGTGGAGGGTGGTAAAATCTATTTAGAGTTTGGTTATGGCCAAAAAAAAGCAGTTGACATTCTTTTGAAAAAAATCGGTTTTGGTTCTTGGGTTTTTGGCAAGGACCAATTTGGTCGTTGCCGTTTTGCAATAATCAAAAATTCACGCTAGAATAATAAAAAGAAGCTATGAAAAATTACGCCAAAGTAGGAGGCAAAATCAACCGGCCCGGTTATCGGACGCCATCCACTTTTAAAATCAAGCAGAACCAAAAAGTTGAAAAACGGCGAATTCGTAATTTTAAACCAAAATAAAAAACTAATAATTTAAAAAATTATGAATAACGACAACTTTAAAAATTCTACAATTTCACTCGGTCTCATTTTGGGCATCAGTTTGATTATTAGCACTCTAATTGGAGCTTATTCTTTTTATCGGGTGCGATCGTTTGATAATGCTTTGTCGGTGACCGGTTCAGCCAAACAGGCGGTAGTCGCTGATTCGGTTAAGTGGATTGCTTCTTTTAACCGAACAGTTGAGCTTGGCAATATGAAGTCGGGTTATGACCAAATGGAGCGCGACCTGGTAGCGGTCAAAAAGTTTTATTTGGCCAAAGGTTTTAAGGATGAAAATTTAAATATCTCCCCGGTTTTTATGGATGAAGTTTGGGACCCCAATAATCGCGGCGATGCCAAGCGTTATGTTTTGCGTCGGACGGTGGAAGTCAGTTCAAACGAAGTTGAACGTATTTCCGAGGTGGCAAACAACAACGGAGAATTAATTGAAGCCGGCGTTATTTTCTCTACGCAATCACTACAATATTTTTATTCCAAACTACCAGACCTGCGCGTATCGCTTTTGGCTTCCGCCATCGCCGACGCAAAAGCGCGAGCTGGTGAAATTGCCAAAGCCGGCGGGAAGAAGGTCGGTGACTTAAAGGCGGCCTCCAGCGGAGTGGTCCAAGTTTTGTCTGAAAACTCCGTTGAAGTTTCTGACTATGGGGCTTACGATACCTCAAACATCAATAAAGAAGTAATGGTTACGGTCAAGGCGACCTTCTATTTGAGATAGACTAATCTTTATTTTCTTGCTATTTTTAAGCGCTAGAGTGTCACATAAGGACACTTAAAACGTTATTATGAAAGAGGAAGAAAAAATCAGGGACTTGGTAAATAAGGCCCAAAATGGCGATGACCACGCTTTTGCCGAGATTTACGGGCGTTATTTTACGCCCATTTACCGCTTTATCTATTTTAAGGTGGGCAATCGCGAAGAGGCCGAAGATTTAACCCAAACGGTTTTTATGAAGGTTTTCAAGTCGCTTGATAGGTTCCGCTTCCGAGACAACCCCTTTAGCTCGTGGCTTTATCGGATTGCGAATAATATGGTCATTGATTTCTTCCGTAAAAAAAAGAGTTTGCCGCTCTTGGACGAAAATCCGGAAGACTGGCAACTTGAGTTTGCCGATGATGCCTTGAACCCAGTTGAAGAAGCCGAAGAGCTGGAATTGGCATGGTCAGCGAGACAAGCGATAGCCGAAATGAAGGACCCTGACCGTCAAGTGCTTGTAATGCGCTATATTGACGGTTTGTCCTATAAAGACATTGCCGAAACAATAGGGAAAACGGAGGAGGCTGTCAGACAAATTAGTTCGCGTTCCATTCGGGCGCTCAAGATGATTTTTAAAAACAAGGGGCTATTATAGAATCATGGAAAACGAAGAGAAAAAATTGAATAAAATGTTCGCCGTCTTGCGACAGGCGTCCAGGCCGCGACCGGAACTTCTCCGGCGGATTTTGGCTGATTTGAACAAGCCGGTATCGTCACCATTCTTCTTTACTGATTTTATCAAGCGTCGCAGCTTCTTGTCTTTTTCAGTGATGACTATGGCTGTTCTCTTTTTGGTTGTTTTTGGTCAAAATCTGGGTCCGGCGGGAGATCCGTTTGCCGATAGCCAATCTGTTCACGCGCAAATTATTCGCGAGGTGGACAAGGTGATTGAATCTGGTTTTGCCGGCGAGCTTGAGATTTTGGCGGCTGAAGACGCCTTGGCGGCCGAGATCGGAACAGATGATTTTTTGCAAGATTTAAACAGTTTGGAAAATGAATTATTATTGCCTTAAAAAATTTTTAATATTTATTTTTGTTTTCTTGCCAGTTGTCAATTTTGCTCCTTTGGCCCTGGCGGCTGAAGAGGCCATGGCTTTTTCGTTGCCGAATTTTTTGCAATTTTCCGCGCTTGCTCCGACTCCAAATGGCACAACCTCAACCACCACTCGGCTTGCCTCAACGACTATCGCGACTAGCACCGCGACAACAACCGAATTTACACCTGAAGAATTTTGCCAAAAACTGGATGAGGCGGTCACTAAATTGGAAGCCAGCTATTCTGAGAGGCGGCAAGCCATCAGCGCGAATATTGATGAACAAAACAAAAAGCTTCAAGAAGAACGGCAAAAATATGATGACCAACGTTCTTGGCTTAGAACGCGTCAAGATTATTACTTGAAGGTTTACTTTATGCGCCTCAGTCAGTTGGCCGAAACTGAAATACAAGAAAAAGGGATAGAACAATACAAAAAAGACGTCGTGGCTGCTTTGGCAGAGCGTCGCGCTTTGACCGACCTGGCGCTGGAGGAATATCGCCAAGATTTAGACAATCTTAAGATGAGCAAGATTACGGAAATGGAAACTCGTCTGATTGGCGATGAAGAAAAATTAAATGGAGAAATTCAAAAAGCGGCCGAAACTTGCGAGGTGGGGGACGTAATTAAGGCAGAAAACAGTTTACAAAATCGCTTATTCAAATTGCGTCAAGAACGAGAGAAAATTTTTAAAGATGTCAATGGAGCTGGACGCGCGATTATCGCTGAACGCGACCGCAAAGTCGCGGAAGCTGAAGTTAAATACAAAAAGGCCGTGGAATTGGCGAAAGAAAATCTGGTCAAATTTTTGACGGCAGAATAAAAAAATGTCTAAAAGTAACCGCCGGGTCAACACGTTGACCCGGCGGTTACTTTTATTTTTGAAATGGGTTATAATAAAGAGAATTATTAGCCTTAAGAAATTTTTTAACAATTAATATCAGTATTTTATGTCTGACGAAAACAAACAGTCAACCAATCGGTCAAAGGCGTATATCTTGTGGTTTAAAGATTTATCAATCGTTGACGTGCCATTAGTTGGCGGTAAAAATGCCGCTTTGGGAGAAATGGTCAACAACCTTATGCCTTTGGGGGTGCGTTTGCCGGACGGCTTTGCCATTACCGCTCACGCTTATAATTATTTTTTGACCAGAACCAACTTGAAGGAAAAGATAAAAAATATTTTAGAAGGTTTGGACACGCACAATGTGGCCGACTTGCAAAAAAGAGGCGCCTTAATCAGAGGAATGATTTTGAAAGAAGATATACCGTCTGATTTAGAGGCTGAAATTTTGGCCGCTTATCGACAAATGTCTGAGCAGCTTTACCAAACCAAAAATGTGGATGTGGCCGTGCGTTCTTCGGCAACCGCGGAAGACTTGCCGGGCGCTTCTTTTGCCGGCCAACAAGAAACTTACCTTAATGTTTCCGGCGAAAAAGATCTTTTGAAATCAGTTAAAAAATGCTTTGCCTCGCTTTTTACAAATCGGGCTATTTCCTATCGAGTGGACAAAGGCTTTTCTATGTTTGATGTGCTCTTGTCGGTCGGTGTCCAGAGGATGGTTCGGAGTGACCTCGGTTCGAGCGGAGTGGCTTTTTCTATTGATACGGAAACCGGCTTTAACAAAGTCGTCGTCATAAACTCGGCTTATGGTTTAGGCGAGATGGTTGTTAAGGGCGAAGTTATTCCTGATGAGTTTGTCGTCTTTAAGCCGACTTTGGAGAAGGGCTACAAGGCGATTCTCTCTAAAACCCTTGGCGAAAAGCATGAAAAAATGATTTACGGCAAAACCGGCACTCTAAAAGTGAAAGTTAAAGAAAATGATCGTGACAAATTTAGCCTTGGCGATGATCAGATTATCCAACTGGCAACCTGGGTCACCTTGATTGAAAAATATTTTTCCAAAAAGTACGGCCGTTACCAACCCATGGACGTTGAGTGGGCCAAAGACGGCAAAACTGGTGAATTGTTTATTGTGCAGGCCAGGCCGGAGACGGTTCACGCCGAAGCCGACCCAAACCTTTACCGGGAATATAAATTATCCCAAAAAGGGTTGGAACTTGCCCGTGGTGTGGCGATCGGTTCTAAAATTGCCAGTGGCAAGGTGCGGGTGATTAGACAAGCCAAAGAAATGTCCACTTTCAAACCCGGTGAAATTTTAGTGACTGAAATTACCGACCCGGACTGGGAGCCCATAATGAAAATCGCGTCAGCGATCATCACCGAAAAAGGCGGGCGGACAAGTCACGCGGCAATTGTTTCGCGCGAACTAGGCGTACCGTGTGTAGTTGGCACCGGCAATGCCACCAAGGTTCTAAAAAATGGCCAACAGATTACAGTTGACTGCTCATCTGGTCAAGAAGGTTTAATCTACAAGGGTGACTTGCCGTTTGAAGTGATTGAACACCGTCTAAATGAAATTCCGACACCGCGGACCAAGGTGACGTTAAATGTTGGCTCGCCTGAAGAGGCTATGAAAAATTACTATTTGCCGGTGGCCGGTGTTGGCTTGGGACGTTTGGAATTTATTATCACATCTTACATTAAAATCCACCCAAACGCTTTGCTTGATTTTGACAAAATCAAACGTTCTCGCGACCGCGCTTCACAAAAAATCGCAAAACAAATTGAAGCGCTGACCAAAGAATATTCCGGCAAGAACAAACAAGATTTTTACGTCAACGAGTTGACGGAGGGAATTGGAATGATCGGCGCGGCTTTTTGGCCCAATGAAGTAATTATCCGCTTTTCTGATTTTAAGACAAATGAATATCGCACTTTGATTGGCGGTGAACTCTATGAACCGGAGGAAGAAAATCCAATGATTGGCTGGCGCGGCGCTTCTCGTTATTATGATCCAAAGTTTAAGGCGGCTTTCGCGCTTGAAGTCCAAGCCCTGGTCAAGGTCAGAAAAGAGCTGGGGCTCACCAATGTTGTGGCGATGGTGCCGTTCTGCCGCACCCTGGAAGAAGGGCAAGCGGTCGTGCAGATTATGGCCGAAAACGGTTTAGATCGAGAGAAGAATAAAGAATTGAAAATTTATGTGATGTGTGAAATTCCTTCCAACGTTATTTTGGCAGATAAGTTTTTGGATATTTTTGACGGTATGTCCATCGGTTCAAACGATTTAACACAGCTGGTGCTGGGGCTTGACCGAGATTCCAACATTTTGGCGCATATCGGCAACGAAAATGATCCGTCCGTCAAAACTTTGATTGGCGCGGTGATTGAACGTTGTCGCGCGCGTGGTAAGTATGTCGGCATTTGTGGCCAAGCACCTTCGGACTATCCGGATTTCACTGAATTCTTGGTCAAAAGCGGTATTAACAGTATGTCTCTTAACCCGGACGTAATTATTAAGATGCTTTCGGTTGTAGAACGGGCAGAGAAAATTACCGAAGGCGTTGTAAAGAAGAATTAATCCAAGTATGTCAAAGGTTATATTTTTTGAGTTAGAAGATTGGCAAAAAGATTACCTCAAGAAGAATTATCCGACGCCGGAAGATCTTGTTCTCATCGACGGCCCTCTTTTGGCTGACCGTTTGCCGGCCGAGAAGGAGACAGAGATTATTTCTGTTTTTGTTGATTCGCGTTTAGATGAAAAAGTGCTCAGCCATTTTCCTAACTTAAAATTAATCGCAACGCGTTCTACCGGTTTTGACCACATTGATTTGGATTTGTGCCGCCAGAAAGGGATTCAGGTGGCGAATGTTCCCAGTTATGGCGAAGAGACCGTCGCCGAATTCACTTTCGCGTTGATGTTGACCTTGTCGCGAAAAGTTTGTGAGAGCTATGACCAGGTGAGGGTAACCGGCAGTTTTGGTCTGAACGGCTTGCGTGGCTTTGATTTGAATGGCAAAACCCTAGGCGTCATTGGAACCGGCCGGATTGGCCGCAACGTGATAGAAATCGCCAAGGGTTTTAATATGAATATTATCGCTTATGATAAGTTTCCCGACGAGGAATATGCCAAAAAGATGGGTTATCGTTATTTGCCGTTCGTGGAGGTGTTGACGCAAGCTGATATTGTGACTCTCCACATACCCTACACAACTGAAAATCACCACTTGTTAAACACCGAGACGATTGCTCAAATGAAAAAAGGAGCTTACCTCATCAACACCGCGCGCGGTTCTTTGGTGGAAACGGATGCCCTTTTCAAAGCGCTTAAAAATGGGCACTTGGCTGGCGCCGCGCTTGATGTTTTGGAGGAAGAGGGAATAGTCAAAGATGAGATGAATTTTTTGAGCAATAATTGGGAGGGTCCGTATGACCTCAAAACAGTGTTACAAAATCATATGTTGGTTGACATGCCAAACGTGATCGTTACTCCGCACAACGCTTTTAATACCTGGGAGGCCCTAAAGCGGATTTTGAACACGACAATAAAAAATATGACGGAGTTTGGCGAAGGGAGGCCGGTTAATATAGTTAGCGAAAGTTAAAAGTTAAAAGTCAAAAGTTTCAAGGGGAGAGGCAAAACCTCTCCCCTTGGGCGTGCACTCTGGCCCTTCGCTAGGTGCGAAATGCAAAATGCTATATACTATCCATTGTTATGTTTAACTATCCATTGTTATGTTTAATTTTAAAATTGAGAAAAAGTCTTCCGATAGTCTGGCGCGCGCGGGAGTGATTGAAACGCCTCATGGAGTGATTGAAACGCCGGCCTTTGTCACAGTGGGAACCAAGGCGACGGTTAAAGCTCTTACGCCGGAAATGGTTGCGTCGCTTGGCGCGTCGGTGGTTTTGGCCAATACTTACCATCTTTACCTTCAGCCAGGGGACGAGCTAGTCAAGGCGGCTGGCGGCTTGCACCAGTTTATGAATTGGCCTGGCCCAATGATGACTGACTCCGGCGGATTCCAAGTTTTTTCACTTGGCGCCGCCTTCGGCGAAGGCGGCGTTTCAAAATTTGTGAGTGGCCATGATCCAAACAAAAAGTCCAAAGAACAAGCAGGAAATATTGCCAAGTTGGCGAAAATTGACGAAGATGGAGTTGCTTTTCAATCACACATTGATGGGAGCGCTCATCGTTTAACTCCAGAGAGGTCAATGCAAATCCAACACAACTTGGGCGCGGATATTATTTTTGCGTTTGACGAATGCACTTCTCCCTTGGCGCCTTATGATTATCAAAAAGAAGCGATGGAGCGCACCCATCGTTGGGCCAAACGGTCGTTGGATGAACACAAGCGCCTTGGCGGGCCACAGGCTTTGTTTGGGATAGTTCAGGGGGGACGCCATCAAGATTTACGCCAAGAATCATCGCGAGTGATTGGGGGAATGGATTTTGCCGGCTTTGGAATTGGCGGTTCGTTTAATAAAGAAGATATGGGCACGGCGGTTAGTTGGGTGAGCCAAAATTTACCTGAAAATAAACCAAGACATCTTTTGGGGATTGGCGAACCGGAAGACATTATCGCGGGAGTCAAGAGCGGCGCTGACACTTTTGATTGTGTCGCGCCAACTCGAATGGCTCGTAACGGCGCATTGCTAACTGCCCGAGGACGGTTAAATATTTTAAACGCTTCTTGTCGTTGCGATCTGGCGCCGATAGAAGAAGGATGTGGTTGCTATACTTGCCAAAATTATTCTCGCGCCTATCTCGCGCACCTGTTTCGCGCTAAGGAAATGTTGGCGGCGACCTTGGCTTCAATCCACAATCTGTATTATTTGATTAATCTAACGAAAAGGATTAGAAGAGATGTTTTAGAGGGTAGGTTGTAAGACGGAAAATGGTGGAGGTTGACCGTTGTCCAGCTTGTTCGTGATTTTATTTTTCATTATCTTGTGTTAAGCTTGCCGTGTGTCTAAAAATGTTTTCCAATTGAAATCTAAACTTAAACCGGCCGGGGACCAGCCCAAGGCAATTTTGGCGCTCAACAAAGGTCTGACCAAAGAGTTGGGCCATCAAACTCTTTTGGGGGTAACTGGTTCAGGCAAAACTTTTACGATGGCCAATGTGATTGCCGCCCAAGATAAACCGGTTTTGGTCATTGCTCACAACAAGACTCTGGCGGCTCAGTTAGCGCAAGAGTACCGCGATTTTTTCCCCGATAACGCGGTTCATTATTTTGTTTCTTACTACGATTACTATCAACCCGAAGCTTATGTTGTCGCGTCTGATACTTATATTGAAAAAGACGCCAGTATTAACGAAGAAATTGAACGTTTGCGTCATGCTTCAACGCAAGCTTTGCTCACCCGCCGTGATGTGGTTATTGTCGCCTCGGTCTCTTGTATCTATGGCTTGGGGAGTCCAAGTGAATATGCCAAAAGTCACCTCTTTTTTAAACGAGGTGACCAATTGTCCCGGAGCGACCTAATCCGCCGTTTAGTGGAGATTTATTATGAACGAACAAATGCCGACCTCTTGCCGGGACAATTCCGCGCGATTGGCAATTCGGTGGAAGTTATGCCACCGGGTGAGAGAGCGATTGTGAATATTAAAATTGAAGGAGACAAGGTGACGGAAATAATCATTTTGGACGCCGTCAGTCGCGCCATTGTTCGTGAATCTAAAGAAACTTTCTTTTTTCCAGCCAAACACTTTATTACGCAAGAAGATGAACGGAATCGGGCAATTATTTCTATTAAAGCAGAATTAGAAAAACGCTTGGTTGAGTTAAACAAAGAGGGTAAAATCTTGGAAGCAGAAAGATTAAAGCGCCGAACCAATTATGACCTCGCAACGATTCGGGAGGTTGGCTATTGCAACGGAATTGAAAATTATTCACGTCATCTTTCTGGCCGCGCTGCTGGCGAGGCGCCGGCCACGCTCTTGGATTATTTCCCGCGCCAAAAAGATGGCTCGCCTGACTTTTTGACGATTATTGACGAGTCGCACGTGACCGTGCCGCAAATTCGCGGAATGTATGCCGGCGATGAAAGTCGCAAAAAAACCTTGGTTGAGCACGGTTTCCGATTGCCGAGCGCTTTGGACAATCGTCCGCTTAAATTCCCGGAGTTCCAAGAAAGGATTGGCCAGGTGATTTATACAAGCGCGACGCCAAGCGAATATGAAATAAGCGAAAGCCGACAAGCGGCGCAAGAAGCCGGTTTAAAGCCGGAGCTTGGTATCGTGGAACAAATTATCCGCCCGACCGGCTTGCTTGACCCGATGATAGAAATTCGGCCAGTCAAGGCCTCAAGTTCTAAAAAAGCCCAAGCTTACGGCGGTCAAGTTGCCGATTTTATTGTTGAGGCAGAAAAAGAAATTAAAGCTGGCAATCGAGTAATTGCTACAACCCTAACAAAAAAAATGGCAGAGGATCTGTCACAGTTTTTGAGAGAGAAAAAAGTAAAATCGGAATATTTGCACAGCGAGGTAAAAACTTTGGAGCGGATTAAGATTTTAACCGATTTTCGCAAGGGCAAGTTTGATTGTTTGGTCGGGGTCAATCTTTTACGGGAAGGTCTAGACTTGCCGGAGGTGACCTTTATTGGCATTTTGGATGCTGACAAAGAGGGTTTTTTGCGCTCGGAAGTTTCTTTGATTCAGACGATTGGTCGAGCGGCGCGAAACGTAGACGGCCGAGTAATTCTTTACGCGGAGGTAATCACAGGTTCTATGCAAAAAGCGATAGACGAAACTAATCGGCGACGAGCCCTGCAAATTGCCTATAACAAAAAACATCAGATTACTCCTCAATCAATTCAAAAAAAGATTAATGACATTACGGAAACTTTGGAAAGCGAGCGGGCAAGGACAGTCGGTGAAATGCTTACGGTGGACAGCAAGCTGTTTGGCGGTAATTTAAAGAAGGTGATAAAGGAAAAAGTAAAACAGTTGAACGAAGCGGTGAAAGAGCTTGATTTTGAGACCGCGGCGATTATCAGGGACGAAATAAGAGCTCTGGAACAGAAGGCTTAGCAAAAAATAAAAACGGCGGGTTCTTGTTTGTTATTTGTAACCATGGTACACTAGAATAGTGTCGTGTGTACCTCCTTTCCGTTTGGGGTGTCTGGAATTAGCCCTGTAGGCCCAGACACCCCATATTTTTTTAGATGACGATGGTTTCGGTAGAGGTCCCTGCTCCACAAGACCATTCTTCCCGTTTTTATTTTTCTGTTTTTATGTTATAAACACATTATCACCCCGTGGCCGAATCATGGGGCGTTTGGGCGTAAAAAGCTAATTTTATGGAAGACAAAATAAAAATTAAAGGCGCGAGGACGCATAATCTAAAAAATATCAACCTGGAAATCCCGCGAAACAAACTCGTGGTTTTTACCGGACTGTCGGGCTCCGGCAAGTCATCGTTGGCTTTTGATACGATTTTTGCTGAAGGTCAGCGGCGTTATGTGGAATCGCTGTCAGCTTACGCCAGGCAATTTTTAAAACAGTTGCCTAAACCGGAAGTAGAGGAAATATCTGGTTTGTCGCCGGCAATCTCTATTGACCAAAAATCTCGTTCACACAACCCGCGTTCCACGGTGGCAACCATTACCGAAATCTACGACTATTTGCGCGTTCTCTACGCGCGAATTGGCCATCCCTATTGTCCGGTTTGCGGCACTAAAATAGAAAAATTATCCAACGAAGAAATTGGCAATTTTATCAGAGATGAAATCTCTAAACATTCCACTGCGAGCGCGGTGGAAATTTACGCGCCAGTTATTCGCGGCCGTAAAGGAGAATACTACCAATTGCTCTATGATTTGCTGGAAAAAGGTTACTCAGAAGTAAAAATAGACGGCGCGCGTCACAAATTGCGCGAACGGATTGTGATGGCCAGGACCAAAAAGCATGATATTGACGTTTTGGTTGACGAAATTGAATTGGTGGGCTTCTTGAGTCAAAAATCAGAGTCAAAGTTAAAAAAAGAGGTGGATCGAGCGATAACAGAGGCAGCTAACGAGCGATTGTCAGAAGCCGTGGAACGGGCGATCAAAGAAGCCAATGGTTTGGTCAAAGTGATAATTGGAGGGGAAGAATTTTTGTTGTCGGCTAAATTTGCCTGCCCCAACGATGGTTTTTCTTTTCCAGAAATAGAACCGCGTCTTTTTTCTTTTAACTCACCTTACGGCGCTTGCCCAGTCTGCCACGGTTTGGGGACCAAACACTTGTTCGGCAACGAACCTTGTCCAGAATGTTTGGGCGCGCGTCTGCGGCGAGAGGCCCTTCATGTTTTCATTGGTTCAACCAAAGAAAAATCAATCAAACAAGCGGAAGATGGAAAAGTTAAAACGAAAATAGAGAGAACCGGACTAAACATTGTTCAACTGACCGCTTTGTCTATTCGTGAAGCGACAGAATTTTTTGCTTCCTTAAAATTGACCGCTAAAGAAAAAGCCATTTCTGAAGTTTTGTTGCGCGAAATTGAAGCGCGCTTGAAGTTTCTTAATGATGTCGGTTTGGATTATATCGCGCTTGACCGGCGGGCAGATACTCTTTCCGGCGGCGAGGCTCAGCGGATTCGTCTGGCCTCGCAGCTTGGCTCACGTTTGGTCGGCACTTTGTATGTTTTAGACGAACCGACGATCGGTTTGCACGCGCGTGATAACGACAAATTAATCAAAACCTTGCTTGAGTTGCGCGACTTGGGCAACTCTATTTTGGTGGTGGAACATGATGAAGACACAATCTTTTCTTCTGATTATTTGGTGGATATTGGGCCGGGGGCTGGCGTGCACGGCGGGGAAATTATCACTTCCGGTTGGACGGAAAAACTTTTAACGGCCAAGAAAAATAATTTTGGTTCGCTGACGGTGGATTATTTGCGCGGCGAAAAGGAGGTGCCTTTTCCGGCGAAGAGGCGGCAAAACGACAAGGGTTCAATCAAAATCTGGGGGGGCAATATTTTCAACATCAAAAATCTAAATGTGGATATCCCGCTTGGCCGAATGGTGGCGGTGACTGGAGTTTCCGGTTCTGGAAAGTCTTCTTTGGTTTACGAAATTTTGTATAAAAATTTGCAAGGTCGCTTGGAACGGCGTTATCGGACCAACGAGGTTTTTAGCTGCAAGGAATTTTCTGGTTCGGAACATTTGGGGCGAGTGATTATGGTTGACCAGTCACCGATTGGCCGCACTCCGCGTTCCAATCCGGCCACTTATACCGGCGCTTTTACTTTTATTCGCAATTTGTTTGCTTCTACTGCGTTGGCGAGAGCGCGGGGCTGGAGTCCGTCTCGTTTTTCTTTTAATGTCCAAGGTGGTCGTTGTGAAGCCTGTCAAGGCAATGGGGAAATCGCGGTGGAAATGCACTTTTTGCCGACGATTTTTGTGCCTTGCGACGTTTGCGGCGGCAAGCGTTATGAGAAGGATACCTTGGAGGTGGAGTACAAGAAGAAAAATATTTACCAAGTGCTCAAGATGACAATTGAAGAAACACTCCTCTTTTTTAATGATATTCCAGCTATTTATGACCGTTTAAAAACTCTTAACGAAGTTGGTTTGGGTTATTTGGAATTGGGGCAACCAGCCAATACTCTTTCCGGCGGCGAGGCACAACGAGTTAAAATTTCGTCCGAACTTTATCGGCCACAAACTGAACGGACCATTTATCTTTTAGACGAACCGACTATCGGGTTACATTATGAAGATGTAAAAAATTTAATAGAAATTTTGCAAAAGTTAGTAGAAAAGGGGAACACTGTTTTGGTCATTGAACATAATATGGAAGTGATTAAAAATGCCGATTACGTGATTGATATGGGGCCGGAAGGCGGCAACGGCGGTGGCCAGGTGGTCGCTGCCGGCACACCGGAAGAAGTGGCTTACGCCAGTGGCTCGCACACGGCCAAATATCTAAAACGAGCGTTGAACTTGAACAAGAGAGACAAAAAACAGTAGTATTAGCAAAGAGCCAAGTTGACCGGCTCTAAGTCCTTTTATGTTTTTACGTATTGATATCACAAAGTATAAGCTGCCAGACAAACCGGGCGTTTATTATTTTTTGGGGTCGTCGAAACTTGGCAAGACAACAAAAGACGCGCGTGGGGTTTTGTATATTGGCAAGGCCACTTCTCTCAAAGATCGGGTGCGCAGCTATTTTAATGGCGATCTTGGCGAAACTCGCGGACCAAAGATAGAACAAATGCTTTTGCAAGCGGCTGACCTGAAGTGGCAAGAAACCGATTCAGTGCTTGAGGCCTTGATTCTGGAAGCCGAGCTTATAAAAAAACATCAACCGCCATATAACACCCGCGAAAAAGATGACAAGAGTTATTGGTATGTGGTTATCACCAAAGAAGATTACCCGCGCGTCTTGATGAGACGCGGGCGCGAGTTAGAGAAAGACTTGTCCCGAAAATATGAGATTGAAAAAACTTTCGGTCCATTTCCTTTTTCGTCAGAGTTAAAAGCGGCCCTAAAAATTGTTCGCCGGATTTTCCCTTATCGCGACACTTGTTTACTTTATTCTGAAAAAAATAAGGGTCTAAAAGTTCCGGGTTTGCGCGGTTGTTTCAATAGCCAAATTGGTCTTTGTCCCGGAGTTTGCACGGGCGCGATTGACAAGAAAACTTACCGTCAAATAATCAAGAATCTGGGGCTCTTTTTTGAGGGCAAAAAAGAGCAAGTGGTAAAAAATTTGGAAAAAGAAATGAAAATAGCGGTCAAAGCGCAAAACTTTGAGGAAGCCGCGCGCTGGCGCGATCAAATTTTTGCGCTTAAGCATATCCAAGATGTTTCCTTGCTAAAAAATACCAAAACAGAAAATTTTTTGTTTGAGGCTGGAGCAGAACTAGTTAATCGTCGGAACGGAAAAGAGAAGACTGTTTTTCGTTTAGAGGCTTATGATGTAGCGCATTTGGCTGGGGCCGGCACGGTTGGCGCGATGGCTGTATGGGAAGGGCGCGAACTAAATAAAAGTGAATATAGACTTTTCAAATTGCGCGGTCGGAGCGCCAACAAGAGTGACGATACCGGCAACCTGGCGGAAATTTTGCGGCGACGTTTTACGCATCGGGAATGGAGGCTGCCGGATTTGGTTGTAGTTGATGGCGGACAAGCGCAATTTAACGCGGCTCAAAAAACTTTGAATCAGCTGAACCTTAGTCTGCCCTTGGTTGCGGTCGTCAAAGACGAAAAGCACCGCCCGCGGGAAATATTGGGCGAGAAGACAATGGCCAAGAACCACCGGCGAAAAATTTTGGCGGTTAATGCCGATGTCCACCGTTTTGTGCTTGCTTACCATAGAAAAATTTTACGGCAGATGTTAAAATAAAAAGAATGGATTCCTATCCAAGTTCACTTTTTGATTTATTTATTTTATTGTCCTCTCCTACTTTTTGGTTGGTGGCGCTTCTTATCTTTGTGGCGGCCGCTGTTTTGGGCTATTGGTATCGCGGCCGCAGCGGCCGAGTCCAAATGTCCATAAAGGAAGCAAACCTAAAAACCAGGCAAATCAAGGAGTTGGAAAAAATTAATCGTGAATTGGAAAACAAAAATCGCGAACTTTACGCCAAAGAACTAGAGTTGGTGATGGCCAACAAGCGCTTGCAGTCCCTAGAGGCAGCCAAGTCAAAATTTATTTCAGTGACCACTCATCAATTACGGACGCCTCTGGCCGCCATTAAGTGGACTTTTGATATGGCCGTCAAGGGTCAGCTGGGCAAAGTTAATGAAGAGTTCAAAAAGTTTATGGAAAAGGGCTTCCAAAGCACCGAGAGGGTTATTTCCATTGTGAATGACTTGCTAAAAATAGACACGATTGAAACTGGCAAGTTAGACTTTGTTTTCAAACCAACGAATATTGTTGATTTAATAAACAATGTTATAGGCGAGTTTTGTAACCAGGTAAAGACTCGGCAATTGGAAATTATTTTTGAAAAACCCGCTAATCGGGTGCCGTTCGTAGAGATTGATGAAAACAAAATTAGAATGGTTCTGGAAAACTTAATAGACAATGCCATAAAATACAATTTGCCAAATGGGAAAATTTTCATCAAGATAAGCGACGCTCGTCTTAACAGCGCGGAAAGCAGTTTGCAAATATCAATTACCGACTCGGGCATTGGGATCCCGGACGGCGAAGAAGACAAAATGTTTCAAAAGTTTTTCCGAGCCAGCAATGCCATCAAACAAGAACCGGATGGCAGCGGTTTGGGGCTTTATATCACTCGAGAAATCATAGAGAAACATCATGGCGCGATTTGGTTTGAAAGGGGCAAAGATGGAGGTACCAGTTTCACTTTCACTTTACCTTTGCACCAGAAAAAAGTATAATGGGGAGCAGGGAAAAATCCTTGATTTACAAGCTTTAAACATCTAATTTTATAAAATGACAAAGAAAATATTGATTGTTGAAGATGATGAGTTCCTTCGTTCTCTAAATGCCAAACGTTTGGAAGGGGAGGGTTTTGAGGTTTTGGTAGCGGTTGATGGCAACGAAGCCTTGACTAAATTGACCGAAATAAAACCAGACTTGATTTTTTTGGATTTACTTTTGCCTAACGTGGACGGTTTTGAAGTTTTGACTAAAATCAAGCAAGATGAAACAACCAAAAATATTCCGGTAATTGTCTTTTCTAACTTAGGACAGGCTGAGGATATTGAAAAAGCCAAAAAATTGGGCGCCGATGATTTTATGGTCAAAGCCAATTTTACGTTGGACGACGTCATCAGCAAGATTAAGGAGACACTCAAGTAGTTGATTGGTTTCTAAATTACTCTAAAGTTGTTGCCATACTGCTTTTAACTTTTAACTTATTTTCTTCTTGTGTTAAAATATAAGCATGTCTTCATCCTTGATTAGGGTCGGAGTTATGCGTGGCGGTCTTGGGTCTGAATATGAAGTCTCGCTCAAAACGGGCGCGACCGTTTTGGAGTATTTGCCGCGCGAAAAATATCAACCGCGAGATATTTTGATTACCAAAGATGGCCAATGGCATATGGATGGCTTTGGGATAGAACCGGCTCGTTTGCGAAACAGTCTGGACGTCGTCTTTAATGCCTTGCATGGCGAGTTCGGCGAAGATGGGCAAGTTCAAACCTTGCTTGATAACACAATGCTGCCCTATACCGGTTCTGGCCGTTTGGCTTCGGCGCTAGGAATGAACAAGGTGGCCGCCAAAGAAATTATCTCGCGCGCCGGGCTGAAGGTTCCGCGCGGTGTCCACCTCAAGTTTAAACCGGAGACTAAGGCCGAAGCGGTTGCTTATGACGTTTTTTTAAAAATTTCACCGCCTTGGATTGTTAAGCCGGTCAGTCGCGGTTCCTCCGTTGGCGTCTTTTTGGCAAAGACCTTTGATGACTTGGTTGTTGCGGTTTCGGAATGTTTCAAAATCAGTGAAGTCATCTTGGTGGAAGAATACATCAGAGGGCGCGAAGCGACCTGCGGTGTGGTGGACGATTTTCGCGGACATAAAACTTACCCGCTCTTGCCGATTGAAATCGCGCCGCCGGCTGGCAAAAAGTTTTTTGATTATGAGGCCAAGTATTCCGGTCAGTCAACTGAGATTTGCCCCAGTCAGTTTTCAATTGAAGAAAAAAGAGAACTGGGCGAGTTAGCGGCTGCTGTTCATAAACTGCTTGGTCTTAAGCATTACTCACGCACTGACTTCATCGTTTCGCCACGCGGAATCTATATTTTGGAAGTCAATTCTTTGCCCGGTTTGACAGCCGAATCTTTGGTTCCCAAATCCTTGGCGGCTCTTGGCGTCCCCCTGCCGCATTTTTTGGACCATGTTGTTTCCCTCGCTTTAGGCAGAAAATAAATTCAGGCGGGCCAATCGCGCTCAAGGAGGCCCTTGGTTAGTTAATTTAACATAGAGCTTGTTACGTAGCATGTTACGTAACAGCTTCGCCCTCAAAAGGAGGTCTGACCTCCTTTTGAGGGCGATTTATTTGGTGGACCCGACCGGGCTCGAACCGGTGACCTCCACATTGCAAATGTGGCGTTCTAGCCAACTGAACTACGGGCCCTGAATATTAAAATATACACAAGCGTATACTTTGGGTAAACAAAATTAATATAACACAAACTAGGACAGGCTGGAATACCTGTCAGCTAAAAAACCGACAACCTCCCACGGAAGGAGGTTGTCGGTTTTTAGGTTATTTCTATTCAAGCAAGTCTGTCTCCGAAGTGGTGGCGCTGGTCGTTCCGAAGATGTCCTCATTGTCAAAATCATCAAAGACATCGCCGCTTGTTGTCGTGTCCGGAACGACATCAATATCATTAGGTTCAGCGACATAATAATTGTAGATAATTATGCCCAAAACAACAATGATTATCAAAACAATGATTGTTGTAACTATTTTTGAGTCCATATTTTACAAAATAAATTGCTGATAATTTTAAAAACGACTAAATTTATTGCTGTTTTAATTAATCATGAATTTTATGAAGTTTCTATTAAAATCGGCTGAACTACTTTTATTAAAGCGCTCAGCCAGGAGTTTTTATTAAAAAGCTGGCAAACATATCTTGATTTGTTTTTTTTTGCGCGTAAAACTTTTTAACTCTTTTACAATTTATAAAAGATTTGTTATATTTACATTTGAAAATAGTCTAAAATTGGACTATGGTGTCGTGGGCAAGAGTTTTCTGGTCAAGGGCCATTAGCTCATTTGGTAGAGCGCTCCCATGGCATGGGAGAGGTGACCGGTTCGATTCCGGTATGGTCCACATGTTTAAAGAATTTTTTGTTAAAAAAATGTTGCAATCTAAGGGCGTGTCTAAAGAACAAATCGAGCCCTTGATGGCGATTGTCAAGAAAAATCCGGCTTTTTTTCAACAAATTGCCGGTGAAATTGAAGAAAAAGTCAAAAAAAATAAGGTTGACCATATGACGGCGACAATGGAAATCATCAATAATCACCGCGACGAATTGCAAAAACTGCTAACGGACAAATAACAAAGATGGCCTTGGTGTCCGACTTTAGAACAAAAGTTTTGGACGTTGTTTCGCAAATTAAAGTTGGCGAGACGCTTTCTTATGGTGAAGTGGCGCGGCGCGCCGGTTCGCCCAAGGCCGCGCGCGCCGTGGGCAACATATTGAATAAAAATTTTAATCCGCAAATTCCTTGTCATCGGGTCATTCGCGCTGACGGTCAGGTCGGCGGTTATAACCGCGGCGGCAAAGCCAAAATTCGTCGGCTCAAGCAAGAAGGCGCCAAGTTGGTTTTTGGCTTAACTAGTGCTAAAGTTTAAGCTATGAATATTTCTGTTGGTATTGTTGGTTTACCTAACGTGGGGAAGTCCACGCTTTTTAACGCTCTCACCAGAAAAGGCGTGCCGGCCGAAAATTATCCTTTTTGCACCATTGACCCATCGGTTGGGATCGTGCCGGTACCTGATGAGCGAGTCGGTTTGTTGGCGGATTTTTCTAAGTCCGCCAAACAAATTCCAGCGGTGATTGAGTTTGTGGATATTGCTGGCTTGGTCAAAGGCGCGTCGGCTGGTGAAGGTTTGGGCAATCAATTTTTGCAACATATCCGCGAAGTGGACGTCATCGCCGAAGTGGTACGCGTTTATGAAGACTCCAATATTGCTCACGTTTCCGGTCGGATTGACCCGATTGATGATATTGAAACGATCAACCTGGAACTGGTCTTGTCTGATTTGCAGACCGTCAGCAAACGAATGGCGAGCCTCGCGCGCGATGTCAAACGCGGCGACAAGGCCGCTGTTGCCGAAAATATGATTTTGCTCAAGTTGGAAGAAATTCTTAAAGCCGGTCAAATGGTTTCCTCTCACCTTGCAATGCTCATGCATTCTCAAGAGCGCGAAAATGCCGCAAATGTGTTAAAGAATCTCCATCTTTTGTCGGCAAAACCAATCTTGTATGTTTTGAATAAAAAGCATGGTGGCCAAATGATTGAGACGAAACCAACAGAAGATTTTATTACCAAACTTGGCGCTAAGTTTGTGGTGGTGGATGCCAAGATAGAAGGCGAGTTGTCCGAGCTGGAAATAGATGACCGCGCGGAATTTAAACAAGGCCTGGGGGTGGAGGATGACGGCGTTAACGATTTGATAAAAGCCAGTTATGAGCTTTTAGGTTTGGAAACGTATTTTACGACCGGTCCTGATGAAACGCGCGCTTGGACGATAAAAAAAGGCTCCACCGCGCCGGAGGCGGGTTTGGCGATCCATACTGATTTCAAAGAAAAGTTTATTCGCGCTGAAGTGGTGTTTTGGCAAGATTTGCTTGAAGCCGGTTCTTATGCTGCCGCGCGCGAGAAAGGTTTGGTCAGAACTGAAGGCAAAGAATATGTCGTCAAAGATGGGGATGTGATTGAATTTAAAATCTAGCAATTAATTATAGAACAATAAAAAAAACCGCAAGAAACGCTTGAGCAGGGCGTGCGGGGTTGTTCGCTTATCGCTACTTAATCCCAATCTTGCGGTGGCCAATTTGTGACGGTCTTGCCTTCTCCTCGCGAGAGATTGGCTAGTCTCCTCCTGCGAGTAACCAGATTCTAGCAGAGGGAAAACAAACGTGCAATAATTGCCGCCCGGGAGTATAATAATTGATAATCTTATGGTCTTGTCTTTATTTGTTTTAATTTTAATAATTATTGTCGTTTTATTAATTGTTTTTAATAATATGCAAAATAAAAACATTCTTAAATGGGCTTTGGTTATTGGCATTATCATCGTGCTTAACCTTTTCTTCCATTTTGCAACGCGGTTGGTTTATAAAATTCCGGAGTATGAAGATTTTTGCCAATCAAAACAAGTAGAGATTCGCCCGGATACTGAGGAATCTTGCGTCGCCGAAGGTGGCGCTTGGATTACGCCGGCCAAAGAATATTATGAAGAAGCGCCGATGACTCCGCCGATCGGCGCCGAAAAAGCATATTGCGATCCCACTTACACTTGCCGCCAAGAGTTTGAAGATGTCAGAGATGTCTATCAACGCAATGTCTTTGTTGTGATGGTTGTTCTTGGCCTCGTTTCTTTGATTCTTGGCTTTGCCCTGGCGGCCAATGAAGCTATTTCGCTCGGTTTGTCTTATGGCGGTATTTTGTCGTTCATCATTGCCTCTATTCAATATTGGTCGGCCATGGATGATTATTTGCGGGTGATAATTCTGGCCTTGGCCTTGGCCATCTTGATTTACCTGGGATACCGGAAATTCAAATAATTCTCGCCAAAGGTTTGGTCCGCGAAAATCAATTGGCTCAGCCTAGGCTGAGCCAATTGATTTTCTCCTTTTTCGTGGTAAAATCAGCTCATTATCTCTTAAATTTTTTAGACATAAATGCCCTCAAAAAAACCCGCTGCCAAATCTCAAGCTTCAAGTAAGTATGACCATAAAAAGATAGAACCGAAATGGCAAAAAGTCTGGCGTCAGTCAGATATTTACCGCGTCAAGGAAGACAAGAAAAAAGACAAGGCTTATGTTTTGGACATGTTTCCGTATCCATCAGGCGAGGGTTTGCATGTTGGTCACCCCAAAGGCTATATCGCGACCGATATCTATTCTCGTTACAAACGGATGAAGGGCTTTAATGTTTTGCATCCCATGGGCTGGGACGCTTTTGGTTTGCCCGCCGAAAATTATGCCATAAAAAATAAGATTCACCCCGAGACCGCTGTCAAAAAAAACATCAAACGTTTTAAGGAACAGTTGGAAATTATCGGTTTTGATTATGATTGGTCTCGCGAGATAAACACCACTGACCCCAAATACTATAAATGGACTCAATGGATTTTTTTGCAATTGTGGCAAAAGGGCTTGGCTTATCAATCCTATGAACCGATTAACTGGTGTCCGTCTTGCAAAACCGGTTTAGCTAATGAGGATTTGGAGGATGGTAAGTGTGAGCGTTGCGGTTCAGAGGTGGAAAAGAAGCCAATGCGTCAGTGGGTGCTCAAAATTACCGATTATGCCGAACGTTTGTTAGAGGATTTGGAAGACTTGGCCTGGCCTGAATCAATCAAAGAGTCCCAACGCAACTGGATTGGCCGAAGTGAGGGCATAGAAATAGATTTTGAACTTAAAACCAAGAAGCTGAGATATGTTTTTTTGCACGGTTTTAAGAGCGGACCGAATCGTTGTTGGTTCCCATGGCTTAAACGTGAACTGGAAAAACGCGGGCACGAGGTAGTGGTGCCGGCCCTGCCAAACCCTTTTTTGCCGGATGTCGTCAACCAGACGGAATTTGTGCTGGAAAATGTTTCTTTTGACGAAAACACGGTTTTGGTTGGGCATAGTTTGGGGACAGTTGTCGGCTTGCGTGTTTTGGAACGTCTCAAGAAACCAATTAAAAAATTTGTGGCAGTTTCTGGTTTGGTGGAACCAAAGTTCAAAGACAAAGACCGCCCGGCTGCCGCTTTTTTGATAAATTGGGACTTTGATTTTGCCAAAATTAAAAAAAATGCCGGCGACGTTGTTATTTTGGAAGACCAGACTGACTATTTGATAAATCAAAATCAAGGAGAAAATCTGGAGGCCAAGCTGAATGGCCGACTAGTTCGCTTTGAAGCGAAAAGAACTCATACTTGCGGTACGGTGGAGCCAGTGGTGCTAGAAAATGTTTTGGATACGGTGAAAGTTTTTACGACGCGCGCCGATACGCTTTTTGGCGCCACTTACGTGGTCTTGGCGCCGGAGCATAATTTTGTTCAGAAAAATTTGTCAAAGTTTGACAACAAATCAGAAATCCAAAAGTATCAAAAACAAGCCACTAAACAAAGCGAGATAGCCCGCATCGCGGAAACCAAAGAAAAAACCGGTGTTCAATTGAAAGGCGCGGTCGCGGTTAACCCGGCCAATGGCCGTGAAGTCCCTGTTTTTATCGCTGACTATGTTTTGCCGGATTACGGCACCGGCGCGGTGATGGCGGTACCGGCGCATGATGAGCGTGATTTCGCCTTTGCCAAGAAATATAAACTGCCAATTATTCAGAGTATTGCCAAGAAGAACGCGCCAATCAAAAGTTACCTCATGGGCGCAAACCAGATTTCTGATGGTGAATTGGAAGAAGTTGGCGCCAAGATTTACGAAAAGAAGCCGGACGGCGACCGTCTCTTGGTTTTATCAGCAAAAAAGTTGCCAGCCTACGAAAAATTGATCAGCGAAAAAATGACCGCTGGCTATTGGAATGAATATGTGGGCAAGGAAATTGTTTTTCTTTTTAAGGATAAAAAAGATCGGGTGACCAAGATTGTTTTGACACCGGAAACTGCGGAGGAGGTTGATAAGTTGGCAAATGAATTTTCTGCAGACAAAAAAAGAAAATTTGTTTCGCCTTGGACCTGGCTGGCGGAAAATGATTGGTATAAAGATTTAATTATCCATACTGAAGCGGGTGTTTTGGTTAATGCCGGTAAAAAATTCACCGGTCTTTCAAGCGAGAAAGCCAAGTTGGCGGTTTCGCGCTATGTGCGAGGCAAACAAGTTGTTAAATACAAACTTCGTGACTGGGTCTTTTCGCGTCAACGTTATTGGGGCGAGCCAATCCCGGTTGTTCATTGCGACAAATGCGGAGTCGTGCCGGTGCCGGAAGACAAGCTGCCGGTCAAGTTGCCGAAGGTCAAAAGTTATGCCCCAACCGACACGGGCGAATCACCTTTGGTCGATATTGAAAAATGGGTCAAAACCAAATGTCCGGCTTGCAGCGGACCGGCTAAACGCGAAACCAACACAATGCCGCAATGGGCGGGTTCTTCTTGGTATTATTTGCGTTATCTGGACCCGAAGAATGAGACTGCTTTGGTTAGCCAAGACAAAGAAAAATATTGGCAAGAAGTTGATGTCTATGTCGGTGGAACCGAGCATGCCACTAGACATTTGATCTATGCGCGTTTTTGGCACAAGTTTTTGTATGACCTCGGTGTGGTGAGCCGACCGGAACCTTTTGCCAAACTCAAGAACCAAGGTTTGATTTCCGGGAGTGACGGCCGCAAAATGTCTAAGCGTTGGGGAAACGTGGTTAACCCTGACGATGTCGTAAAATCTTACGGCGCCGATAGTTTGCGTGTCTATGAAATGTTTATGGGCCCATTTGAAGCCGGCGCTTCTTGGCAAACTGAAAATATGATTGGCGCGCGTCGTTTTCTGGAAAAAGTTTGGCAGTTGTCGAAAAAAGTGGAATCTCAGAAAGGCGACAGCCTGCTGGTTGTTCAAGTCCACGAGACAATCAAAAAAGTTGGCAAGGATATCACGGACTTTGCCTTCAATACCGCTATTTCTGCCTTGATGATTTTGGTCAACGAGTTAGAAAAACAGCCGACAGTCAGTCGAACTGATTTTGAGAATTTACTTAAGCTTTTGGCGCCGTTTGCCCCGCACTTGTCTGAAGAATTATGGTCACAGTTAGGGCACAAAACCTCTATTCATTTGGCGCCGTGGCCGACCTATGACGCTCAAAAGACCGTCAAGCAAGAGCTCAAAATTATGATACAAGTAAATAGCAAAATAAGAGACAAAATTGTTGTGCCAGCGAGCGCTAGTGAAGAAGAAATTCTCAAGCAGGCTCGGGCAAGCGCCGGCGCGAAGCGATGGCTTGAAGGGCAGACAATTAAAAAAGCTTTTTATGTGAAAGGCCGTCTAGTTAATTTTGTAACCAATAAGTAGCGTTTGACTTATACTAAAATAAATGATACAACTAAAGACAGCAACTAACCGGTCAAAAGAAGGACCACTCGGTCGCTAAAAAATAAAAAATTATCAGTAAAAACTTATGGCCACTAAAACAACAAAAGGTTTTTCCATAAAACCAAAAGAGATTACCAAAAAGCTACTCAACGTTTTGCCGGAACGCAATCGCGATATTTTAACCAAGCGCTATGGTTTGGACAAAAACAGCAAACGCCTAACCCTTGAGGCAATTGGCAGCGAATATGGAATTACGCGCGAGCGTGTTCGTCAGATTGAAAATTTTGGCCTGGGCATGACCAAAAAATCCAAGACCTATGAAAGCGCGACGGAGGCTTTTGAGCAAATCAAAGATTTGATGAATGAATACGGAAGCGTGGTTCACGAGCGGGAATTTTTGGGGTCTTTGGCCAAAGACGAATTAACTCAGAATCACATCCATTTTTTGCTGGTTGTTTCTGATAATTTCACTAAAATCAAGGAAGACGAAGAATTCCATCATCGCTGGACGGTCAATGAAGAAAAAGCCGCTAAGGTTCATCAGTCATTGCGCAGACTTTGCGCCGGATTTTCCGAAGATGATTTGATTCCCGAACCGGAGCTTATCACTAAATTTCTTAAAGAATTAAAAGATTTTTCCAACGAACCAAATTTGGAAGGCTTGGCTCCGAAGTGGCTCAAAATTTGCAAACTTTTGGCGCGTAACCCGCTTGGCGAATGGGGGCTCAACACCTCGCCAAACATCCGCATGCGCGGTATTCGCGACTATGCTTATTTGGTGTTGCGGCAAAACAAGGCCCCTCTCCATTTTACCGAGGTGGCTCGAGAAATTGATAAAACCTTCAACAAAAAAGCGCACCCAGCTACTTGCCACAACGAGTTGATAAAAGATGGTCGCTTTGTTTTGGTTGGTCGCGGCCTTTATGCTTTGACTGAATGGGGTTATTCTCAGGGCACGGTTGTTGACGTCGTGATGAGGATCCTGAAAGAGGCCGGCGCTTTATCAAAAGACGAAATCATCAACCATGTTTTGAAAGAGCGTTTTGTCAAAGAAAACACGATTTTGGTCAACCTGCAAAATGCCAAGTATTTCAAGCGTGACGAAAACGGACGTTACTTCTTGGTTTCCTAAAATCTTATCCACAATCATAAAAACGCGGCCAAAGGCCGTGTTTTTATGATTGTGGATGAAAGGGTTTTTGCCCAGTGGTTTTTTTCTCAGTAATGTTTTATTATTTAGAGGATGGTTTTTATTTTAAACCTGATAGGGAACTTTTTTAGCCAGACTTGGTATTGGATTTCTTTGGCCCTGCCTTTTACGGTCTATTTTTTGCCGTTCGTTTTGGCCTATGCTCTTTGGGAGTCTTATTTGGCTTTTATTCGCGAACGATACATAAACAAGGAAGAACGTATTTTGCTGGAAGTCAAAATTCCGAAAGAGATTAGCAAATCGCCGGCCGCGATGGAGCTTCTCATGCATGTTTTTTACCAAACTTATGAAGGCGAGCTGGTAGACCAATACATCAAGGGCACTGTTCGTTCTTGGTTTTCGTTGGAGTTAGCCTCTTTTGGCGGCGAAATCCATTTCTATTTCAATATTCCGAAGTTTTTCAAAGACTTGGTAGAAGCGCAAATTTATTCTCAGTATTCCGAAGTGGAAATTTTTGAAGTTGACGATTACACGCAACAAGTAAACTTTGGCCAACCGGATTCGCCGTGGGAAATTTTCGGCTGGGAGTGGAAATTTGCCAAAGCTGATATTTACCCAATCAAAACTTATTATGATTTTGGTTTGGAAAAAGATCCCAAAGAAGAATACAAAGTTGACCCGATGACGCCCCTTATGGAATTTTTGGGCTCTATCAGACAAGACGAACAAGTTTGGTTTCAGTTTTTGGTCATGGGCGGCAAAGATCGTTTCCCAATCAAAAATAAAAAAGCAAAATGGTATAATTTCTTTTCAAAGGTAGAAATGAAGGGTTGGAAAGATGCTTCTCAAGAGGAGTTACAAAAAATTCTAAAACGTGAAGAAAAAGGCGATGATATTGCTTCCTTTGTAAAGTTGACAATGTCGCCCGGCGAGCGCCTTTTGGCTGAATCAATAGAAAGACACTTGGCCAAACTTTGTTTTGACGTTGGCATTCGCGCCGTTTACGCTTCTAAAGAAGGCATCCGCCCGATTGTCAAAGTCGGCGTTGGCAACAGCATAAAACAATTCGGTTCGCCCGGCATGAATGGTTTTAAGGTGGCGGCTACCACGAGCTATAACCAACCGTGGGAAGATTACAAGGGGATTAGAGCCAGACGTTTGAAAAAACTGATGTTTAAATATTTTCGTGAACGCGCCTATTTCTATCCGCCAGCCAGCAAAAAACCAATGGTGATGACGACTGAAGAATTGGCAACACTCTACCACTTCCCAGGCCAAGCAGTTACTACTCCATCGCTGTCGCGTATCCCGTCCAAACGAGGTGAACCGCCAGTTAACCTGCCATTATAGTTATGATTGAAGATAACACTACGACTCAAAACCTCAAGCTAAGCGAGGATAAAAAACAAATTGTGGCAACTGTGGGACAATATGTTCTGACCGCCTTTATCCTGGTTTTTATTTTGTTTAACTTGACCTTCGTCTTTCCGCCCTATACCTTTCCGGACGAGGTTTATTTCCGCGTGGAAAGCGGCGAGACTGCCGGCGAGGTGGCCGAAAATTTATACCAACAAAGTTTGGTTCGTTCACCGAAAACTTTCAAAGCCCTGATTTTTCTTTTGGGCGGCCAAAAGAAAATCCAGGCGGGCAGTTATTATTTCGGCGAACCGATTTCTACCTTGGCGATTGCGATGCGTCTCACAAACCGCTTTTTGGGCCACGAGCCGTACCGGATTACTTTTTTTGAGGGCGCGTCGGCGGCGAAAATTGCCAAGGCCATCAGCCAAGAAGCGCCCGACTTTAACGAAGAATTGTTTGTGGAGTTGGGGACTCATTGGGAGGGCTATCTTTTTCCCGACACCTATTTCTTTTCCAAACTGGACGGTCCGGCCGATATGATTAAGGTAATGCGGGATAATTTTGATACTCGCATAAAGGAAGTAGAAGGCGATATCAAAGCGACCGGTAAGACGATGAATGAAATAATCACGATGGCCTCTATTATTGACCGTGAAGTTCGCACCGAAAAAGACCGCCATCTTGTTTCCGGCATACTTTGGAAAAGAATTGCCTCCGGTATGCCCCTGCAAGTGGATGCCACCTTTGAATATTATTTGGGCAAAACTACTTTTGACCTGACCAAGACCGACCTTAAGTCCGAATCGCCTTACAACACTTATGTCAACAAGGGTTTGCCTCCAACTCCAATCGGCAATCCGGGTTGGGACGCGATTGTCGCCGCCATTTTTCCCGAAGAAAGCGATTATTGGTTTTATTTATCTGACCATGATGGGAATATCCACTACGCCAAAACGTTTGAGGAACACAAGGCTAATCGCGTTCGCTATGGGATATGAGGAAGGTTATAAGTTTTAGCAAAAAGACAATTTTTTATTTTAATTTTTATAGCTTACATTCATTACCATTCGTTTCATTCGTATGAATTCGTATATTAGTGTCGTGCTTAATTTATTATGGAAAAGAAACAAAAATTAGCTTTTATAGACCTTGAAACCACCGGCCTTGACCCGGAAAAGCACGAAATTTTAGAAATTGGTGGAGTCGTTGTTTGGCACAATATTGATGATCGTGGAGTCAACTCTTTTCAAGAAATTGGCGAGTTTGAATACAAAGTCAAACCAAAACATCTTGAGACGGCCAGCCCTGAAGCCTTGCGGATAAACCATTACAATGAAGCGGATTGGCTTTTTGCCGGCGAACTAAATCAAACGTTAAAAGATTTGAGCAAGAAGGTAGAAGGGGCCGTGATGGTCGCGCACAATGTCGCGTTTGACTGGGGTTTTTTGAGTGCGGCCTGTTTTCGCGAAAATATTGATTTAAAAATGGATTACCACAAACTAGACCTGCTTTCTATCGCCTTTGCCAAACTTTATAACAAGGATTGGACGCCCAAACTTAATCTTTGGGCCTTGGCCGAGCATTTTGGTCTTCAAAATAAAAAAGCTCACTCCGCCCTCGCCGACGCCCGCGTCGCTTACGAGATTTATCAGAAATTGATGACGGGGTAGAGTTTAAACTAGGAAGGACTTTAACTGTTTGGTTTGTTACGTAACATGCTACGTAACAAACCTGCCCAAAGGAGGTTGGACCTCTTTTTTGGCAGAAATGTGGCATAATAACAAAATTAAAAATTTAAATTAAAACTATGAAAAATCCTTTTGTTAATGCTTTGCTCGCGGTTTTGTATATCGCCATAATTGCCTTATTTTTGTTTAACGCGCCAAAGATTGAAAGCACGCCTTCGGTCTTGGCGCCAATTGTGATGCTGTCCTTGCTCACTTTTTCGGTGGCCGTGATGGGCTTTTTGTTCTTTTTTCAACCTCTGCAGTTGTATTTTGAAGACAAGAAAAAAGAAGCGATAAAGTCCTTCTTAACTACCTTATTAACCTTTGGCCTTTTAACCTTAATCTTCGCCGGAATATTGTTTTATATACAATAGGGCGAATGAAGACGACCAAATGAGCTCAAGAATTCTATTTGATTTGGTTATTCAAAAACTTGACGACAATGTTATAATGTAAGTGGGTATTAGTGTTCTTTTCTTGGAAAGGGGGTGATAAAATGAAGCGATTCACTTTTCCGAGAGTTGCTCACTGCTGCAAAGGCAGTTGAGGTTGCCTGCGGAACCTTTAGGTTCCGCAGGCTCTTTTTGTGTTCAAAAACAAAAATTCGTGGTAATGTTAGCGGGAAATGGCTTTGAATAACAATAAAAAAGTCCCAAAAACAGTTTATGTTGGCATGTCAGGCGGGGTAGATAGCTCGGTTTCCGCCGCCTTGCTAAAAAAAGCCGGTTATAAGGTGGTCGGCGTTTTTATTAAACCTTGGGACCCGGCTGATGACCCAGAGACCGACTGGGGTATCGCTTGCAATTGGCGCGTTGAACGCCGCGAGGCGATGCGCGCAGCCGCCCACCTTGATATTCCGCTTATTACCCTTGACGCTTCAGGTGAATACAAAGAAAAAGTAGTTGATTATCTCTTAAGCGAATATCGCGCCGGCCGGACACCAAACCCTGATGTGATGTGCAACAAACAAATTAAATTTGGAATCTTCTATAACTGGGCCATCGCTCAAGGCGCGAATTTTGTGGCGACAGGGCACTATTGCCAACTTAAAGCCCAAAGTTTAAAGCGCAAAACTAAAGATTTTAAGTTAGTGGTCAGCAAAGACAAAAATAAAGACCAAACTTATTTTTTGTGGAATTTAAAAAAAGAACAATTACCGCATATTTTGTTTCCGGTCGGCGGTTACGAAAAAGAAGAAGTGCGGAAACTGGCAAAAAAATTTGGGTTGCCAAACGCCAAGAAAAAAGACAGCCAGGGGCTCTGTTTTATCGGTCAAATTGATTTTAAAAAATTTTTGAGTGGACAAATACCGCTCCAAACCGGCGCCGTTTTAAACGAAGCGGGGGAAATTATTGGTCACCATGATGGCGCGATTTTCCTTACCATCGGCGAACGGCGAGGTTTTGTTGTTGAGAAAAAAACACCTGACCAAAAACCATACTTTGTCATCGCCAAAGATGTTAAAAAAAACACTGTCACTGTTTCATCTGAGCCAAATAAAACCAAAAAGATGAATGCTATTTTTGAAATCAATGAAATAAATTGGATCAACGAGGTCCCAAGAGTTGGCCAAAAATATCAGGCGCGTTTCCGCTATCGCCAGCCGTTGCAAACCGGCCAGTTTACCAAAGTCACACAAGAGGAGGCTGTTTTTTGTTTTGACGAATCGCAACTTAAACCAAGCGGGCAATCCTTGGTGATTTATGACGGCGATGTCTGTTTGGGTGGAGGGGCGATAAGATAATGTAAAAATTAAAATAGTAGGGGCCGAGAGTTTAGATAATTTAAAGATAAATACATAGTTTTTTTGCGCTTGGGCCGTTGTTTTGTTAAGATTAAATCATGATTTCTGAAGAAATTCGTCAAAAATTTTTGACTTTTTTTGAAAAAAGGGGACACAAAATAATCCCCTCGGCCTCTCTGGTGCCGGCTGATTATGGCGACGAAGGCACCCTTTTTACCACGGCCGGTATGCAACCCTTGATTCCTTATCTCTTGGGTCGACCTCACCCGGCCGGCGCTCGCTTGGTTGATGTTCAAAAATGCGTTCGAACGGGCGACATTGAAGACGTTGGCGACAACCGCCACCTGACTTTTTTTGAAATGATGGGTAACTGGTCAATCGGTGACTCCACCGCAGAAAACGGAATTGGGGCAGGTTACTTCAAGCAAGAATCTATTAATTGGAGCCTTGAATTTTTAACAAGCAAAGAAGAGGGTCTAGGCTTGGACCCCAAGCGTTTTTATGTGACAATTTTTCGGGGCGAAGATGGCCTGCCGCGCGATGAAGAAGCGATCAAAATTTGGCAGGCGGCTTTTGCTCAAGCTGGTTTGGAAGCGAACATTGCCGGCGAAGACGAAGTGGTTGGGGAAAACATCAGAATCATCCCGCTTGGCAAAGAGGACAATTTCTGGATTGCCGGCGCTACCGGTCCATGCGGCGGCGACACGGAGATTTTTTATGACACTCGTCCGACAGATGGCCCGCTTGTTGGAAAGTTCGGTGAAATGGTGGATTCTTTCCGTCTGATTGAAGTCTGGAACAACGTTTTTATGGAATATGAAAAAATGCCGGATGGCAGTTACAAACCGCTCAAACAAAAAAACGTTGATACCGGCATGGGGTTGGAGAGGACAACCGCCGTCTTGAATAATGTTGGTGTTTTCCAGACTGATATTTTTGCTCCGATTTTGGCTGAAATCACCGCTCACAGCAATCAAGACGACGAGCAGGCCAAACGGATTATTGCCGACCATCTTCGCACGGCTGTCTTTATGTTGGCCTCCGGTGTGGGGCCAGCCAATACTGACCGCGGCTACATCTTGCGCCGGATTATTAGGCGTTTGGTGCGTTACAGCGACAAGATTGGCGCGACCGATAACCTTAGCGAGAAATTGGTGGATTTGGTGGTGGCTAAGTATGAAAATTTTTATCCGGAACTAGCCACCGAAAAAGATAAAATAATTGTTGAGCTTAAAAAAGAAGAGGAAAAGTTCCGTCAAACTTTAGCGGCGGGCATTAAAATTATTGACAAAGAATTTGCCGGAAAACTAAATGAAGTCATTGACACCGCAGAAAATATGACTAGCCCGTTGTTGACTGGCGAATTTTTCTTCAACCTCTATCAAACTTACGGCATTCCGCTTGAACTTGGTTTGGAAGAGGTCAAAAATCGCGGTTTGAAATTAGTAAAAGGAATAGAGGAAAAATTAAAAACAGAATTTGGCGACCGTTTGCAAAAACACCAAGAATTATCACGCGCCGGCGCTGACCAAAAGTTCAAAGGCGGCTTGGCCAGTGAAAGCAAACAAGTAGTCAGATACCATACCGCCACCCACCTCCTACAGGCTGCTTTAAAAGAAGTTTTGGGGCCGGAAGTGGCGCAAAGGGGCAGCAACATTACAGATGAACGGTTACGTTTTGACTTTGCTTATCCGGCCAAATTGACAGATGACCAAAAAAACGCAGTTGAAAATTTGGTTAATGAAAAAATCAAAGCTGATTTGCCAATGAACCGCGTGGAATTGCCAAAGACTGAGGCCGAAAAAACTGGCGCGACTCACCTTTTTGGTGAAAAATACGGCGAGACCGTCACAGTTTATTACACCGGCGATGATGTCGCTTCCGCTTGGTCCAAAGAATTTTGCGGGGGACCGCATGTTTCGCGCACTGGTGAATTAGGTCATTTTAAAATTAAAAAAGAAGAAGCTATAGCGGCCGGTGTTCGACGGATAAAGGCAGTTTTGGAATAATCTAAATATTATTATGGAAAAACCCCAGCCCAATCCTGAGAGCAAGAAAAAATCGGTCTTTGGGCATTTTAGAGAACCAATCAAACCCCAAGAAGAAGGGGGGTTAGATGAAATCCTGGCCAAAGCCCAAGGCTTCCAACGCCAAGAGGACGAACTGACCGGCAAGATTGATGACAAAATAAGAGAAATAAGCTCACTTTTTCTCGGGCCTCAAGAAGACTTGCCTCGGCCAACGGTTGAGGCGATAGAAGAAGTAATAGAAAAAAGTGCCAAGTTTAAGTATAAAGGGCCGGAGGAGACTAGCAGACTTGACGCTGAACTTAAACGTTCTCTTCAAAAAACTGAAGCGTCTTTGACAACAAAAGAGTCGGATTCTTTCGCCAGGTTGGAGGCCCTAGTTAAAGATCTCATAAGTTTTAACGAAAGAGACGATTTCCACCCGGAAACTGCCCCCATTGTTGGACAGCTAGAGGATTTAACGACAATCGACTTCCAAGCAATGGGTGAAGAAGTTAAGTCGAGCGATTCTAACGAATATATCATCAACCGAGAATCTGTCTCTGCGGATTTAAGTAAACTTAGCCCCCTCAGCTTAGGGCTTAATGGACTGGCCGGATTCAAATTATCCGAGATATTTAATCGGGTGATAAAAAATGATCCTTCAAGATATTACTTTCCCAGCTGTGATTACTTGCTTGCTTGCAGGTCTGGCTCGGCCGATGTGTTCAGGGAGGGCACGCTTATTTTGCCCGGTTTTTTCATTAGGGGTCAAGATGGTCGCTGGAAAGTTCTTGGTTTGAAATACAATGAACAATACCGATGTCTTCTTTTTTATTTTTTTGACTTAAATCAAATTCTTGATGAAGAAGAGTCAAGGGAAATAAGACTCATGGTGTTTGAAAAAGAAAAGCGCGACGATTAATCCCTTTCTTTTTTTCTAGGAGAATCTTATAATATAAGAAGTGTCTTTCTTATCACGCAAAAAAGGAGAAGGCGATTTAGTGGCGTTGATTGACATTGGCAGCAATCAAATCAGCGGCGCGATTTTTCGGACTGGCCAAAAAAACAAAACGAGCATCTCTTCCAGCATTTTGTTCTTTACGCAAACAGAATTATCGCCCCAAAGGTCTATCGCTTTTAAAGATTATCTCAAGGAAGCAAGCCAAGCCTTGGAAAAGGTTTTAAAGGCGCTAAAAGCAAGTCACCATAAGCCGCAGGCTGTTTTTTGCTTTTTATCATCACCTTACTTTATAACCAGAACCAAAGACATAGTTTGGCGGTCGGAACAAAAAGCGCCCATTACAACCAAGAAAATAGGGGAACTTAGCGTTGGGTCAGCCAAAGATTTTGCCGACAAACACCCTTCGCTTTATCCGGAAATTCTAAATGACCGAACTATTATTATTGAAAATGAAATAATGTCGGTTGTTCTTGACGGTTACAAAGGCGACAACCTAACCAGGGGGGTGGCCGGCAAGGTGGAGATTAGCCAATATGTTAGTCTTGGCTCAGAGACTCTTTTGGGTTATTTCAAAAATATGGTGGCTAGTTTTTTTCCGCAAGCGCCCGTCAAATTCCAGACCTTTACCTTTGCCGCTTATAGTGTCTTCAAAGATTTAATGACCGGTGAAAAAGATTTTTTCCTGATAGATGCGGCCGGCGATATCACAGATATTTTGGTGGTCAACGACGGCGTTTTGGCCGAACATAGGTCTTTTCCTTTTGGCCGCCGACAAATTTTGAAAAAATTAGCTGAATTTTCGGGCACGGTTCCGGCCGAGGCCGAGTCATTGCTGAAGTTGCTGACAGAAAGTAAAACAAGTCAATCTGCCAACGCGCGCGTCACCGGCGCGCTGGAAAAAATTTTTATCCACTGGTCAACTTTGTTCAAAAACACTATCAGCCAAATTGCCGAAACAGTTTTTATTCCATCGCGCGTTTATCTGATTGGTTACGATAGCTCAGATTTATTGTTGGCTGATTGGATAAAAAGAATTGAGTTGTCCAAGTTTTTGTTATCATCCGAAAACTACCTCTCGGTTGGCCTTATTGATAAAAAGTTGCTTACTTATGAACCGATAAACAGCCTCGGACAAGTTACCAACACCTTTATTTTGGCTGAAGCGCTGTTTTGTGATAAGCTGTATAAAAATCCAAATAGCTTTTATTTTATTAATTCATTAAAAAACATGCAGGATATTGTCAAAAACAAAAAAAGTCTTCGTGAAATTTTCCCAGAAGTTGGCGCGTCAAAGATGAAGTCAGGAATAACCAACACACCACCACCGACCTCTTCCCTTTCCTCTCGCACCAACCCCAGCCCTCGCCGCCGCTTTCGTTTTGCCGGTTGGCTAGTCTTATTGGTTGTTTTGTTGATTGTTGGTGTTGGAGGGTTTGTTTTGTCCAATGTTTTTGCCAGAGCAATTGTAAATATTCAACCTAAACAAGGACAATTGGATGTTTCCGGCACTCACGTAGCGACTAGAGAAGGTGATGAGGGCTTGAAATTTGTTTTGGCTGAAGATGTAGAAGAAGTGGATACGGCGACGGTGGCTGCCTCCGGTAGTGAAAAAGTAGAAATCAAAGCTAGCGGCCGAATTGTCATTATCAACAAGGATAGTTCCACTAGCCAGACCTTGGTGGAAAAAACCCGTTTCCAAGCGCCCAATGGCAATATTTACCGGATTGCCGAATCAGTAACCGTGCCGGGCACTCACAAGAATGAAAAGGGCGAGACCGTGCCGGGACAGTTGGAAGTAACGGTTTATGCCGACAAAGCCGGCTCGGCTTATAACTTGGGACTAGCAGACTTCACTATCCCCGGTTTTGCCAAAACCCCTAAATTTGAAAAAATTACCGCCAAATCAAAGACTCCCATCAGTGGCGGGTTTATCGGCGAGAGGCCAAAAATTTCAGAAGCCGATATGGCCAACTTAGAGGAATCAATGAGCGGCAGCCTGCAAGCTAAAGTTATCGAGAAAATTAAACAACAAGTGCCCGAGGACTATGTTCTTTTTGATGACGCGGTTTTGACCCGATTTTCTACCGAAATTGCCACCTCATCGGAAAGCGGTTCAGACAAAGTGGTCGTCAGGGGCAAAGTAACCGCCACCGGTATTCTTTTTAACCGCGCTGACCTAAGCCAATACTTGGCCAAAGCAATCCCCGGCTGGACCGGCGAGGACAAGGTTGATATTGCGAACATGGAAAATCTTGGTTTTACTTTGTTGGACAAAGAAAACCTTAACCCTGAAAGTCTGACTTCTATTTCCTTTAATCTGCAAGGAATCGCTCATGTTGTTTGGCAATTTGACGAGAATGCCCTCAAAGACGACCTGCAAAAAGCTGATAAAGACGACTATAACGACGTTTTTGAATCCTATCCTGAAATTCAAAAGGCGGTAATTGTTTTCCGCCCGGGGTGGGTTCGCTCTGTGTCCCAAAATGACGCCAAAATTGAGATAAAAATAGAAGAAAAAGCTTTTGAATAGCACCTGCCGGTTAAATTGGTCGATTTGCCTTGACTTTTAAGGCGTAAATTTGTTAATATGTCCAAGTCAATTTGGTAATGGAAATAGACAAAAAAAAGACCCCTGACAACTCACCTAAAAAGGAGGATATCGTTTATGGGGTTGTTATAGAGGCTCTGCCAAACACTTTGTTCAAAGTGAAGTTGGACAATGAGCCAGATAAGGAGATTTTGGCTTACCTAGCCGGAAAAATGCGGATTAACCGTATCCGAGTTATGGTTGGGGATAGGGTCCAAATGGTCATGGACCCCTACGGAAATCGTAGCCGAATTGTGAGGAGGGGCTAAATAGCAAAAAGATGAAAATCAGGTCAACCATCAAAAAAAGATGCGCTCAATGCAAAATGGTCAAAAGAAGGGGCCATCTTTATATTATTTGCAAAAATAAGCCTCGCCACAAACAAAAGCAGGCCTAGATAATTTTTATTTTAATATTATGAGAATCGCCGGTATCACTTTGCCGAACAAAAGAATAGAGTACGCCCTGACAGCCATTTATGGCATCGGTTTACCTCGAGCGCAGGAAATTTTGGCCGAAGCCAAAATTGATTTTGGCAAAAAAAGTGACGACCTGACTGATGACGAAGAAAACGCGATTCGTAAAGTGATAGAAGATTATAAGATTGAAGGCGACCTGAAAAGAGAGCGCTCAGCAAATATTAAGCGTCTGCGTGATATCAAAAGCTACCGCGGTCTGAGACACCAAAGAGGTTTGCCGGCTCGCGGTCAACGCACCAAGACTAACGCCCGAACTTTGCGTGGCAAGAAAAAGACAATGGGTTCCGGCAAACGTAAGGTTGAAAAGAAATAATAATTATTGAGTTATGGGAAAGAAACGAGTTATCAAAAAAGGAGGTCAAGACAACACCAGTCGTAGTGCCGCCAGCCAAAAAACATCCAAGAAAAAATTGGATCGGGGCATTTTATACGTGGAAGCCACTTACAATAACACCAAGTTGTTATTGACCGACCCTTCTGGCAAAGCTTACGCTTGGTCATCCAGTGGCTCCCTTGGTTTTTCTGGTTCCAAAAAAGGCACGCCTTTCGCGGCGAGCAAGGTTGGCGAACTTTTGGCTGACCGCGCTTTGGCGATGGGCCTAAAAGATGCCGATGTCATTATTAAAGGTGTTGGCGCCGGTCGCGAGTCAGCAATGCGCGCTTTTTCTGCTAAAGGTATCAATATTTTGTCAATTAAGGACCGCACGCCGGTTCCGTTCAACGGACCAAAACCGCCAAAGCCGCGCCGCGTATAATTTATCCAACTTCCAATTTCTAATCTCAAACTTTTATTACCATGAAAATCGGACCAAAATACAAAATTTGCAGGCGAGTCGGCGACCGGGTTTTTGGCAAATGCCAAACCACGAAATTTACTATTTCTGGACCAGACAAAAAACGACGCACCGGCAAGCGACCTAAGGGGGCGCCGTCTGAATATTCTCTCCAACTTTTGGAAAAACAAAAGGCTCGTTTTACCTATGGTGTCACCGAAAGACAATTTGCCAAATACGTGGCTGGAATCAAAAAACACGAGGGCAGCAACCGCGCCATTAGTATGTTTAAAACCTTAGAGACCAGGTTAGACAATGTGATTTTCCGTTTGGGCTTAGCGCCATCACGCGCCTTGGCTAGACAACTTGTTTCGCATGGTCACATTCTGGTTAATAACCGCCGTACCCGCGTTCCGTCTACGCAAGTTCGAGTTGGCGACAAAATCTCTATTCGTCCACAAAGTAAAAATAATGGTGTCTTCCAAAACCTGACCGAAAAAACAAAAGACTACACTATACCGGAATGGTTGTCGCTTGACCTAGAAAAAGGCGAGGGGGTTGTTAAAGGTGAGCCAATTGCCGGCAAGGCGGAAACGACCATCAATTTTGAGTTAATTTTGGAATTTTACAGCCGATAAATTTAATAGTGATTTTTAATTTTTAATAGCTTAAATAACTATGCCAGATTTCAATATCATCATTCCTTCAAAGCCGCGAGTCATTGCCGAAGATGAATTCAGCGGCGTTTATGAAATCGAAGGCCTTTACCCGGGTTACGGCCACACCCTGGGTAACTCTTTACGGCGGATTATCCTTTCGTCTTTGCCTGGTTTTTCGATTACTTCTTTAAAAGTTGACGGGGTTGATCATGAGTTTTCCACCATTGACGGGGTAAAGGAAGACGTCATCAACATCATCTTAAACTTGAAGAGAATCAAGTTTAAGGTAACCGGCGACGATAGCCAAGTGGTCAAACTGCGCATCAAAGGTCCCAAAACTGTAACCGCCGGCGATTTGGATTTGCCGGGCCAAGTAGAAGTTATCAACAAAGAACAGGAAATTGCCACTGTTACCGACAAAAATACTGAGCTGGCAATTGAGATGACCCTAGACAAAGGTTTGGGCTACGTTTCAAAGGATATTTTGAAAAAAGACAAGGTGGAAGTCGGCACAATTGCGGTTGACGCCACTTTTACGCCAATTCGCAAAGCCAGCTATGAGGTAGAAAATATGCGCGTCGGCAATCGCACGGACTTCAACAAGCTTCGCCTAAGTATTGAAACCGACGGCACTCTTACGCCGCGCGAAGCGATGGAAAAAAGCATTCGGATTATGATTGACCAGTTCAAGGCCATCATCGGTTTTGTGGAAGAAGAAGAGGAAATTGAATCAGGCGCTGTTATCAAAGAGGGGGGCAGTTTGTATGATGATTTGGAATATCACAGCGCGATTCGCCGACCGGGCGACAATAGTATTGACGAAAACATTCTGAAAACCAGAATTGAAGACTTAGACTTGTCTGTTCGCACCATCAAGGCGCTGACTGGCGCGAGTATCCGCACCGTAAGCGGCCTGGCTAGAAAAAAAGAATCAGATCTGCTAGAAATAAGTGGACTGGGAGACAAGGGTATCCAAGAGATTAAGCGAGCCCTAGGCGGTCTGGGTATCACCCTTAAGTAATAAGAAACAACAAAATTATGAGGCATCAAAAAACAGGTAAAAAATTCAGTCGGAAAATAGGCGTGCGAAAAGCTTTGCTTCGTTCTTTGATGTCCAACTTAATCTTAAAGGAAAAGATTACCACGACCGAAACCAAGGCCAAAGAAACCCGCCGTTTGATAGAAAAGCTGGTCACTAAAGCCAAAGTTGATACCGTTGCTAACCGCAAGTTGGTCACCGAGAACCTCGGTTCACCGTTACGGGTTAACAAATTGTTTAAAGAAATCGGACCGCGTTATGCTGAACGGGCGGGCGGCTATACCCGAATTACCAAGTTGCCAAAACGAACTAGTGACGGCAGTTCAATGGCGGTAATAGAATTTGTCTAATATGAAAAACAAAGAAGTTACAATTGATGCTACCGGTAAGGCCATTGGGCGTGTCGCCTCTGAAGCGGCCGTTGCTTTGCGCAACAAAAATAGCGCCGAGTTTGAACGCCACCTCACGCCGGCGGTAAAAGTTTCCATCATCAATGCCAGTCTTATGGATATTTCTAATAAGAAGAAAAAAACAAAAGTTTACCATCACTACAGCGGTTACCCGGGTGGTCTAAAAGAAGAAACTTTGGAACACGTCATTGATAAAAAAGGTTACCGCGAAGCGCTTTTGCGAGCGATAAAAGGCATGTTGCCCGACAATAAGTTGCGCGCGGTGGCAATGAAAAATTTAACGATAACCGAATAAGATTATGGCTACTGTAACAAAAGACAAATACATCGAGGCGGTCGGTCGCCGCAAAACATCTATCGCCAGAGTTCGTCTCTATACCGGCAAGGGCGAGATTGTGATTAATGACAGACCTTTTAATGAGTATTTTCCAACCGAAGAATTAAGAATTCGCGCCAAAAACCAATTGGCCGATATCAAGAATCTGGATAAGTTTCTGATTTCTGTCAAAATGTCCGGTGGTGGAATTTCTTCTCAAGCCGAAGCTTTTCGTTTGGGCTTGGCCAGAGCGATTGTCAAAGCCGACGAAAAAACCAAAGCCGAAGTTAAAAAAGCCGGTTTGCTCACTAGAGATGGCCGCAAAAAAGAACGTTATAAGTTCGGCCTCAAAAAAGCGCGCAAGTCGCCACAATGGTCCAAACGTTAAAAACTCAAAAACCGGCCTTGGCCGGTTTTTTTGGGCCCCGACTTCCAGTTAGGAACCTTTGGGCGGGAAAAATCCTTATTTTTAAACATAGTTGGTATTTGCATAAAAGCTTTTAACTAGTTATAATGAGGATGAATTATCCGTTTAACTCTATATAAAGTGTTTTGTTAGGGAACACTTATTCTTATTAATGTATGTCAAAACAAACAGACAAAAATAAAGAAAACGAGCTATCGGAAGCCGACGAGATAGAATTTGAAGAGAACTTGGAAGACCGCGCGCCGGAAGCGGCCTCGGTCAACAGTAAATTAAAGAAACTGCGAGAAGAGCTTAAGACTTGCCAAACTGAACGAGGTGACTACCTGGCTGGCTGGCAACGCGCCAAAGCTGACTACCTCAACCTAAAAAAAGAGGTAGAGAAACAACGCGGCGAAACCGCTAAGTGGGTCAAAGAAGATTTGTTTGGAGAATTTTTGTCTTTGGCCGACAGTTTTGAAATGGCGATGAGCAACAAAGAAGTCTGGGAACAAGCGCCGGAAAATTGGCGCAAAGGTGTAGAATACATTTACCAACAACTGAAAAATATTTTCCAAAATCACGGTCTGAAAGAAATTTGTCCCCAAGTCGGCGATAAATTCAATCCCACTGAAGAGCACTCCATCGCGATTGTTCCCGCCGAGTTCCCGGACCAAGATGATGTGATTGACGAAGTCGTAAAAAAGGGTTATAAAATAAATGAACAAATTTTACGTCCGGCTCAGGTAAAAGTCAGACACTGGTCGGAAAAACCTTAAATAAAAACAAACGGTCCATTTAAAAATAAATTTATTAAAAATTAGACAATTCAAGATATATGGCAAAAATCATAGGTATTGACCTGGGCACCACTTATTCCGCTGTTGCCGCCGTGGAAGGCGGACAACCAAAAATTATTGAAAATGCTGAGGGCGCGCGCACAACGCCGTCTGTTGTCGCTATCTCCAAGGCGGGTGAACGTCTGGTTGGTTTAATCGCCAAAAGACAAGCTATCACTAACCCCAAAAATACCATCTACGGCATCAAACGTTTGATGGGTCACAAATTTGAAGAACCGCATGTCCAACGCGACAAAGATATCTCACCATTTGCCATTAACAAAGCCGATGATGGCGGAGTGTTGGTCAAGATGGGTGAAAGAGATTACCGTCCGGAAGAAATTTCGGCCATGATTTTGCAAAAGCTGAAGAATGACGCGGAGGCCAAACTTGGTGAAAAAATAGAAGAGGCGGTGATTACCGTTCCGGCCTACTTTGACGACTCTCAACGCAAAGCGACCAAGGACGCGGGCGAGATTGCCGGCTTTAAAGTCCGCCGCATCATCAACGAACCGACAGCCGCCGCTCTGGCTTACGGTTTGGATAAAAAGAAAGACGAAAAAGTTGTCGTTTACGACTTTGGCGGCGGAACTTTTGATGTTTCAGTCTTGGATATCATCGGCGGCGAAGAAGAGCAAAGTATTCAGGTTAAATCGACCGATGGCGACTCGCATATGGGCGGCGAAGATATTGACCAGAAAATTATCAAGTGGATTGCCGATGAGTTTAAAAAAGAGACCGGCCTGGACATCAGCCACGACGAGCTGGCTCTCCAACGCCTAAAGGAAGCCGCGGAAAAAGCCAAGCATGAGCTCTCCACCTCCATGCAAACCGACATCAATATTCCGTTTATTACTTCAGATTCTTCCGGCCCGGTTCACCTCAACAAAACTATGACACGTGCTACTCTTGAGGACTTGGCCAAAGAATTTATTGACCGCTCTATTGAAATCACTAAGCGCGCGGTAGGCGCCTCCGGCTATCAGATATCCGATATCAATGAAATCATTTTGGTTGGCGGTCAGATTAGAATGCCGGCCATCCAGGAAGCCGTCAAAAAATTATTCGGCAAAGAACCGAACCGCACCATCAATCCGGACGAAGTGGTGGCAATTGGCGCCGCGATCCAAGGCGGTATTTTCCAAGGGGATGTCAAAGACGTGCTCTTGCTGGATGTAACCCCGCTTTCGCTCGGCATTGAAACAATGGGCGGCGTCGCCACGAAATTAATTGAACGCAATACCACGATCCCGACTTCTCGTTCGCAAATTTTTTCCACCGCGGCAGATAATCAAACCTCGGTTGAGATTCATGTCGTCCAAGGCGAACGCGAAATGGCAGCTGATAATAAATCTCTTGGTCGTTTTATTCTAGACGGCATTCCGCCGGCGCCGCGCGGTTTGCCGCAAGTGGAAGTCGCTTTTGACATCGACGCCAACGGCATCTTGTCAGTCAAAGCCAAAGAAAAATCCACTGGCAAAGAACAATCCATCCGGATTGAAGCCAAGACCAGCTTATCCAAAGAAGATATTGAGCGAATGAAAAAAGACGCTGAAGCGCACGCGGAGGAAGACAAGAAAAAGCGCGAAATGGTTGAGGTCAAAAATGTCGCCGAACAAATGATTTATACTGCCGAAAAAGCTCTAAAGGATACCGATGGCCAACCAGCCGGAGAAAAAAGAATCCCTGAAGAAATTAGACGAGATGTTGAAGATAAGATTACCGTCCTCAAAGGAGTCAAAGATGGTCAAGATCTTGAGGCCATAAAAAATGCCACAAGCGCTCTTTCAACCGAAATGCAAAAAATCGGCGAATCTATGATGAAGACGCAATCACAAGAGCCGCCGAAAGAAGGCGGGTCAAATAATGAAGACAAGAAAGATGACGGGCAAGGTAGCAACGAGGGGAATGTGAGAGACGCGGAGACGAAGTAGCGCAAAACTCAAAGCTTAGAGCTAAAAAATCAATAACCTTAACTAAAACCCCTGGCGCGTAAGCGCGCCAGGGGTTTTAGGCTATTGAAGCATTACGCATCCTTGCTCAAAAATCCTTTTAATGGTATTATTATTTAAGCTTAAAGCGCAAAACACAAAATTCAAATCATGCCCAACAGTCTAAGAGAGAGAACTTATAACTTTACCTTGAAAGTTATCAACTTGAGTTCAAAACTTCCAAACAATAGGGCAAGTTGGATTATTAGTGATCAACTAATAAGATCTGCTAGTTCCATTGGAGCCAACCATGTTGAAGCTCAAGCGGTCAGCTCCAGATTGGAATATAAAAAATTTTTTGAAATTTCCTTAAAAAGCGCTAACGAAACAAAATATTGGCTAAGTTTATTAAAGGACGCTAAGATAATAGACCGAGAAAAAGTTGAACCTTTAATTAAAGAGGTTGACGAGATTTGTAAAATGCTTGGCCAGAGTGTTATCACTTTAAAATCCAAGGTTTCAAGTTAAAAGATTAAATTTTGCGTTTTGCGTTTTAAGTTTTGAGCTCATCTATATTATGGCTAAAGATTACTACAAAACATTGGGCGTAGAGAAAAACGCTTCTAAAGAAGATATCCGCAAAGCCTTCCACAAGCTAGCGCATAAATATCACCCGGATAAATCTACCGGCGACGAACAAAAGTTTAAGGAAGTTAATGAAGCCTATCAGATTTTGTCTGACGACAAAAAACGCGCGCAGTATGACCAATTTGGTAACGCCGGTTTTGGCGGCCAAGGTGGTCCAGGCGGCGGTTTTGATTTCAGCGGTTTTGATTTCTCTGGTTTCAACCGTGGCCAAAATGGCTCGTTTGAATTTGACCTAGGGGACATCTTTGGGGACATCTTTGGCGGCGGTCGCCGAACCAAAGTTAAACGCGGACGAGATATTTCGGTGGATATTTTGATAACTTTCAAAGAATCGATTTTTGGCACAGAACGAAAACTTTTAATCAATAAAGTTGGGCTTTGCGATGTTTGTAATGGCGCCGGCGCCGAAAAAGACACTGACGTCAAGAAGTGCGCCACCTGTGACGGGAGCGGCCAAATCAAAGAAGCCATGCGTTCCATCTTGGGAACTTTCCAGACCGCGAAAACCTGTCCCGCCTGTCACGGTCGCGGCAAAATACCCGAGAAAAAATGCCAGGCTTGCGGCGGCGATGGTGTCCGCAAAAAAGACGAGGAAGTTCGCGTTAAAGTGCCGGCCGGTATAAATAATGGCGAGATGATTAGAATGTCCGAGCGAGGGGAAGCGGTCGCCGACGGCCAAAATGGCGACCTTTACATCAAAATTCACGTTGAACGAGATGAACTTTGGCGCCGTTCCGGCAATGATTTGCTGGCTGATATCAAAATTAAATTGACAGATGCGATTTTGGGCACTGACTACAAATTAAAAACTCTGGAGGGGGATTTAACCTTAACTATTCCAACCGGAATTGCTTACGGCGAAATGTTGCGGGTTAAAGGCAAAGGCGTACCAAGCGAACGCGGCCGCCGTGGCGATCTCTTGGTTCGAGTTACTTTCCCGACCCCAGGCAAACTCTCCCGCAAAGCCAAAAAAATCATTGAGGACCTCCGAGAAGAAGGGCTATAGAATTGGGGTGTGTTATTTAAGATAAATAATGAAATAACCCAAATGATTAAGCTTTTAATAGAATACTCAAAAGAATTTGAATTAGAAAGAATCGAGAGTACTATCAACAGACTTGATTGGTATTTGAGCAACAAATATAGTTTAAGCTCTTTATCCTTCCCCAAAAACATTGACGTTGATAATCTTAAAGAAATAAAAAAGGAGGAATTGGTTGAAGCCGTTGGGGAGGAATACGACGAAAGTAAGTTTGTCACTACTGCCGAGTCGATTGTACAAATGTATGAAAAATATGAGGTCAAGCTAGAAGACTTTATTAAAAGTATTGGTCTGTCGGTAATACCAGAAGTTAAGGTCTCTTTAACTAATTATGGTATTGGGGGTAGTTATCATTTACCTAACGAGATAATAGTAAATATAAATCGTTTTTTCAGTATCGGATTGATAAGAAATATCCTGCATGAGATAATTCATCTTCACATCCAAGCCTTAATTGATCAATATAAAATAAGTCAGTGGAATAAAGAAACAATTGTTAACCTCCTCTTTGAAAAGGCGTTTCCTGAAATTTACAAGGAACCTAACATCCCAATGGATACTACTAAAATCAGAAAGATATTTGAAGAAAATTTTCCTAATATTAAGAAGGTTATTTCTTTAATTAGCGAATGAACATATTGGTCTCGGTGTAAAGTTTTATATGAGTTTAAAATAATTTTATGAGCAAAACTTACAAATTTTTGCCTGAGGATTTTTTAGAGTTACGGAAAAAAATTATCGAACTGGAACAAGAGGTCATTGAATTTGGGCGCGAGATGGGGGAATCTACCGAGCAAAGCTCTGAAACCTGGCACGACAACGCCACCTACGACGTGGCCCGTTTCAACTTTGAGACGACTGCCGCCAAACTGCAAGAATTGATTGAAATTCGGAACAAGGCTACACTCATAGAACCAAGGACACAACCGCCTGACAAGGTCGTCATTGGTAGCACGGTAAAAATTCTAAGCCTGGATACCGGCCAAACCCAACTGGTCAAAATTACGAGGGACACGGTAAAATAATCGGTTGATTTCAATCCTCTTCTTTTAGCATTATTTTTGTGATATAGTTTAAGTACGGGAAACCGCGCTTTTAGTTTATGAAGACAAGAAAGGCCCTTGCGAGCCAATATACCGCAAGCCCAGTCGCTCAAGCTCATTCGCGCGCTTACGTCGCGCCACGAGCCAAAATAGCCCCCAGGGGCTTGTTTTGGGTCAAGTTCACCTGGATTCTGACTTATTTTATTTACTTTCCCATTACCCGCATCTGCCAACACGTCAAGACAACAATAGACAATTCCTTCTTTGATTACGACTTCCGACCCGACCGCCCGCTCGCTATTATCGCCAACCACAAGACAATCTTTGATCCCTGGTTAATCAGTAGCGTCATTCCGTTTCAAACTTTTCTCAAAATTTTACCAATTAGAATAATGGGCTCCGTCACTTTTGTTGACCGGATCGCCCATTTTTTTGATAAGATTGGCTTGGTAAAAATTATTTATTTTTTTTATGGTGTCATCCCGTTTGAAAAAGATCAAACTTTTGAACAAAAACTGGCGCCAATGATTGACCGCCTCAAACAAGGCGAGCGCGTGATGATTTTTCCAGAAGGCAGGCTAAACCGCGAAAAAGGAATTAGGCCTTTTCGTCGAGGTTTGATTTATATACACAAAGAATTAGAAATGGATATTCTGCCGATAGCGATTAACCCCAAAAAGGAAAATGGCAAGCGAACAAAGGTCATTATCGGCGCGCCGTTCAAAATTCCAGACGAAGTTTTGGTGAGCGAAAATCCCAACGACCAATTTTATACCAACTCCTGCGAGTTTGTGAGAGGGAGGGTGGAGGAGTTGTATCAGAAGGGAAATTAACTATTTTTTGGCTTAGAAATTTGAAATTTCCAGGCTATTGAGCCATTACATTTGTTTGACAATATCCTTTTTTACTCTATTATTAAATCTAGTAGCTTCAACAACTGACATGGATTGTTCATTAACTATGAAGGAGGTCGTAAATGCCCAACGAGGTCTTTGGTAACGGATGTTCTTTTTGGGAAAACGAAAAAGGACAAAAGGTTGATTGTGAGGGGTTTGCTACTTCCTCAATAACTTACATCACCAATCGTCGAACGTGTGTTTCGGTCAAGATTGGTGATGAATTGGTTGAAGTGAGGAACACAGAAGATCCTTCCAGAAAAACCTTAGCTTTGTTCTTTATTTTTTGGTCCTAGAACCTTTTGAAAAGGAGGTGGTTAGTCATGAAGACTGTAGCAGACAATCCTTTTGGCGAGGATCACGCAAGCTTCTTGAAGCGGTTTAAGCTCAAGGTGACACCAACAGACCTTAAACGACTTGATATGGCCTACGATGTGGCAAAATATGGTCATCGCAACCAGTTTCGGGAATCGGGAGAACGATATTTTGAACATGTCCGTGGCACAGCGATTATCCTTGTCGACGAGCTGGGGGTCTACGATGTAGAATTGGTGATGTCAGCCCTGCTTCACGACATGTTGGAAGACAGCTTCCTTCTCAAGGGGGATCGGACCGAGATGATCTTTGGAGCTCGAGTGGCTTACATAACCGCGACCGTCTCAAAACCAGCCAAGGACGACCCACGCTTTAGCACTGCTAAGCAACGGTTACTTTTCTATCATCAACAGATCAAGAATGGTAACTGGGAGGTTAAGTTAGTCAAATTGGCCGACCGCCTCCATAACTTGCGGGCACTAATGAGTTGTTCTCTCGACAAGCAAAGGCGGAAACTAGCCGAAACCAAGAAGACCTATCTGCCTTTGATTCGTGACATCAGTGGGGAGTATTCCGAAGCAGCTGAAAAACTTGAAACGGCTTTTCGCCAAGCCATTACCCAGCTTCAAGAGGTTGCTTCACAATGAGGAGTCCATGGTTACAGGGTTACAGCTCTAATGTTCGCACTTTGCGGATGTTGGGGCTTCTTTATTTATGGTTAAATTTGCTTCATTTTTGGTCAGTTGTGGTGTATTATATATCTAAGACTTGATATATAAATTTTAGAAAAACACCTTAAAAATTACAGCGAAAAAATTATCACCCTACGAGAACTTGAACTGGCTGTTAATGGAGAGAAAAACCTTGCTATTTTTAAATAATGTGGTATTCTTAGACTAGAAGTTCTCGGGCTGTCTGAGAACGTAGTTATGATCTTTGAAAGGAGGTGGGAGTAGATGGAAAAGGCAACACCAAAAGTTGCTTGGTTTGTAATCAACTCTGCGTGTAATCTTCGTTGCCGCTGGTGCTATGCTAAAGGTAGCAAATACCACGGAACCGATATGCCGTTGGGATTAGCGATGGATCTTGTAGGTCTGATCAAAGATCTAGGCATATCAAACGTAACTCTGTTGGGTGGCGAACCTACCCTCCATCCCGATTTGGTCAATATTCTCAACGAATTGTCTCGGCAAGAAATCAAGTCATGGATGGTTACTAACGGAAAAAGA
>JAKJEI010000001.1:74332-74598 GCA_022705505.1 Patescibacteria group bacterium
TTCGGTTGGAATTTCAATAAAAGGGGCGAGCGATCAACAGTACAGGGAGCTAGCGGGCAATACCGGGTATGCCGAAGCAATCTCTGGGCTCAAGAACCTCAAATCTCTTGGTTTGGAGCCGTCAGTTTCTGTTACCTGGGTTAGAGATCTTGCTAATAACTACAAGGAGGTTCTTGACAGCCTACTCGGCCAGGGTATCACGCATTTGGGCATGGATTTCGGCACCCCCTTTGTTATCGGAGAGGAGATTTCCATTGAGAGTATTC
>JAKJEI010000020.1:0-377 GCA_022705505.1 Patescibacteria group bacterium
ATCGGATACCCGACCATGCCAGGATGCCATGGTCCTCCCGACCGATAGGTCGGAATCGGGTATCCAACCGGCCTGGGCGGGTAATTGCGGCCGTAATAGCCATCATTACGATATGTTTGATAATAGTCATAATCACGTCCGTAATCATATCCATAATCGTAATAATCACCATAAGGTTGGCCATAATAATAACCACCGCCAGCCAAAGCTTCACTTGGCCAAAACAAGGCGGTGGCTAAAACTAAACCCAACATCAGACCCAAAGCTAGTAAAACTTTTTGAATTTGTGAAATATTTACGAGTAAAATCATAGGGCTGATAAATTTTTATTTTGATATTTCGACTTGCCTCATTCATACAATCGGCAAATGATTTTT
>JAKJEI010000020.1:387-6990 GCA_022705505.1 Patescibacteria group bacterium
TTCGCGTGTTTCATCTCGACCTCCTTCCACCAAGGGCGGATCCCGTCTTTTTCTTCATTTCAACCCTCTACCTATCATTATAACAAATAATAGCGAAAAAGTCAAGCTAAACAGCTCCCCGGGTTTGCGCCCCATTTATGGCCCAAATCACCCTTTTAGGGCTAGGGATTTTTTGTTTTTTATTTAGCGCGGCTTCATTCAGACGATCATCCAAACAATCGTTAAAAATTTTTGATTTCCCTATCCACCTTTTGTTTGTTTAACTGAGTTACCCACAGATTTGCAGTTGCGTTATGTTTTTTTAAATGCAAGGAATGTAGTTAGACGTACCGTTAACACGTGAATTGTTTTTAAACAAACAAAAGGGTAAAATATAAATAATGATTGACCCCAATAGTCAAACAACCGACAAGCATCTACAAGACCTGCGCGAGAAGGAAGCGGAAGAGTTGGCTCAAACCCTTTCCGGCCGCTACGGACTTCCCTATCTCGATCTTTCAAAAACAGCTATAAATACCGACGCTCTACGCCTTATCCCCGAAGATGAAGCTCGCCTCGCCGCCGTCGCGGCCTTTAAAGTAGTCAACAAAACTCTTAGTTTGGCCATTTTGGCGCCCAATAAACCAGAAGCCCAAGCGGTAATTAAAGATTTGGAGGGCAAAAATTTTAAAGTAGAACTTTTCATGGTTTCTGAAGTTGGCCTGGAAAGCGCTTGGACTCGCTACAGCGAAGTTTCGCTCTCCGAAAAAACCAAAGCCGGTCTGATAGAAATTTCCAATGAAGATGTCACGCGTTTGACTGAACAATTCAAAACTCTAACTGACATCAAAACCGAGATAGACAAAGAAAGTGGGCTAGCGCTAAGTCAAGGCGGCATTTCCGGCATCTTGGAAGTCATTTTGGCTGGCGGTTTGGTGACTGATGCCTCTGACATTCACATTGAACCGGAACAAGAAACAATTCGCTTGCGCTATCGGCTGGACGGTGTTTTGCAAGATGTGGCTGACTTTCCGCTTAAAATTCACCGCCAAATTATTTCACGCCTAAAGTTGGTTTCCGGCATGAAGTTAAACGTCAAAGAAGCCGCCCAAGACGGTCGTTTCTCCATCGCGTTGGAGAATAGCGATATTGAAATCCGCTCATCGGTTATTCCTTCGGCTTACGGCGAATCAGTGGTTATGCGTATCCTAAACCCAAAAACGATTGAGCTGACTTTTGCCAAATTGGGCGTGGAAACAAGACTGTTTGAAATTTTTAATCGTGAAATCCACAAGCCGAACGGTCTAGTTCTCCTGACTGGCCCGACCGGTTCAGGTAAAACAACCACGCTTTATGCCTTTTTGCGCGAAATCAATTCGCCGGAAAATAAAGTTATCACGATTGAAGACCCGATTGAATACCATCTGGGAGGTATAAACCAAACCCAAGTCAACAAAAAACAGGGTTATACTTTCTTGTTGGGTTTGCGCAGCGCTTTGCGCCAAGACCCAGACGTCATCATGGTTGGAGAAATTCGCGACAGCGAAACCGCCAAGACCGCGGTTCAATCTTCTTTGACTGGCCACTTAGTCTTTTCCACCCTGCACACCAACAACGCCCAGGGCGCTATCCCCCGCTTGATTGATCTGGAGGTTAATCCAAAGATTATCACTTCGTCGTTGACACTCTCTATTGCCCAACGTCTGTTGCGCAAACTTTGTCCGCACTGCAAAAAAGAAATCGCCCCCACCGAAAGCGAGAAGGAGCTACTTAGCGCCGTAATTCAAAGTATCAAGGAAAAGAGATCGGAATTGGTGCCAGAAAATTGGCAAGGCGAAATTACCGAGGCAAACAAAATTTTCGTAGCCGGTGGCTGTGAACAATGCAATGGTATCGGTTACAAGGGGCGAGAAGGAGTCTTTGAGGCGATTGTAATGGACGACGCGGTCGCGGCCGCCACCATTACCAACCCAAGCGAAAAAGAAATAAAAATAGCCGCCAAACCCCAAGGAATCCTTGATATGCGGCAAGATGGTATCTTGAAAGTCATTACCGGACGCACCACCCTGGAAGAGCTGTCGCGCGTCGTTGATTTATACGAAGAAATTATTTAAACCGTTCTTTGCAAACAGAGAAACGAATCAAGACTACAAACCTCCAAGCAATCCCTTTGGATGTGCATCTAAAGTTAGATAATTCCTCAAGGATAGCTTCAGTAAAACTCACTGCTAAGGTGAAAACCGAAGCGTCCTCTTGAAAGAACCCGTTAGGTCTGTAAACAGGCCTAGATTGCTTGGAGGTTTGTAAGCTTGATAAAAAAACAAAAAAGAAACGCCAAAGATAAGCCCATAATCTGCCAATTTCTTCTTTATAGCGTTCTGTCTTATATGCTAGCATAAAACGATTTTAATGTCAAGCCCTGACACCATTATTTATGAATAACAACACCATCCCCAAAGAAGACCTTTATTTAGACCGTTCTTTGCGTCCTCTCGCCTGGACAGAGTATATTGGGCAAAAAAACATCAAGGATAACTTGCAAATCCTTCTGGCGGCCGCCCGAGAACGCGAACAACCGCCCGAACACCTGCTTTTTTATGGTCCCCCTGGTCTCGGCAAGACTACCCTTGCTTACTTGGTCGCCAAAGAGATGAACGCGCAAATTAAAGTGACCTCCGGTCCGGCCATTGAAAAAGTTGGCGACTTGGCCTCTATCTTAACCAACTTGTCCGCCGGCGATATTTTATTTATTGATGAAGTTCATCGCCTAAACAAAATGATTGAGGAAGTGCTCTATCCGGCGATGGAGTCCGGCCACCTGAATATTATTATTGGCAAGGGGCCGGGGGCGCGCGTTATCCAAATTGACTTGCCACCGTTTACGCTATTGGCAGCCACCACGAGGATCGCCGCCATCTCTTCGCCCTTACGCTCACGTTTTTCCGGCGGTACTTTCAAATTGGAATTCTACACCAATGAAGAAATAAGCGAGATAATCAAGCGGTCAGCCCAAATTCTCGGAATTGAACTTGGAGATGAGAGCGCCTTTTCCATCGCCAAACGCAGTCGTTTTACTCCTCGCATCGCCAACCACCTTTTGAAACGCTGCCGCGACTACGCCCAAGTAACCAAGAAGGCTATCTCGCCCAAAACCACCAACGAAGCTTTGAGCTTGATGGGAATAGACGAACTTGGTCTAAACGAACCCGACCGTAAAATCATAGAGGTAATTATTGATAAGTTTGGCGGTGGGCCGGTCGGTGTTGGCACAATTGCGACCGCCCTGTCTGAAGAAGAAGCCACCATTGAGGATGTCTACGAACCATACCTGATCCAGCTCGGTTTTCTGGAGCGCACTCCCCGCGGCCGAGTAGTAACCGACAAAGGTTACGAGCATCTTGGATTTGATTTGCCCCTAAAAAACCAACCTAAACTCATTTAGGTTTTTCTCTGGTTTATCTTCTCAATCTTTACATTTTAATTTTTAAATTTTAAAGTATCTTTATGTCTGGTCACAACAAATGGACACAAATAAAACACAAGAAAGGCGCCGAAGATATCAAGCGTAGCAAACTTTTTTCAATGCTGGTTCGGACAATCAACGTGGAGGCTAGGTTGGCCAACGGCAACCGCGAGGCGCCGGGACTAAAAGCGGCAATCGCGCGCGCCAAGGCGGCCAATATGCCTCTCGATAATATTGAACGCGCGATTGAAAAAGGTTCCGGGGCCGGCGCCGAATCTTTTGAAGAAGTCGTTTATGAGGCCTACGGTCCGGGCGGTGTCGCTTTGCTTATTGTTGGTCTTACCGACAACAAAAACCGCACCACCCCTGAAATTAAACACCTTTTGTCTAAGCATGGCATCAGTCTCAGCCCACAGGGCGCCACACAATGGGCCTTTATTAAAAAAGAAGACGAATGGCAGGCGCAAAACACCCTGCCCTTGGCAAAGACTGAGCAAGAAAAGTTGCAAGCCCTCCTTGAGGCCCTAGGCGAACACGAGGATATCAAAAATATTTTCCATAATGCCGACGAAATCGCTTAAAATCCTGGGGATTGACCCCGGTTATGACCGTCTCGGTTTAGCGGTTATTGAAAAAAGCCAAACCGGCTTGAAACTGCTTTATTCCACCTGTCTTCAAACAAATAAAAAAGATAGCCTCTCCTCGCGTTTCTTATTGTTGGGCCGAGAACTAAAAAAAATAATAAAAAAAGAAAAACCAGACGTGGTCGCGTTGGAAACTTTATACTTCTCAGTTAACCAAAAAACAGCCAGCAAAGTAGCCGAGGTCAGAGGAATGATTGCTTATATTTGTGCCGAATCAGGTTTGCCAATTTCTGAATATAACCCAATGCAAGTAAAATCTTGCGTGGCCGGTTGGGGCGGCGCCAACAAAAAACAAATCATTGCATTGGTCAAAAAGCAAATTGTTGTGCCGGCCAAGGTGAAAATAGATGATGAATATGACGCCATCGCGATTGCTTTGACTCACTCGGTTATGGCCAAAATGTTGTCCTTGTGAAAAAATTTTGGTTTTTTACAAGCCCCAAAAACCTTAAAAACAAAGGCAAAATAGTCATCTAATCATCTTATCCACAGGCAGGCCCAAAGGGTATTGCAAAAATTTTTACTTATGATAAAAATTAAGAACTTGAAAATAAACAAAGGTCGTGATTGGTTTATTATTAGCAACAAGTAAAATAAAATGGACGAGCTATATAACGATGACGTCTTAGGTGGTGTCGCCTTAAGCGACGACGACTCCTTCGGCGACGATGAAGAGCTAGAAAATCTGGATGATGAAGCAGAGGCAGACGATGACGACGACTCCTTCGGCGGCGGCGATGATGACGATGGCGAAGAATAAAATCAGTTCGTAAACCAAATCAAAAGAGAGGGCTTTTTGGACCCTCTCTTTTGATTTCCGTGACAAAGTTTTTTATTTAAGTTCAATCTTAAGAAAATTTTTCTTACCAATCTTCAAGGTGATGTCTTTTTCTATTTTGGCTGTCGGTTCCGTTATTTTTTCTCCATTAATCTCGCTTAGACCGCCCCCCGCGACCAAACGCCGAAAATCGCTTTTTGATTTAACCAAGTTATTTTTCAACAAAATATCCATTAGCAATGTGCCTTTGACGGCGTTTATTATTTTTATATCTGCCGGGATTTCTTTTTTTTGAAAAGCGGTAACAAAAAAATTTTGGGCTTTGTCAGCTTCCTTATCACCGTGATAAAGTTTCACTATTTCCCAAGCCAACCGCATTTTTAGGTCACGCGGATTTTGAAGTCCAACCTTATTTTGGATTTCAGTTATTTCTTCAACAGACAAATCAGTTGCCAACAAAAAATACTTGGGAATTAGGTCGTCGCCCATAGACATTATTTTGCCGAACATTTCATTTGGCTCATCAGTGATGTTTATAACATTCCCCCAACTGGTGGACATTTTGCGTCCGTCAGTACCCTCCAGCATTTGACAGGTCAGGACATCTTGTTCTGGTTGATTATAGCAACGTTGAATGACTCGGCCGGCTTTGAGGTTAAAAAGCTGATCAAAACCACCAATTTCAATATCCGCTTTTACTTTCACTGAGTCATAGCCCTGCATAATCGGATACAAAAACTCACGTAAAGAAATTTCTTCTTGTCGTTCATAGCGATCTTTAAAATTACGCCTGGCTAACATTTGTTGAACTGAAAAACTTTCCGCCAAAAGTGATATCTCTTTTAAATTAAGTTTGGCTAACCATTTGCTGTTGTATTTAAAGGAGGTTTGGCGCAAGTCAATGATTTTGCCCAACGACTTTTTGTAGTCTTTAAGATTTTTCTTAATCGTCGCGGCTTCAAGCATTGGCCTTTTCCCCAACTTATCAGATGGGTCGCCGATTTGCGCCGTAAAATCACCAATAATTAAAACGATTTTATGACCTAATTCTTGAAACTTTTTTAATTTTCGTAAAACAACAGCTCGCCCTAGGTGAATTCGGGGACCGGTTGGGTCAATGCCTAATTTCACAACTAATCTTTTGCCGGACTTTAACTTTTTTTCTAAGTTTTCTTTAACAAAAACATCTTCCACTCCTCTGGTTAAAATATCTTGTATTCTTTCTTCTTTCTCTTTTAAATTCATAGAATAAAAATATCACATATTAGCTTTTTGCGCCATCCATGCTAATATTTAGCCATGTCTAAAAGAAAACAGCAAATTACCCGTAATCTTATCAGGATTATCTTGGTAGTTTTAATTATCGGTTTAGTTTCCGGCGGGGTCACTACAATCTGGGCCATTTCTTTGCCAGTGCCTGATTTTGAAACCTTTTTTGAAAAACAAATAAACCAAACTTCCACTAAAATCTATGACCGAACCGGAAAAACTCTTCTTTACGATGTTCGCGGCATCAGGCGGACTGTCGTCCCGTTCGAAAAAATCCCCACTCACGTTAAACAAGCCACTTTGGCGATTGAAGATGGTGAGTTTTACAACCATGGCGGTGTGGACGTTACCTCCATCGCGAGGGCCTTTTGGGTAAACTTATTGTCAGGCGGCATCCACCAGGGCGGATCCACCATCACTCAGCAGGTTGTTAAAAACTCCCTCTTGACTCAAGAACGAACTCTGACCAG
>JAKJEI010000021.1 GCA_022705505.1 Patescibacteria group bacterium
ATTTCTTCGGTGGTTAAGTTTATGGTGGCGCCAAGAACGTGGCTAAAATCTATCCCTTCAAGTGGCTTTGATTCATAAAAAAGAATTTTGGGTGAGCGTGGTTTTATTTTAAGGCTACTTTCCGCCACCAATCCGCTTGTTGAATCACTAACCAAAACGCTGACAACTTTTTCGCTGTAATCTTGGTTGGCGGAAGTGAGAAAACTATGCCGACCAAGGCCAGAGGCGTTAGAAACCAGATTGCCGTTTACGTACCAACGATAGGCCAGACTTTCCGGCGAGGCCTTTTGACCAGAAGAATTCATGAGGGTTGGGATTGCCAAGATTTTGACTGGGCTGCCCGGTGAAGGCAAGGCCTTGCCTTGGTAAAAAAGAGGAACTTCCGTGCCGGCCTGCCAAATCAGGTCCACCTCAGCTGGTTCAAAGACTAGCGTTTTAGACATTTGGAGATTGTTGCTCCTAATGATGATTTTTACCTGGCTATTGCTGCCTGCTTTTCCGGCAAAAAAAGAAAATTGTTTCTGGTTGTTATATTGGGTTTGAAGTTGGTTGTTCAGATACCAACTGATTGAGTTACCATCCAGATTAGAACCAAAACTTTTTAAGGTGATAACCACCCTCTCCCCCGGGGCGGGATTTTCCGGTCTAACCTCGGCGATAAAATTACCGGTTGATTCAACTTCGCGAACAGCAAAAACAAACACCGGAGCGAAGAGAAGCAAAAAAACAAAAATTATAAATTGTGGTTTCACTCTTAAATTATAACTTACCTTTTTTGTAAATCAAAGCTGTTTGTCTCACAAAGGGTTTGTAAGGTCGCCTTTCTTAAAATTACCCAAGGCTACACCAAGTGCCTTGGCCGCTTGTGGGGAGATGGCCCCAGCCACATCTTCGGCATAAGTAATTCCCAACATAATCACAACACTCAAAGTTATAGTTGGTAAACTGTTTAAAAGAGGAACTACCTCCAAAAAATAAGATCCTCCCATAGTTAAAGCCTTATTGGGTCTCATAAAACTTAATCCTTTTAATTTAAACCAAAAGAAGAAAGTTAAAAAAGACCAAAAACTTATAAATGGGTTGGTTAACCAACCTATGGTCCCGGCAGAAATAAGGTCAATCAAGGCCTGGACCCCATCATAAAGAAGGGCGACCAAGACCATAATCGTTCCCGTTATTAGGTTTATGCGCAGTTTTAATTTCATTTTTTAGGCAGCGCCCTGCTCTTGGGCGGCGGCGAGTTCAGCCTTGGCTTTTTTGATAGCTAAAATTTGAGATGGGTCAGAGGTGATGATTTGGTCTTCAGTATAAGAAGCAATCACTTCAATCGCGACGCGTTTTAGGCCGGCGATGAAAATACCGCGGCCAATGGAAGCTTCCAACAGAAAGTATTTTTCTTCCTCGGTCAAATTAAAAGCTTTTTGGACCGCGTCAATGGAGGCTGGCGACTGCTTGAGCAGAATCTGAATTGATGAGTTTTGGATAATCGGCGCACCATATTGCGATTTCATAAAGTCCTCTACGTCTTGTGTGATGGTAGCCACGCCCAAGTAATATTTACGACCTCTTTTGGCCAAAGAGTAGAGAAAAGACGCGGTATCTTCCGATTTCATCATCCACCAAGCTTCATCCACCACTAACAAACGACGGCGTAAGTTGCGGCGGATAGAACTCCAAATATGATTCATTATGATGTACATCGCGACCGGTTTGAGCTCATCTTCCATATCGCGAATGGAAAAAACAACAAATTTTTTGTTGATATCAACGTTTGTTGGTCTGTTTAAGAAGCCAGCCCAGGTGCCCTGAGTATATTTAAGCAATCTTTGGGCTAGGGACTCCCCTCCTTCCATTCCCGCCAGGACTAATTCCAGGTCGGATAAAAGGGGGGCCGAAAGTTTGGTAAAGTCGGAATCCGGTGTAATGTCTTTTAAGGCGTAGGTTTCGGTAATGGCATTGTCCAGGATAGAGTCTTCTTCGGGAGTTAGACCGCCAAGCATCAGGCGAAAGAGACCGACTAGGTTAATTATGTTTGAACGCAAAACATCAGCTGGCGACTCGTCTTCTCGGGGAAAGGGCAAGTCAAATGGGTTGATATGGTGTTCGGACGTCAGAGAAATGTTGAAGTAGCGTCCGCCGGCCGCCTCGGCCAAAAATTCATATTCTCGTTCCGGGTCAAGAACGATGACCTCGGTGTCAAACATCAAGCTGCGCAAAATTTCCAGTTTAGTCGCGTAGGATTTGCCAGAGCCGGATTTGGCAAAAATGACCGAATTGTAGTTTTCCAGGGAGAAACGGTCAAAAATAACCAATGATGAGTTATGTAAATTACGACCAAAGAGGATACCTTTGTTGGAAGTCAAATCAAAAGAAATAAATGGGAAAAGGCTAGAAAGAGGGGTTGAATTCATTTTGTAATTGACATTTAAGTAATCGGTCGCAAAGGGTACAACGCTTTTAAAACCGTCTTCTTGCAAGTAAGTGGCGGTTTTCAGGTAAACTAGTTTTGAATCAAGAATAGACCGGATTTCGTTTTCTATTTTGTCCAATTCATTATCATCGTCGGCGTAAATTGTGATGTATAACCCAACCGCAAAGATTTTTTCGGTCGCTTGTTGAAGTTGGTCTCGCAGATTCTCGATGTCGGCTTGAGCGGTATCAAGCTGAGGGTCGCGCACCATGCCTTTCATCGCTCTTTCTTGAATCTGACTTTCCACTTCCGCGATTTTCTTTTGCAGGGAGCGCAGGGTCGTGGTGGTGTCTAAGGGGTGAATAAAAATAGAAACATCAAAAACAGTGTCTAAGTTAATGACCGGCGAAAACCACTCCTCCGACAAGAAGCGCGGATAAGAGATAACATACATTGTGCGAATGACTTTGCCGCCAAGACTGATGCTTTTAGGAGTGACGCGCAGGGCTGACGGCGCGATGATGTCTTTCAGCTCCAAAACACCCATTTCGTAGATGTCCTGGGGCATTATTGGTTCAAGAATGTCTTTTTTCTTATCCTCTTTTCTTTTGAAGGGTAATGGCAACATTTTAATTGGCGATATTGGGAGTTTGATGTTCTCCCGGGTTATACATTTTAAAGTAAAGTTCAATCATCTCTTCAGTGCCCAATACGTCGGCCCGCAGGCCGACCCGAGAAAGGCCACCCTTGACAACATTGATGCGTTGGTTTAGTTGCGCCACATTTTCATCAAAGTTATCGCTGGCCACGGCGAGTTTTTGGTTTTTCCGACCAAACAAGCCGGTGACTTTGGCGATAAATTCTCCTTGGCCGCCCTTGAAGATTGCCGGCGTATAAGGCACGACAACAAAAAAGCTTTTGGTCATCACATTGTATTTTTCGGTGAAAACCTTGATAAATTCTATGTATTCTTTAATTTGGATTTTGAGCAGTTCATTTGTTTGGTCAATCATTCGTTGTTCCAAGACTGAAACATATGGTTGGATATTGAGGCGACGTGATTGAATATAAATTTGCACTGGAAAGTCCAGCGAGTTTAAGAAGTTCTGGTAACCAAAAAGAATGGCGTTTTTTTCATCCTCAGACTTTAGGCCGAAGTTTAAAGATGACACCATTAAGACAGAACGCATCGAGCCATCTTTAAGAATCAAAACGCCATTGCGGATTTCTTTGATGGGCACAAAATCTTGGGTTGTTTTTCCTTTTGGGGGCATTTTATTCTTCTGGGTTGTGGGGTTTTTTAACGTCTAAACTCCAAGCCAATTCGTTTAACTTGCTCTCTGACAGCCTCGGCAGTTTTAAGTCGGTATTTTGGTTGGTTAAAGTTTGTGTGGGCGTGGGATTTTTCTGGACTCTTTTTTCGTCTTTTTTCCAAATGTAGAGCTTGTTTCCCAAAGAGTATTTGATAAACGCTTCCAAAACCACGATAAATGGCCGGCCATTATACTTAACAAAAGCGAGAGCCAAGGCTAAAGCGGCCACGCCGGCAATCGGAATGATTTGAATAATGAAAGGCAAGGGCACCCAAACGTAAATAATAAAACAAATTCCTCCCCCGCCAACCAAGTATAGAAATTGTTTGAAGGTCAGGGGACCAAAAAGCTTGTCCTCCATTTCAATAAACTGTGGGATTTGAAATTGTTGCATAGATTTCCTTTCTAATTATAACTTAGTTCAACTTTAAATAAAACAGCCCGCGTTAGTTGGCGGACTGTTGATAAGGTTTAGGGCAGCGGTTCGCGATAGGGGTCGTGGCGGGGTGGGGTGTTGTTCGGCTGGGGCGGTTCACTCTGGTTTGGCTGGTCGGAGATCTCCACTTTTTCTCGTGACAGACCATATTCGGCAGTCATTTTCTGGGAAAAAGTGTCCGGGGTTTCAATCTCTTTTTCCTCTGGAATTTCAGAAACTCTGTTTTGTTGGTTTTCTCCGGGTTCTTCTTCAGTCTCCTTGTCACCCTCACTAATTAAATCCTTGGGTGGAGCATACATTTCTTTCTTTAGTGGCAAGAAAATTTTTTGGTTAATATCATAGATCATTAAGTTAAGAATATCTCCTGACACACCGACTTCTTTTACGACATTTCTTTGGAAATCGGATGTCGGCAAGATTCCAACGGCTGTAAAAATTATCACTTCGCTCAGTTTGCCCATCTGGTTTACATGTAAAAGATATTTTTTGCTTACTTCAACCAAGTCATCGTTAAACTCTTTGGATGAAATAAAATCCTGGGCAGATTGGGGTAGGCGTTTTAGAGCTTGATTGAATTGTTCATTTGTTATATTGTCCATAATTAAATTTTTTATCTCCAAAATACTCTCCCAGCTCCGGTATCCATATAACTATAAACAGCAGGATCTGCGCTAAAAGCGAACGGAGTAGTGCCGCCGGCCAAAATGTTAGTTCTAATTTTAGATTTATGTTTACTATCATCACTCCCTTTCCCTTCTCTGTTGGTTAATCTTATAACCTGGTCATGACTTAAGGCGCAAGCCGCTTGGGGGATATCCGCAAAAACTTTTAAGTCTATAATTTTTAAAGCGTCTCTTGCTATACCTGAGACTATGCTTTGAACATCAGCAAAGCTGGCGGCACTTGTGAGACTTTCTCGCAAAAGCCTATTTGTTTCACTATTCCTCTCTTCCTCTTTTTTCTTT
>JAKJEI010000022.1:0-2340 GCA_022705505.1 Patescibacteria group bacterium
CCTACCCTGCTTTTTCCTCGGCAATTAAAAAAATAAAGTATCGGCCTTATTATTTTGCCGCCATAGAAGAGCTGATGGTGAGAGTGGGGCCCATTTTAAAAAACGAGGCAAGTTTTGGGCGATGGCGGCGATTTATCAAGGAGTGGCCGGTGGTGGTTCCCCTGCCCTTGGCGGCGGGTCGGGAAAAAGAGCGGGGTTTTAATCAGGCCGAAATAATGGGCCGATTTTTGGCCTCTTTTTTCAAGCTTTCCTTTGATAATCATCTTCTTTGGCGGGCAAAAGAAACCCGGCCGCAATCTTTATTAAACAAGAAGGAAAGAGAAAAGAACGTTAAAAACGCTTTTGCGGTTCTGCCGGGGAAACGCTGCCCTCAGGCACTACTTTTGGTGGATGATGTTTGGACCAGCGGTGCCAGTCTTAAAAATGCCGCCTCTGCCTTGAAACATCGCGGCGCTTCCTTGGTTTGGGGCCTCACTCTTTGCCGGTAGAAAGATAGCCATAGGGTTTGAGTTTATTAAGGTGGAGTTTTTTTGGTCAAAATAGCTTTTCTCCTTATTGGCTAAGTCAAAATTGAATTTTGAATTTTGACTTTTGGGACGAGAGTTTCTTATGAGGTGATAAGGAGATCTTGCTATTGTAAAAAGCGCTTAATGTCGGTGATTTTATGGTGCGTTTATTTGACGAAATCCCTGCTTGCGGCAGGCAGGGATTTTTTGCCCGCCCTTGCTTTCCGCTGCTACCGACTTTGTGCCAGCGAAACTGGCGCGCCGCAAACTAACATATCACATGTCCGTCTCGGAAAATATTCGAAATCAAACCGGAATGAAAGAGCACAAAATAGATGACGAGGAAAACTAAAAACCACAGAAACTCCGCGATAAGAATTAAAACAAGAGACTTCCAGCCGTATTTGATTGCCACGATAATTGCCGGGCCAAAAATAACCAGCACATATAGCAGAATTATCGTAATGAAACCGACAATGCCAGACACTAGGTCAATACCCATGGAGAGGAGCAAATCAGATTCAAGCGAAAATTTAAGCAGATATGTTAGCCCGACTACCAGTACGACAGAAAGTAAACTCACCAAAGCATTGGTTAGGGTGAATACACTGATTAAGCTTTGCGGCGTTTGAGACGTCATTTGCTGATTTGCTCCGCTTCCAAACTGTCCGCTTTGCCCGCCGCGCCGCTTCAGGAATTTTACCAAGAAATAAACCCCGGTAAAAATCGCGGCGATAATTAAAATCGTGATAAGTATTGAGCTTAAATACAATCTAAACCAATTTGTCGCATATTCGCCACTCACGATAAATGTTTCATTTGGTGCGAGATTTTTTGCTTCCTTTACTAATGGGCCGCATGAACCGATTTTCTCAACAATTCTATCTAAATCGCGGCTTGAAACAGCTTGCGGCACAGCCAGTTCGGAAGTGGACACTCCATAACCCACTTGCGCTTGCTTACCCTTGAGGAGCAAATCCGAATCTACATTTACCGCAACTCTAATTTGCTCAATTCTTGAAGGAACCTTTATTGTTTCGAAATTGAATTTGAATAGACCGAAGCTTTCTTCCACATATCCTTTTGCCGCGTAAGCAACAACAATAGCGGTGGACTTATTTGGCTCAACCGGTGTCGGCAAAGTGAAACGATAAAGATTTCCCGATTTGGTAAATTGGATTTTTTGGTATTCGGTCTGGCCCTCGTTGTATCCATAGCCATAGTAATAATATCTTTGCGCGTAATCAGGATCGCGCCATTCTAAACAAGGTCTCTCCGGAGCGTTGTAATCATAACTGACACATTCCTGCGGGAGTTTCATTTGATACATTGCTATTTCGGGAGGAGATACTTTGGGTATTTCAAAAGAAAATTCCGTAAGCGGTTTTTCGTCCGGATTGGTAATAGCTATTTTCGCATAAGTAATGGCTTCACCATTGCCGCGAAAGATAACGGTATAGGAATGATTTTGGCCAAAAAACAATTGATCTTGCGCGGAAGCCGTGCCTACAAAAATCGGTAAAATGAGCAGAGACAATAGGAATAACGAAATAATTTTGTGAAAAAATTTATTCATATATTTTGTGTCATTGATTATACTTGATAATACTCGACCAAGTCGTCAATGCTGACGCCAAGGGCTTTTACTATCTTTTTCAATGTATCAAGGGCTGGGTTTTGATTTTTACCTGCCTCAATTTATGTATGGTACTACAAAATCAGGTTTTACACAATATTACAGGGAGTAAAAATTCTGGTGCGCCTGGCCGGATTTGAACCGGCACTTTTTGGCTCCGGAGGCCAACGCTTTATCCAGTTAAGCTACAGGCGCGAA
>JAKJEI010000022.1:2349-3901 GCA_022705505.1 Patescibacteria group bacterium
CCTACCCTGCTTTTTCCTCGGCAATTAAAAAAATAAAGTATCGGCCTTATTATTTTGCCGCCATAGAAGAGCTGATGGCAAGGGTGGGCCCCATTTTAAAAAACGAGGCAAGTTTTGGGCGATGGCGGCGATTTATCAAGGAGTGGCCGGTGGTGGTTCCCCTGCCCTTGGCGGCGGGTCGGGAAAAAGAACGCGGTTTTAATCAGGCCGAATTAATGGGCCGATTTTTGGCCTCTTTTTTCAAGCTTTCCTTTGACAATCATCTTCTTTGGCGGACAAAAGAAACCCGGCCGCAATCTTTATTAAGCAAGAAGGAAAGAAAAGAAAATGTTAAAAACGCTTTTGCGGTTTTGCCGGGGAAACGCTGCCCTCAGGCACTACTTTTGGTGGATGATGTTTGGACCAGCGGCGCCAGTCTTAAAAATGCCGCCTCTGCCTTGAAACATCGCGGCGCTTCCTTGGTTTGGGGCCTCACTCTTTGCCGGTAAGTGCGCCTGGCCGGATTTGAACCGGCACTTTTTGGCTCCGGAGGCCAACGCTTTATCCAGTTAAGCTACAGGCGCGAAAGCGGAGGGAGGGAGATTCGAACTCCCGTGGGCCGTTGGGCCCGCAAGGTTTTCGAGACCTGCCAGATAAGCCGCTCCTGCATCCCTCCAAAGCAAGATACTAAGAGACTAAGAGATTAAGGTACTAAGAAATAAGAATAAAATTTTTCTTCTCTTGTGTTTCTTTGTATCGGGTATCTTTGTATTTTACTTCAGTGCGCCTGGGGCGATTTGAACGCCCAACCGCCAGCTCCGCAAGCTGATGCTCTATCCAGTTAAGCTACAGGCGCAAAAGGAAAGTTAAAAGTTAAAATTCAAAAGTAAAATGCAAAAAGTTAGTAACTCGTAACTGGTAACCAGTAACTCGTAATTAAAAAATAATTCTGTCTTTGATAATTACGTATTACGAGTTACCTATTACGGATTACTGATTTTGAATTTTGCGTATCTTTCTTATTATATCAAACCTCACTTGCAAAACACCAAAAGTTTGTTATACAATGATTTTAATGGCCGAAGAAGAAAAACCCGCCCCAAAACTTGAAAAGAGCGATATTCGTTTTAAGGAAATTTTTTCCTGGGAAGCGCCGGAACGGCCCTTCAAAAGACGAAGCAAGGAATTTTGGACCACCCTTCTTTCGCTGGTGCTTTTAATCTCCTTGATTCTTTTTTTCGCCAAAGAATATTTCTTGGTTGCCACCATTTTTGCCCTCGTTTTTCTTTTTTATATTCTTTCCACCCGCCCGCCCCAAAAGATCACTTACAAAATTACCAATCAAGGGATTTTTTGGGGACAGGCAAAATATGAATGGCCGGTTTTGCGCTCTTTTTGGGTTGAGAGCGACGACGGGCAGGCAGTTTTAAAGGTGAGCACTTATCTTTCTTTCCCGCGGCAACTGATTTTGCCCTTAGGCGATCAGGATGAAAAAGCCTTGCGAGAAATTTTGGAGAATTTTTTACCCTACGAACAGCCGGAGCCTACTTTTATTGAGAAGGCCACCAATTGG
>JAKJEI010000023.1 GCA_022705505.1 Patescibacteria group bacterium
CCTATTATTATAGCAAAAAACAGCAAAAAAGTCAAGCTCTTCTAAAATGAAGGTTCAAGGGGGCTTTTGTTGCTCCCTCATCGCCTAAAACGCTTATTTTAGACCAAAAATTTTAAACCAAAAAGAAAAGCCCGGACGACTAAGCAATGCGGGGAGATTGCTGGTCGCTGGGCTTTAGGTGCGGGAACCCCGGGCTTTTCTGCTTGCCGATGTCGGGCAGAGCGTTCAGCAAGCTGGCTGGGAGCTTCCAGGCGGAAGTTAAGGTTCCCCCAGCTCGTCTGTTATTATTGTATAGGGTTAGAAATAAAAAAGCAAGACTGAGCAAGGCTCTGTGCGGCTAATCTTAGGAAGAAAGAATTTGACGAGTTGAGGGGTTGGCGGTAATAAAAGTTAATTAACACAGTTTTTAGACAAGAACGCAAAAAACTCATGATCTGATTAATAAAAAGGCCCGAGAACTATCAGGGATAGTTCTCGGGCGTCGGGGAGAGCCCAACTCTGGAGTGGGGAACCCCAGGAGTTGGCGAGGCTTTGGGGGCCTCGGGCGCATCGCTTTGCACGATACGCAGACTTTTAGTTTACAACAAAAAGATATAATGTCAACTGTTTTAGTTGAATAAAGCAAAACCCCCAATTCCCGCCTAAAGCGAGAATTGGGGGTTTTGCTTTATTCTACCTATTTATTTTTGGGGTTCAACCTTCACGTTTTTTTCTGGTTGTTCTACTGATTTGCCGGCCAAGGGTTCGCGCGCGCGCTTGCTACCTCCGTTGCCGGTGGTAATTAGGTATTTGCGCGGATTCTCGCAGAGGTCAAGAAAATCGTCCGTCGCTTCGCGCAACTTGGCGGAAGAGCTTTTGCCAAAAGCGATAATTTCCACCTGGACGCCCATATTTTCTTTCAGATATTGGACCAAGGGCACGAAGTCGCCATCACCGGAACCGATAATAACAGTATCTAATTTAGGCGCGGACTTAATGGCGTCCACCGCCAAACCGACATCCCAGTCGGCTTTTTTGGAACCGTCAACAAAAATTTGTAGTTCTTTGGACTTGACTTCAATACCAATTTTGCCCAAGGCGTCAATGAAGGCGCGCTCATCCCCTGCCTCAGTGGTGACCATATAGGCCAAGGCGCGAATGAGCTGACGGCCGGCCACGGCGTCTTTCATCACGGCGTTGAAATTAACTCGGGCACCACCATAAAGGTTTTTGGCGCTATGATAAAGGTTTTGCGTATCAATAAAAATCCCAATACGCTGGTCCTTGTGTTTGATAGACATAACAATAAACTAAAAGTTAGAGGGCAAAAGTCAAAAGTTTAAGAAATAAGCAAAAGCGATTATAAAAACCAAAACTTAGGCCTCCCAACTTTCAAAAAGTATTAAAAAACGACCTGATTAATAAAAATAACAATCCAATGATTGGCCAAGAAAATTAAAAAAAGAAAAATTAAGAAATTACTCAGCCGCGATAACCGCTTCGGCCTTCTTTTTCTTGTTCTCCAAGTATTTCAAATGAGAGCGGCGGTCAGCCACCAGTTTCAAAAGACCGCGACGGGAATGGGAATCCTTAGGGTGTTTTTTCAAATGAGCGGCCAATTCGGCGATGCGTTCGGTCAACAAAGAAACTTGGACCTCTGAAGAACCCGTGTCCTTGTCGTGTTTGCGAGTCTTTTTAATAATAGTTTCTTTCTTTTTCTTGGTTATCATAGTTTGTATGATAGCACGTGGTGGAAAATAATGCAAGATGAGCCTTTCTCTCGTCAAGATGACAAAATAACGCTTTTTGATTAGTTCTAATATAAAAAACAACCCACAACATGGGTTAGATGGGGCCCCCTTGTCGGATTTTGAGGATTGTTAAGAACAGAAGTAGCCAGGAGAGAGATGTCGGAAAATGTTTCTGTTATAATATAAGCATGACTGACGTTCAAAAACTAAAACAAGAATTTTTGGAATATTTGGAGATTGAAAAAGGGCGGTCGCTCAAGACGGTGGAGAATTACGACCGTTATCTAACTCGCTTTTTTGGTCAGGCGGATATCAAAAAGCCCTTGGACATCACTGATGAGGCTATTCGCGCTTACCGTCTGTGGCTTAATCGTCAGTCATCGGGCCAAACCGGGCAAAACGCCAAAAAAGCAGTCCGGGGTTTGGGTGGCGATACTCTCAAAAAGAATACCCAAAATTATTACTTGATTGCTTTGCGCGGTTTTCTCAAATATCTGGCGCGTCGCGGTATCCCCTCTTTGGCGCCGGAACGGATTGAGTTGGCCAAAGCGCCGGCGCGCGAACTTGATTTGATGACCGAGGTGGAATTGGGGCGTCTGCTTAAGGCGCCGGAGGGAAATGACGAAAAAGCCTTGCGGGATAGGGCAATTTTGGCTCTCCTTTTTTCTACCGGCTTGCGTGTTTCGGAACTTTGCTCGCTGTCGCGCGACAGTATTGACTTGTCACGGGACGAATTTTCGGTGCGTGGCAAGGGCGAAAAAGTGCGCCTAGTTTTTTTGTCTGATGAGGCGCGGCAAGCGCTTAAAAATTATCTGGACAATCGCAAAGACTTAGGGGAGGCCATGTTTACCAGCATGTCAAAGATTAACCAAAAAACCGAGCAATTAACCCCGCGGAGCGTGGAGCGGATCATCAAAAAATACGCCGTAAAAGCAGGCATTCCCAAGAAAGTAACGCCTCATACTTTACGGCACAGTTTCGCGACCGACCTTTTGCAAAATGGCGCTGATATCCGGTCGGTCCAGATGATGCTTGGTCACGCCAATGTGTCAACTACGCAAATTTATACCCACGTGACGGACAAGCATTTACGTGATGTGCATAAGAAGTTCCACGGGAAGAAAAGTTAAAAGTTAGAAGTCATTTATCTGCCTGGGGCAGAAAAGCCAAAAGTTAAGGTTAAAAGCAAGTTAAGTTTTTGAGGAAAAAACCAATACAATAAGTTTATGTAATAGTCTCAAATAATGATAAAGTATGGGCTTAATTACTTTCTAATCTAAACTTCTAACTTCTAACTTTTGACTTATAACTTAACTTTCATTTATCCCCTCTTTACCAACCTTTGTCCCATTGCCTTAAAGGACACATTTCCCTATAATTATATCGGACATGATTTGGTCTTGGCATAGGCTGAATCCACTAAAGGACAGCCAAAAGTAATAAAAGCCAACGTTCCACCAAGTGGTGACGTCAATAGTTCTTCGTTCGTTCTTTCATAGAGTTTTCCTCGGCCCATTATTTTTTACGTTTGGGTTGTTGTCTATTCCCCTTTTCAACAACCATGTCAGTTGACCGTGGATACTCAAATCAATTCGGGTTCACACCCGTTACTCTATCGGAGAGGCCGCGCTAGTCGTGGCCTCCTTTTTGTTTTAATGCAGATGAAACACTGTTCTGATGCTGGTGGGGCGCAATCATGTTACACATGAAACTATGCTATTTTGGGTCTTATTTCTAGGCGTATTATATAATTTGGCAAGAGTCTGTTTTCACATGAAACAACCAATCGGAACCGGGGTGACTATTTGGCGGAACGAGCCCGTCTTGGGTCATTTCACATGAAACACCAAAAAAGACTTAAAAACCGGTCCAACTTCATAGTTTGGACCGGTTTTGTTGTAACCTAACGCCTGAAACCTATAACCTCTCTAAACTCTGTACTTCCCCCTAATTTTTTTAAGTTCTTGTTTCTCCACTTCTTCTTTTCGTTCTTTTCCTTTTTCGGCCAATTTTTTTAGTTCTTTTTCCGGCATTTGAGCCATTTCTAACGCTCTTTTCTCTAAGTATTTTTCGGTGTTCAATTCTGGTTTGTCTAGGACTTCTTCCATTAGGGCGTT
>JAKJEI010000024.1 GCA_022705505.1 Patescibacteria group bacterium
TCACAAAATCACGTTGAATTATCCAAAGAACGGCAAAGATAAAAATCGTCAGACCGGCGGCAAGCAACGCCAGCCAGTAAAAACCAAAGCCGCAAGCCAAGCCAACGCCAGCGACCACCCACATTCCAGCCGCAGTCGTCAGTCCCGTCACCTTGCCGGTTCTGGCCATAATCAAACCGGCCCCTAGAAAACCGACTCCCACTACCACCTGCGAGGCCATCCGCAAGGGGTCAAAGTTTATCACTCCAACTGTCTGCTCGGTGACCATTTTGGAGATAACCGCAAAAAGCGCCGACCCCAAACTAACCAAGGCGAAGGTTCTCATCCCCGCTACCTTGCCTGCCAAGTTGCGTTCGAAACCAAGGCAGACACCTAAAATAACCGCCAACCCCAAACTTAAAATTATTTCCCCGCCCGCTATTTCAAACATAAAAAATTAAAATTACTGCTATGTCTCTATTTTAAAATTTTTTACGAAAAAAAACAAAAAAACCGCCAGTGGCGGTTTTTTTGTTTTTTTGACTGTAAATTATTCAGCAACTTCGGAAGTGGTGGCAATTTCGTCAACAACCTCAACCTCGCCTTCCAAAACTTCCCCCGTGGCGCCTTCTAAGTCGGTCGTTTCTTCAACTGGAGTTTCAATCTCGCCTTCCGGAGTGGCCGGAGTTTGAGACTTGTACCAAACTACGCCAATGATAATCAAGATGATTATAATAGCGACAATAACGTAATTTTTCATGGATTATAGTGTTTGTTTTACTTTAATCGACCTTTGCTTGATTGCAAATTGTAACATTGCGATTTCATCATATAGTATCCGGCTTCATTAAGCAAGGTTTTTAAAGTGTGGAAAAAAGATCACAACTTCATTAGGACGGCAATAATTATTGTTAAAATCAACCATTAGGCCAGCTCCGACCAAGAATCTCCAACATCAAAACTAACAGAAAGCGGCACGGGCAGTTCAATTGCTCCCTCCATCGCTGGACGGATTATCTTTTCCGCTTCAGTCACCTTGGCCTTGGTAACTTCATAAATCAATTCGTCATGAATTTGCAACAAAAGATGCGCTTCACCCCCCAAGCCTGCGGTTTGTAAATTTTTATCAACCTTAATCATCGCCAGCTTGATTACATCGGCGGCCGTTCCTTGGAGCGGCGCGTTCATCGCCATTCTTTCGGCCCCCGCCAAGATTTGCGGCAAACGCGATTTGAGCGCCGGCAAATAACGACGGCGCCCAAACAAGGTTTCGGTATAACCCCTCTGCTTGGCCAGGGCCACCACATTTGCGAAATACTTTTTTATTGTTGGAAAAGTGTCAAAATAGTTAGTCATGAATTGTTCCGCCTCTTGCCTGGTGGTACCCAGACTGGTTTTCAGAGCATTTACACCCATACCATAAATTATGCCGAAGTTTATGACTTTGGCGCGGCGGCGCATTTCTTTGGTAACCACCTCTTCTTTTACGCCAAAAACTTTAGCGGCGACCGATGAATGGACATCTTTGCCAGTTTTAAACACCTCCGCCAAACTGGGGTCGCCCGATAAAACCGCCAAAATACGAAGCTCAATCTGCGAGTAGTCAAAGGCCAGAAGCTTAAAGCCAGGGCGAGCCACAAAAGCGCCCCGCACAGCCGCCCCTAGACTGTCTCGGGTCGGAATATTTTGCAAATTCGGGTTGTTGGAAGACATCCGACCGGTCGTGGTGCCATTTTGGTTGAGAGTAGTATGAAGCGCGCTTTCGTTATCAAGCATGGATGGAATATTGTCTATGTAAGTGGAGAGCAGTTTTTGTAATTCACGATGCGCCAAAATCTTTTCAATAACCGGATGGGTCCCTTTTAGTTTTAGGAGTTCCGATTCGCGAGTGGACCGCGCGCCGGTGGCCGTCTTTTTTAGACCCTTGGCGGAAAGCCCCAGTTTGTCAAACAACACTTCGCCCAATTGTTTTGGCGAATTAAGATTAAAAATTTCACCGACAACTTCATAAATTTCATTTTCCAGCTTGGCTAACTTGTGATGGTAATCTTTGGCCAGGTTTTTCAAATAATTTGCGTCAACCAAAATACCTCGTTTTTCGGCTTTTTCAATTATCGGCAAAAGCGGCGCCTCAATCTCGGTCCAAACTTTATCTAACTTTTTCTTTTTCAGTTCGGCCAAAGCGAATTTTTCCGCTTCAAGCAAACTATCACAACCGGTAAATTGTCGGATATCTTCCCAAGTCGGTACCGTCAAATCAGAATTAAGAAGCCAAACCATCACTCCCACTCGACGAATATCTTGGGGGGCAAATCCAGTTTCAGCCAAGCCTTTTGATTCGTCTTTTGGTTCATCTTTGGTTTTTAAACTCTTTATTCGCCCAATCAAGCTACGAAACTCCAACTCGGAAAAAATCTTTTCCACTGGCGCGGGCGAGAAAGTTTCCGGCCAAGTTTGCGCCGGCAAAGAAAAATCAATTGGCACATCCTGGCGAATTGTCGCCAGGGTTTTGGAAAAAATCGCTTCTTCTTCGTTTTCTTTCAACAAAGTGACGACCCGCGGCTTAATCCCCCTGTCGGCAAAAACCGCTTCGTCTTGTTTTAGTTTTTCAAAAATATTCTCCACCGAACCAAACTCTTGGATAAGCGTGGTCGCTGTTTTATCACCAATTCCGGGCACGCCGATAATATTGTCCGATGGATCGCCTTTGAGACCTTTAAAGTCCGCGACCAAAGACGGTGCGAATCCATAACGTTCCCGAACCGCCTTTTCGTCATAGGTTACCGTGTCGGTCAAACCTTTACGCAAAGTGTAAACTACCACTTCGTTGCCTCGGACCAATTGCAGAGTATCCATATCGCCCGAGGCAATAATGATTTGCAAATTTTTTTCATCCTTCAATTTTTCTACGATTGTGCCGATAACATCATCCGCCTCAAAACCTGCCGCGTCATAAATCGGAATACCAAAAGCGGCAAAAATATCGCGCGCTCGAATAAGTTGAGCAATCAATTCTTCTTCGGCTTTCGGCCGTCCGGCTTTGTAACCCTCGTAAACTTGCTTGCGAAAAGTGGCCTCCGCCCGGTCAAAACAAGCGGCTAAATAATCAGGCTTAAAATCGGCAATAATGCGCATCAGCATTGTTGATACACCATAAAGGCCACCCGTCGGCTCACCCTGGCTGGAGGAAAAGTCGGGCAAGGCGTGGTAGGCGCGATGAATAATCGCATGCGCGTCAAACAAAACAAGTTTTTTGGTCTTTTCCGTCACTGCTTTTAGTATAACGTAAAAAAGAAAAATAAGAGAAACATCCCAAGACTTTCAAAATGATTAGGTTTTTAGGTTGCAGATATGGCGATTTTGAAAAACCGATTAGAAACTGATTTCTCTGGAACAATCGTCAACAAACTTAAAGTTTATCTTGTAAACATCGGCTGGGATTATATCTTTTACCTTTTCCGGCCACTCCAACAAAATCAGATTCTCGGGGTTGGCAATAATCTCATCCCAAGACAGAGCCAAGAGATCGCGACCGCTGTTCAAGCGATAAGCGTCAATGTGGATAAGCTGTTTATAACCGGTTGAAATCCCCCCACGCCCGGCTGGCGGTAGTTTATACTTTTTTTCAATAACAAAAGTTGGGCTGGTAATTTTTGCCTTTATCCCCAATATTTTGCCCACCCTTTGCGTGAAGGCGGTTTTGCCTGAGCCTAA
>JAKJEI010000025.1 GCA_022705505.1 Patescibacteria group bacterium
GCAACGGGGCAACCAAGAAAACTTTACGGCCACGGATTTTTTTGGATAAAAGTTGGATGATTACGGAAAGCGAAGTAATTAAAAGCGGCAGAGCGATAATTGGTAAAGTAAAAACAGAATCAGTCAAGAATGCAACAACAGTCAAAGTGGTGGTCAGGCCCAGAATCCCCGTCTCGGACATATAAAATCTGGCTGGCGGAATGTTAAACCACAAAAAGGCCAAAATTCCGCCGGTGACCACCGCGCAAAAAGCGGCCAAGTCAATCTGGCTTTGGAAATAAGCGATGCCGGTATAAGCCGCGAAAATAATCGCCATAATTCCGCCCGACAAGCCGTCTAGTCCGTCAATGACGCCGCTTGAGAAAAGCGCGACCATTACTAAAACAAACAAAGGAACCAGCCAAAAGCCAATTTGCCACTCTTCAATAAAGGGCAGACTGACACTGTCCATTCCTAGTTTAAAGTAAAACCAATAGCCACCGATCAAGCCGAGCGCTAAAACAATTGCCAGTCTTTTATAAAAAGACAGGCCGGCCTTAGCCGAGTTTCCGGTTGGGCGAACTTGCAAAATGTCGTCAACCAAACCGACGATAGAGCCGACCAACAACGTGAAGAGCGGCAACCAAGTCTGATTCCGGCTGACGAAGTCAAGTTTGTCAGACGCTTCTGACGGAAAAACAGTTTGTAGAAGCCAAAAGGTGATGGTGGTGGCGATGACGCTTCCCCAGATGACGATTCCGCCCATCCGCGGAGTGCCCACTTCTTTTTCTTTATGGAGGGAGTTGAATATCGGCGTCTCTTTGCCGTCAGGCGTTATTTTCCCCGCTTTCTTTTTCCAAAGTTTATGTTTATACAAGAAGTCGGTCAAAAATGGCGTGAAGGCCATGCCGAAAAAGAAAGCAACGGTTGACGGGGCAAAGACTTTTATAATGTTAATATAGTTCTCCATATATTTTAATGACTGGCATTTGCCAGATAAGCTTGTGTTTTAGTTATTAATTTTTCCATATCGCGAAAACGACCGGTTTGACTGGAACCCATGACGACAAAGACAATTGGTCGGTTCAAGCCCAGGTTGGCGACCACGGCCAAATTGCCGCCCGCCGCTTGGGTGTAGCCGGTTTTGGAGGCGAGGAGGCCGGGAATTTCACTGGCGAGAGAATTGGTGTTTGAAGCATAGTAGACTTCATTTTCCATGGAGGTTTCTTTCAAATGACTTTCTTTCGTGGCCGCCAAAAGCTCAGGCTTATTTTTTAGCACGTAAGCAAACAATTTAGCAACGTCTTTGGGTGAGCCATAAGCCCCCGCGCCCCCTGAAGGTAAGTCCAAGCCGGTGGCGTTAAAAAAATTAGCGCTGGAAAGACCAATCTCCATTGCTTGGCGGTTCATTTCGGCAACAAAATCTTTGGTTGAAATGGCCGAAACCGCGTTGGCGATGGCTTTGGCGCCATCGTTGGAAGAAGAAACTAGGGTCAAATTCAAAAGATTTTTTAATTTCCAGAGCGAGTAAGGATGAAGGCCGACGTCACCATCTTCCGCTAAAGCATTTTCGTCTATGACTACCGTCGTGTCGTCCGGCGAGACCAACTCAGTGGCGGCCAGAGCGGTCATTACTTTGGTCAAAGAGGCCAAAGGTCTGGCAGTTTCCGCATCTTGGCTGTAAATCACTTGTTTGGTTTGCGGGTCATAAATGACAAATGATTTGGCTTCTACCTCCAAATCTTTAAAGAAAACTGCTTTGGGAGTGGTGGTCGGTGTTTGAACTATTTTTTCGGCGCTGGCTTTTTCGGTTTTTGGCCAAACCCATAAAATGGAAAAAACTGACGCGCTGATTAAGAAAAAAGACAAAAGCAGCCACCAAACGGCGCGATCTTTTTTCAAGATAACCTCTTTATTCTCCATTGTGGTTTCGGTCGGTTTCATTTTCTTCTTGTTTTTTAAAATTTTCAATTTTTTCGCGGATTGACTCAAACTCCGGCAGTTCACTTGCTTCGCTGACTCCCAAATAACGCAACAATTCAAAAGTCGGTCGATAAAGAAAACGGCGTGGGTCATTTTTGTCGGGCGCTCGCTCTATCAGCCCCCTGACCATTAGGTTTCGCAAAATGAAGCTAGAGTTGACGCCGCGGATATAGTCAATTTCCGCCCGGCTGAGGGGCCCCTCGTAAGCAATGATAGTCAGTGTTTCTAAACTGGCGCGCCCCAGATCGGCGGACAGCTCGTCTTTTGTTATTTTTTCAATCAGCTCAGAGGCTTCCGGCGAAGTCCCAAGCAAATAAGAGTTATCTTTTTTGAGCAAAACGATGCCTCGGCCGATGAGTTTTTGCGCCAAACCAGCCAACGCTTCTTCCGTTTCTTCTTCATTTTTCCCAACTATTTCGGCAATTTTGTCGAGGGTTAAGGGTTCAGTTTTATGAAAAAGCAAAGCTTCAATTTTGGCGTCTAAATCCATAATGTAATTATATTATAATGCAAAATTTAAAAATTAAAATGGAAAATCAGAAGAAAGAAGAGATAGAAATAGAGATTAAATTAAACAAGGAAGTAAGCAGGTTTGGTTTCATTATCTTTTGTTTTGTAATTTCACTTTAATTTTCCATTTTAATCTCTACATTTTACATTCTCTTAATATCTTGGCACTCCGACATCAGCTGTTTCCATCTCTATATCGGCAAAGTGACCTTCTTGTTTTATATCTATAATCCCCTGTTTGACCAACTCTAGCATTCCCAAAAAACTAACAATTATTCTGACTTTTTCTTTTTTATTTTGTACAAAATCGCTAAAACGCATTTTGACGGCTGTTTGAATGCGTGAAGTCAGGTCATTGATTATTTCTTCCAGGCTGACAACTTTCCGGACAATTGTTTCAGGTAATTTTTCTTTGATTGGGAAAACGGCAATAACTCGTCTGATGGCTTCCAAAAAGTTCTCTTTCTTGATTTCGTCAGTCGGTGAAAAAACGATGACCGATTCACGCGAAGGTTCGCGCCCAAAAATAACGTTTTGGCCGAAGCGAGCTTTAATATGGAGACTTAATTCTTTGATTCGTTGGTAGTGTTTGAGGCGATTTTCTAGATCTTCAATGCTTTCTTTTTCCTCTTCGGTCACCGCCAGCCCTGGCAAAAGCGAGAGGGACTTAATCAACATTAAGGTTGAAGCAATCAGAATAAAATTGGCGGTGTTGTCCATCGGCAGATTATCAAAGCTCCGTAGATAAGAAATGTAATCATCCGCCACTTGGGCCAATGAGACATCGGAAATGTGCATTTTCCGTTTTTCAATGAGGGACAAAAGGAGGTCTAACGGGCCTTCAAATTCCCCTATTTTGACTTCAAAATTAGTTGTTTCGGCGTCCATTTCGGCCTTATTTTAGCACAGGCTGTGGCATAATGCGAATTGGGGTCTTTTTACCTTCTATTTTCCGGGTAATATCAAGGCCCGCCCT
>JAKJEI010000026.1 GCA_022705505.1 Patescibacteria group bacterium
TAGTTCTCTAAATATTTGGGTTTAGCTTGCTCCGGTCAAGTAATCGGAGCTGGGAGGGGTAAATAGTGGTTATAGAAGGTTTTGACCTCACCACCGTCAAACTGACGGCGGAAGAGGAAAGATTTGTCTTCCGATTGACCGACACCCTGTCGGAAATCTGGGGAAACTTTGCGGGCGATCTGCTTGCAAGAACTCAACGCCTCTTAGAGGCAGAGTTCGGACAAGCAAGCCGAAGCAAGCGTCTTGAGCATCTTGGATTGATGCAAGACGCCTGGGAGGATGGGTTACTTGATAACTATCAAGAACCCACCCCACACAAGTTCGCCGTCTTCGTGGTAGCGTACCTCCGCCGACCCCTCCAGGCCGCCAAGGCCTGATACCCATCCTACCCGGGGCGCACAGCCCCATCCGCCGCGAGACGTGCATCCCCCACGTTTCGCGGCTTATTTTTTTTATTTAGAAGTTAGAAGTTGGAAATTAGAAGTTAGATTTAAGAAGTTGGTAAGGAAGAACTTAGGTTATGGGTTTTAGGTGTTAGGTTTTAGAAAAAAGATTTTTCCTGAAACCTGATAGCTGAAAGTAAAAAGATATAAATCTTACCCTGTACTGAACGGTACGGGGCTGATAGCTTTTTTCTTGGACTTAATTTCCAGACTTTTTAGCTTTTAACTTTTACTTTTAACCTTTAACTTTTGACTTTTAACCTAGAGACTAAGAAGTGAAGCGAAACTTCCCAACTAACCGCTACTCATCAATTACCGGTTTCTCTACCAGGGTCGGCTCAAAACCATTTGATTCGCCGGCAATCCGCAAGACATCTTTGTCAACTTTTTTCAGTTCTCGGTAAGCCGAATTGAAGTGGTTAACCGTCGTGCCAAGCGAACCGCCGAGTTTGGCTAAATAATTTTCATAGGCGCCAATGTGCTTGCCCAACTCTTCCACCCTCTTTTTGATTTCTTTGGCGGATTCTTCAATCTGTAACGCTTTTAAGCCCTGCAAAACCGTCTGCAAGTAAGCCAAAAAGGAAGTCGGCGACACGATAATCACATGATATTTGGCAGCCGCCCGTTGAATCAAATTTTCGGTGTTTTCATCTTTCAGCGCGCCGATTTTGTTGACAATCAAATCATAATAAATTGCCTCATGCGGAATAAACATAAAAGCAAACTCCAGCGTTCCCTTGTCGGGCTGAACATATTTAGCCGTCTCTTGGATTCGCAACTTGAGGTCGTTGACAAAGACTTTCTCCAAACGGTCGCGCTCGGTTTCGTTTTTTTCTTCGGCCAAACGATTATAATTTTCTAACGAAAATTTTGAGTCTATAGGAATTATTTTGTCTTTGACGAACACCGCCGCGTCGACAATCGTGCCGTCCGCGAACGGGTATTGCATCTGGTAACTGCCCGGAGGCATCACGTTCTTGAGCAAGGTTTCTAAATAATATTCACCCAGTATCCCCCTTTGTTTCGGATTCTTCAAAATATCTTGCAACGATTGCAACTGGTCGGCAAAACCGACCACCTGACGATTAGTTTCATCAAGCTTGGTTAGACGTTCGGTCACGTCACGAATAATTTTGGACGATTCGGAAAATTGCGTTTGGATGGAATTCTGCATGTGGCGCGCCGACTCACCCAACTTGTCATCAACCGTTTTGATTAAGGTGTTGAGCTGGTTTTGCAAGAGCAAGAGAGATTCAGCTGAGGCATTGTTGGCTCCATTTTGGTCATCTTTTAAGCCTCGCCGACCAAACAAAAGCCAGGCCAAAAACACGCCTCCGGCGCCCAAAATTAGCCCTAGAACGATAAAAAGGATTGAATCGGTCATCTTCTCTATCATTCTAACAGAAAAACCCTCCGGTTCAATCCTCTTTTATCCCCTCTTTTGTTTGTTAGCCCATTTCTGACGACCGACTGGCAAACTTGGGCGCTAACGCGACCATATACAAGGCCGCCAAGCCAACCACGACATAAATGATCCGCGACAACACGGTCATCATGCCAAAGAGAGAAGCGACTAGGTCAAATCCAAACAGACCGACCAAGCCCCAGTTGAGGCCACCGATGATGGTCAAAACGATGGCGAGCCAATCTAACGCTTTAAATTTTCCCATAGAAAAAATTGTTAGCTGTTAATTTTTAATGATAAAACAATATCTTTTTTAATATGTCTTTAATTTTTATAAACTTTGAAAATGAATTTTGAGTTAATAGTAGAGCTAAAGAAACAAGCAACTTTTATTTTTTAATTATTCCCTTTTGCTCAAAATAGGCCTGACCTCTTTTGGGACAAGGCTTGTTACGTAACATGCTACGTAACAAACCTATACCAGACTAACGAACTCCCAGTTTGTTCAGTTCCGCTCGGGTCTTGGGGCCAACATGACCGAAGCCGCGATCGCCAGCTTGGGCAATATCATATTTAATTTGGAATCGTTTAACGGCGGCAAGGGTAAGCGAGCCAAAATATGAGGTTTCGTGATTGGGAGAGCCAACGCCGGTTTGGGCAAGCCTGGTGGCCAGGTCAGTATTGAGCAGTTGTTGGAGAAGAAGGACATCGGAGTGCGTTTGACCAAAAGAGAGTGAGTTAAGAAAGAGCTGAGAGGTTGCAATGGTTGAGGTTGCAGTTGGCAATGTTCCGGTCGCTAGTTGGGTTGAAGAGGCGCTGGCAAGAAACATTTTTGCTCGGGTCAGAGGGCCAAAGTACCCCAGGGCAGGTGTAATGTTGTTTGCTTCTTGGAAACGACTAAGAGCGGCGCGAGTGGCTGGACCAAAGTATGTTGTTTCGTGGTTAGGAGAGCCAGGGCCGCTTGTGGCAACGGTAAAGCCATGGGCATTAAGATATTTTTGCAATTCTCTAACTTCTTCATTGGACGTACCCAGCTTTAAGTCTCGAGAAAACTGATAATTGAGTTGCATATCTGTGCCCTGGGTTTTGATTTGGGCAATATGCTCTGTTGAGCTGGTTGAAATGTGCTCGTCTGAATCGTCACGGCCAAGGGAGAGAATGGAAAAAGATCCGCCACTGGAAAGCTTGCAGACGCCGGCCGACAAAACATAACCGGGTTTACAGCTGGTCGGGTTGCAGGTTGGGTAGGCGTCATAAGTCAAAGCGTGAGCGACCGCCGGACAAATTGGCACATCTTCAGTCGTGAAAGTCCAAGTCGTCGCCTCGGTTATTCCCGAATAACTATTATTGATAGCGTCAACCAAGGCGCCTGGGTCAATTTGGATATAATATTTTGTTTCGTAACTAAAATCAGTGGTTGGATTGATGGTGATAACCGCGGTGCCTGAACCACTGACCTGATCCGAGGTGACATCAATGGTTTCAATCACCGAATCATC
>JAKJEI010000027.1 GCA_022705505.1 Patescibacteria group bacterium
TATCTACCACATTTTTCTTATAACTGACTTGGTCAATAATCTGATCACCCCCCAGTTCCGGGTTGCTTTTATTTTCCACAAAACGAGTAATGACATCATATTGACCCGGATCAACAGCCAAAATATTCAAACGCGCGCCAAACGGATTGCCCACTTCATCAAGCGACTGCATCAAAATCTCGTTGTCTTTGTGTCTCTCGCGGAAATTGGCCAACTCACTCTCCCGTGACGAATAAGTGACTTCTTTAACTTCCGGCAAAAGTGCCAATTCATTTTTTAGCGCTTCAATGTTTTCTTCTGGCGCGTCGGTTTTAAAAGAAATGCTAATATCCACTTTACTCTTAACTTCATCCAGAGCCGAGCTCATATAGTTGTTAGCCAAAAAGAGTCCGCCAACCACAAACAGGGTAACCGTCATCGCCATCACCGACGCAAAAGAAACCAGGCCGTTTCGCCAAAAATTGATAAATCCAAACTTGAAAATTCTTTTTGTGTTAGTCCAGAACATAATTAAATTAAAATGTAAAAATTAAAGTGTAAAATGATAAGGTAAATGTAAAATTTAAAAATTAAAATTAAAATGACAAACCTACATCTTTTTTTTAATTTTCAATTTTAATTTTTACACTTTACATTATATAACGTACTGTCCATCCCGATCATCCCTGGCGATACGACCCTGATCCAGCGTCAAAACCCGTCGACCGAGCGAATCAATGATTTTTTTGTTGTGCGTCGTCAGAATAATGGTCGTGCCGATTTCGTTTATCTTTTTGAAAATTTCAATTATTTCCGAAGCGGTTATCGGGTCAAGGTTGCCGGTTGGCTCATCGGCAATCAGCAAATCCGGCTGATTGATAATCGCGCGGGCAATTGCAATCCTTTGCCTTTCACCACCGGACAACTCACCGGGGAAATTCCACTTTTTGTCACCAAGGCCAACAAGGTCAAGCGCGTGCGGCACGTCAGAGGCAATTTCGTCGTCAGAGCGACCGGCCGCCGCCATGGTGAAAGCAATATTTTCATAAGCAGTCTTGTTTGGCAAGAGACGAAAATCTTGGAAAACACTGCCTATCCGCCGGCGCAACCTGGGGATATCTTTGCGGCTGACTCTGTGAATATCCACCGAGTCAAAAAAGACCTGACCGCTGGAGGGCCTGTCTTCCGCCAAGATCATTTTTAGCAAAGTGGTCTTGCCGGCGCCGGAATGGCCAACAATAGACACAAATTCCCCCGGTTCTACCGTAAAAGTGATATCTTCCAACGCTCTGGCGTTTGGATAAACCTTTGTAACTTTATCAAAATAAATCATAGTTCCTTCACTCTATTTTACCGCAAATATTTAAGAAGACAAATTTTTTTCCGCTTCTATGAATTCTTCCAGCTCGCCGCCAAGCACCGCCTCCACATTGCTGGTCTCGTGTTCCGTCCGATGATCCTTGACCAGCTTATAAGGATGAAGCACGTAGGAGCGGATTTGATTGCCCCATTCTATCTCCGTGGTCTTGCTAACATACATCCCCTTTTCTTTTTTCAAGCGATCATCTTCCAATTTTTTGTAAAGTTTGGCCGAGAGAATCGCCAAGGCCTTGTCGCGATTCTGCGCTTGCGACCGCTCCGAATCGGCGTGCGCCGACAGATTGGTCGGCACATGAACAATGCGCACTGCCGTCTCACGTTTGTTGACATTCTGCCCGCCCGGCCCACTGGACCGCGCGAACTCCACTTTCAATTCTTCTTCTGGAATTTCAATTTCTTTCGTTTTGGCAAAACGGGGAATCACCTCCACTAAAGCAAAAGAGGTATGACGCAAACTTTTGGCGTTGAACGGCGAGATACGCACCAGACGATGAACCCCTGATTCATTCTTCAGCTTGCCATAAGCGTTATTGCCTCTTAATTCAAAAGTGACATTGCGATAACCACCGTGATCGTTTTGGTTGTCGTGAACCAAATAAAAATCCAACTTTTGTTTTTCGGCATACTTCTGATACATTGCAAAAAGCATCGCCGCCCAATCCTCGGCATCGTCACCCCCCGCCCCGGCAAAAATCGTAATCACCGCGTCACCCTTGTCGTACTTGCCGGCGCCGGCCAATTCTTGTTTCAAGCGATTGAATTCCTGAACTTTTTCTTGCGCCAAATCTTTGTTCTGCCAAAAACCCGGATCCGCCATCTCCGCCTCCAGGGCCGCTATTTGTTCTTCAATTTTTTGTTTGTCTTGCATAGTGCGACACTAATATACGAATTCATGCGAATAAAACGAATATCCTCCTTGCTAACTTCTAAACTTTTCTCTTGTTTTATCTTATTTCTAATTTCCAATTTCTAACTTCTACTTACAAACTTATAAACTAATTCTTCTTCCTTACTAACTAATAAACTAATCTCTGAGCTTCTTTCTCTTTCTTCCTCTTTCTTCCTTCCCAACTTACCAACTAAGGAGCGAAGCGGAACTTATAAACTAATTTCTTCCTTACCAACTTACCAACTAATAAACTTACTAACTAATCTCTGAGCCGCCCGTCGGACTTGAACCGACAACCTATGGTTTACGATACCATTGCTCTACCAATTAAGCTAGGGCGGCAACCCGGTTCCAACTTACTTTATCAAAAATTTGCGGTAAACAAAAGCCCCGCGACGGCCCATCTCCGCTTGGCAATCACGCAAAAAGCTCCTTGACATGGAGCTTTTTAGATTGGAGAACAAATTCAAAATTCGGATTGAAAATTATTCGCTGGCAACCTGAACCTTGTTCACCAACATTGACAACAGTTTTTTTACTTCCTGCTGCGCTTCAGCCTCAGTCTTGCTATTTATAAATTTGTCCCACTGGGCCAGCGCTTCGCTATCATTTAGGTCGCGCACGGCATTTTCCAACTTCAGACGCGTATCAAAACTAACCTCCTGTTGGGCCAACAAAACGTCATCAATGAACATCTTGAGAAAACCAACCACCTTGGTGTTGAGCATCTCCGCTCGTTCAAACGATTGCTG
>JAKJEI010000028.1 GCA_022705505.1 Patescibacteria group bacterium
CCGCCAATGAGTTAGAATTAAATTATCAATCTGTGTTCGGCTTGAGGGGTTAGGAGAGGTGACATGCTCTATCTATTATTATAGCATATTTAATATTAAAAGTCAATCATTTCTTCATTTTTTACCCAAAAAGCCCCAGTTTAGGGGTCTTTTTAAGGTTCGCCACCGACTTAACTCAAAGATAAAAGCCGCCCGAAGTTTATATACTCCCGACGGTTAATCGTGGTTTTCTGCCGACCTAACCAATCCTTATCTCATTTAACTTGTAAATCAGCCCGGTGGCCGGCCAATTTTCCACTACCACACTCGCTCCTTCAGGAACATGGCCCTGGCAAACGACCTTGTATTCCCCCGACCAAATAATTGCTCCCAGGTCTTCGCCGGCCAGGGGCCTTCCACAGACAAAACACTTCAAGTTGTCCATTTGTTTTCTCCTTTTTGGCGCCAGCTCAAATCAAATTGGCGAGAATTTATCTGGTTTGATAGTAATTCTTTTAAACCTACCCTGCAAGTTTTTTTGATGAAGAAAATGAAAACCGCCAGAGGAGATCTCGGCGGCTGTGGGCAAACTAAAACTAGGCTTACATCCCTTCAAAATAGCATTGCTTCTCCCTTGAACCTTCTTCAAAATCGTGACCAACCACCAGAAAAGTCTCTCCCCCAAGACGCTGCCAACAACGATTCCCCGATTCACCACAAAGGTACCCCGTAGTATTCCCCACCTCAACCCGAGGCAAGTTTTCTAACACTGGTCCTCCGCAGTTGAGGCAAATTTTTTCTGACATTTTTTACGCCTCCAGTCTTTTTGCGCGCAAATTGTGCGCAAGCATTCATTTTAGTTGTCCTTAAGAACCCAATCCTTCTTTAGTTTAAAACTCTTTTAAGGAAAAGACAACACCCCGCGACCAAAGATCACGGGGTGTTTGTTTTTGCTTTAAAAAGTCAGAGCCAATATTATTCTTTCTTCTGTTCCGTTTCGCCGGTTACGCGCCGACGAGCGCGAGTTCCTTGTTATTTCGATTTCTTCGAAAAAAACCGAAAGAGTGCGGAGAACCATCACTCTCACCACGCCAATCAGATTGGCGTGGTGATCGACCAGTCAGGATAATAGTGCTATGAAAAGTTTGTTAGGAAGCGGAAGAAAGATAAACCTCTTTCCAACTTCCAATTTTCAACTTTCAATGTCTACTATTATTGACCAGTTCAATTTGAAATAAATCCACGACCAGCTTCCGCTAGCCGTGCCTTGTTACGACTTAACCCTTGTTACCGAGCTTGCCTTAGGACCGCCGAAACGGCACTTTGGGCACTCCCGGCTCCCCTGGCTTGACGGGCAGTGAGTACAAGGCTCGAGAACGTATTCACCGCAGTATAGCTGACCTGCGATTACTAGCGATTCCGGCTTCATGAGGTCG
>JAKJEI010000029.1:0-384 GCA_022705505.1 Patescibacteria group bacterium
ATCACCGACTATCAAAGGTTTATTAAAGAAGTGGTCACCAAAACAGAAATTTTGGATAAAAAATTTTATCTGGTGATTCCTTTTTCCTCGCTTGAATTAGGAATAGGCGCGACGGCAAAAAGCCTTACCGCCAGCCTCCCCTTTTTTAAAAAATCTGTTCCCTCTCAAAAATTAGACTTGATTGAGGTTTCCCAAAAGGCGCAGACCTCGCTTATCCCCAAAAGGGATCATTTAATCAGGCTTTTTGCCCGCTTGGGGCTTTCTGCCCGCCAGCTCACCACCAACGAGCTTATCTACCTTTTCTTCCGTATTTACAATCCCAACGCCAAAGGGGTTGAGCCGGCCCTTACTAAAGAATATCTCTCGCCCTTAACCACCAGTGTT
>JAKJEI010000029.1:394-1278 GCA_022705505.1 Patescibacteria group bacterium
AGATTTTAAAAGACGATGGCCGGCCGTTTTTTGGAGGAGAGATAGAAAGGAAATTCAAAAGTCAAAATTTAAAAGTCAAAAGTACAAGTTAAAATTAAAAAGTAAAATGCAAAAAGTTAGTAACTCGTAACTGGTAACCAGTAACTCGTAATAAGAAATCAAGATTAAATAGCAAATATCAAAATGCAAAACCAAGTTCAAAGACCAAAACCATAAATTAAAACTCAAAACGCAAATGGCAAGCTTAAATCGCAAATCTTAAAACTAAAAAACTTTAGGGTTTAATATTTGTGTTTCTAAATTGTAATTCTGTTTTTGTCTTTCAAGTTTTGAGTTTTGCGTTGAGATTTGAGTTTTGCGATTTGAGATTTGAGTTTATTTATTGTCTTTGAATTTTGATTTAGGTTCTAATCTTTGCACTTTGCGTTTTACGCTTTTTTATTACTTGTTACGAGTTACCTATTACGGATTACTGATTTTGCATTTTGCTCCGCCAGCTGGCGGATTGAATTTTGACTTAATTTTTGTCTTGAGAGTTAGTGAGCAGTAATTGTTTTGTGTATATTAACGTGGATATTAACCAATATTCTACCAACCAACCGTCCACCTGGTGCCCGGGGTGCGGGAATTTTGGGGTTTTGCAAAGCCTGAAACAGGCCCTGGCGGAGCTTAAAATTGCTCCAAAGGACGCGGTGGTTACCTATGATATTGGCTGTGGGGGAAATATGGTTAATCTTTTGCGCGTTTGCGGTTTTGCCACGCTTCATGGCCGGTCGGTGCCGGTGGCGGTGGGGGCAAAATTAGCCGATCCCAAGTTAACAGTTATTGCCCAGGCCGGTGACGGCGGGCTTTTAAACGAAGGCGCCAACCACTTAATTCATGCC
>JAKJEI010000002.1 GCA_022705505.1 Patescibacteria group bacterium
GCCGTAGACACTTCAAAAATCGTCTCTTTGCGTTTTCCGACATTTTGGTTTGAACCGACACCGCAGGGGCTCTTTATGTTGCAAGTGGCGTTCGGCCAATCGAAATATTACTCAGACAATTTGAAGCAAAATGTGGAGCGAGGTATGCGCCAAAAATTGCGCCGAGGAGAATGGCTTACAAAAGCTCCTTTCGGGTATGTGAATAATCCGCGAACGAGGAATATCGAACCTGATCCGGTGAAATCAAAGATTATCGTTCGCGCGTATGAACAATACGCAAAAGGAACACATACCCTCATTTCGCTGGCACAATTTTTTGCTGACCACGGTGTGACTACCAAGGCCGGAACGCCACTTGGCAAAGCTTCGGTGAAAAGAATATTGACCAATCGTGCCTATTTGGGATTCACCAAACATCGTGACGAGTATTTCACCGGAAGCTTTGCGCCAATTCTTTCTCCGACACTGTTTGAAGCTGTGCAGAAACAACTTTCCGTGCGAGCGCATCCAAGACACACGAAGCAAGCGCACGATTTTCCGTTCGCCGGACTTTTTCGTTGTGGCGAGTGTGGCTCGATGATTACTGCTCAGTGGGCAACGGGAAAATGTGGCGGTCGCTATCGGTATTATCGGTGCACGAAAAAGAACGGCGTGTGCTTACAGAAGTATTTGCAAGAAGATGCGCTCGCTCTCCAAGTAAAGGAACAGCTTCAATCAGTGTCACTTCCCGAAGCGTGGACAGATTATATGCTCAAAAAGACAGACGAATTTGAGCATAACGAAAAATACGCTTCGGGAAGTCGTCTCGAACAGATGAAGAATGACCTCAAGAAGCTTGAAGCGAAGCTCGATTCGCTTGTTGATTTGTATCTAAATGGTGATATTGAGCGCGAGGCGTATCTCGCAAAGAAAGATGGTTTAATGCGCCAAAAAATCTCGCTTCAAGCAAAATCTTCATCTGTCCGAGCCGAGAGAAAGAATTGGGTCGAACCCCTGCGGAAGTGGGTTTTGGATTCAAAACACGCGGGGTTTCTGGCAAGCAGTACAAAGTACGCCGAAATGCGCGACTTTGTCCGTTCCTTCGGAACGAACCCCGCACTTTCAAACAAAACTATTTCGATCTCATTTTGCCCGCCCTCCGATTTCGCCCGCATTCGCAAGGCAGAATTCATTTCCTCACCACACAGCGCGCTTCGCGCGCCCGCACATTTTGGTCTTTCCGACCGAGAAGTTTCTATTTGTGACCCTACGGGGAGTCGAACCCCGATTACCACCGTGAGAGGGTGATGTCCTAGCCATTAGACGATAGGGCCGGAAAAGGATTTATGGATTATATCCGCAAGTCCGGATAAATCCAGGTACTGGCATCGCATTTTACTATACCACGCAACGTTTTTTGAAGCAATCAGCCCAAAAGCCAGGGCGAGCGCCTAAAGCTTGGATTTTTGTCTCAATGTTGCGTTAGAGCCACTCCGCTTCTTGTCTCACCAGCAATTTTTCTTTTTTATCCGGTTCCGCCATAATTTCTACCACTGTTTTTTCCATTCGCATTGATTGAGAGCCTTTGACCAAAATCACGTCCCCTGCCTCTATTTCGTTCTGCAAAGTCTGACCAGCCGATAACGAATCATCAAAATGCCTCACTTTTTCACCCAAGCCTTTTTCAATGAAAACTTCGTCAATAAATTTAGACCGCAAGCCGACCGTGTAAACCAGGTCACAAACTTCCGCTGCCAGATAACCAATTTCCCGGTGCGCTTCCGGCGCGTAGGTACCAAGCTGAAGCATATCGCCCAAAACCGCAATCCGCCGGCCCTTGACCTGCAAAAGGCTTAGCGTTTTCAGCCCCGCCGCCACCGCCGCCGGCGACGAATTGTAAGTGTCGTCCAAGACTACCGAATTTTTTAAACCAGGCAAAACTCGCAAACGTCCGGCCGCCGGTTTGTAATCTTTTAAAACTTCAATCATTTCAATTACGTTCACCCCTAAAATATCTCCCAACGCCAAAGCTGCCAAGACTGGATAAATTTGATGCTCGCCGACAACCCCGCCAACTCGCACTGGCAAACTCTTGCCGTTGTGTTCAAATTTGAAAGTCAACCCACTCGGCAAACCGGTTTCGTCATACAAAACACCCTGGGCTTCAGCGCGATAATCAGCCAAATCATTAAAACCAAAAGTCAGGATTTCGCCCTTGATGCCTCCAAGATGAGCGGCAACATTTTTGTCATCGGCATTAATTAAAACTTTGCCCTGGGCTGGGACTGCCTTGGCCAAAAGCATTTTTTCTTTGATCACTTCGGCCGGTGAAGAAAAGAACTCTACGTGCACCGGCATATCCGGCAAAAAAGTAACAACCGCGTGGTCAAATTTCACCCATTTGACAATTTGCGCGATTTCACCCGGATATTCCACGCCAATCTCAAGCACCAACCATTTTGGGTAATCTTTTTTAAAAATAATTAAAAACAAACCGTGGAAAAAAATATCCAACCAACCCAAGATGCTATACCAAGCCGATTGACAACCCAGAATCGTCAGGGCCACGCCGATATCGGCGCTGTTGTAACTCTTCTCGCTTTTAGACACCGACAAATAATTTTTTGTTACTTCATAAATCGCGTCCTTGGTGGAGGTTTTGCCGACACTGCCAGTCACTCCAATAATCTTTGGTTTATACTTTTTGAGCACCAATTTGGCCTCCCAGCGCAAGATAACGACAACGACTGGCCGAAAGCCCTTTTTGAGCATTTTTAAGGTGTTTTTCATCAATTTTGAATTATTGGGGGTCTCTGTTGTTAGCGGTCTGGTGGCACTTGGTAATAGTTTAACAAAAATTTGGTCAAATTGCTAAACGGTTCAGTCAAAGTTTCCGATGAGTAACGTACGCCTTTGGGGTCTTTAATATACATAAAAATGATAAAACGCGGGTTGAAAGCTGGGAAATAACCAAAGAAAGTGTGCAGGTAACGGTCAGGATAATATTTTCTGGTTTCCGGGTTCACCATTTGCGCCGTGCCAGTTTTGGCCGCAACCGAATAATGTTCCAGCTTAGCTTTGCCGCCGGCCAATTTCTCGTCTACGACTTCCACCAACATCCGGCTAATCTCCTCGCTTGTCTCTTTTTTTATCACTTGCCTTATAATCTTGGGTTCAATCTTGCGCGATAATTTATTTTGGTAATTGATTTCTTTGACAATATAAGGTTCAATCAGCTTGCCGCCGTTACCAAGCGCGGCCAACGCGCGCGCGGTCGCAATCGGCGTAAAAGACAAGCCCTGACCATAAGCCGCTGTAACATAATTAATTTCATAAGGTTCATAGATTGTTTGAATTCGATTGTTCAATTCCCCGGGCAAGTCAATGCCGGTTTTTTCGCCAAAACCAAAGGCTTCATAGTAGGCACGGAATTTTTCTTGGCCCAGTTGACGAGCCACAAAAGCCATTCCCACGTTTAAGGATTGGTTCAAAACTTCTTGCATTGGCACTACACCTCTGGCTCTGCCGTCGTAATTACAAATTTTTTGGCCACTGACCGTAATGCAGCCAGTATCGTTAAAAGTAGTTGAGGTTGTGACTGCGCCGGCGTCCAAGGCTGCCGCCATGGCAATCGGTTTTATCGTGGAACCCATTTCGTAGATATGCTCCACAAAAGGATTGGGCAAGACTGACAAATCGGTAATTTTCTCGCCGGGATGAAAAGTGGGCCAAGCTGCCATCGCGATTATTTCACCGGTCTGCGGGTCCATCACCATACCGGCGACTGAATCTCCCCGGTATTGTTCTTGCGCTTCGGCCAATTGACTTTCCAAAAACTTTTGGACGACCGGTTCAATAGAGGTAACAATATCTCCCTGAATGGCGGAATCTTTATCCGCGTCTTTTGTTTTGCTCAAGGTCGCAAAAGTTTCCACAAAAAAATTGGCAAACGATAAATCTTTTTCTCGCGACAAAGTATCATTATAAAACTTCTCCAAGCCGTAACGTCCCGCATATTCGTCCCCCTTGTAACCCATTAGGCCAATCACGTGCGCGGCGCTCTGGCCGGCCGGGTAAAACCTCTCCCTCTGTTTGATGGGATAAATCGCATTCAAACGTAAGGCTAAAATCCGGTCAGCGGTTTCTTTGGTCAAGCCATCGGCCAAAACTTCATAAGAATCCCCTTTTTTGGCCGCTGACTGGTAAAATTTTTCTTTATCCATAACCACCAAGGGCGAAACTTTTTGCCAAGCTTCATCCACGGATTTGATTAAGGTCGGATTCATAATTAACAAATATGACGTTTCCAAAGTCGCCGCGGAAATTTTTTTGCCATTTTTGTCTGTAAAAAAAATAGAGCCTCGGTCGTATATTCTGGCCGAACCCGGACTAAAATGCTGTTTATCCGCCTCCGCGCGATAATGGTCGGCCTTGACCACTTGAATAAAAAATAAGCGTACAATAAATAAAGCCGCCAAGGCAAAAATACCAAATGCCAAAAATTTAACCCTGAGACCGGAGTTATATTTCATCACCCAATGAAACCATGCTGACCGCTGAGCGATCAAGCGCGGCGTAAGTCGTGCTGTTAGACGAATCAACAAAACCAAGTGTTTTAGCGTACCCCCAGTTTATCAAACTTAGTTTGGCCAAATAATCCGATTCCAACGTGGCGACGGTCGCTTCCAAAAAGGCTGCTTGTTCAATTTGTTCTCGACGCTTAGCTGTATTAAAAACCGAGTCACTCAAAAAATAGACATAAAGGCCGGCGCAAACGGTGATACCAACAATTGCCGTCCAAGTTATTTTTCGACCCCAATTATCAAGTTGTATGGCTCGCGCTTTCATTTGTTTATAAAAATTTTTTGATAATGTATAACTGATGTTTAATTAATTTTTTTGAAAACCCTCAATTGAGCGCTGCGTGAACGCGGGTTGGCCAAAACCTCCGCGCGATCCGGTTTTGTGGCTTTGACTAAAAGTTCCAACTCCCCCGCTTCTTTTTTTGTCCTGACAAACTCCTTGACCAATCTGGCCTCTAGACCATGAAAAGTAATGACCGCGACCCGACCGCCAACCGACAAGGCCTCCCAAACCGCTCCTAGACCTTCTTTGAACGCGCCCAATTCGTCATTAACCGTAATCCGCAAAGCTTGAAAAGTCTTAGTCGCCGGATGAATTCGGCCAAACCGACCGCGCGGGCCGAGCGCCTTTTTGATGATTTCGGCCAACTGGAAAGTGGTTCTGATTTCATTTTCTTCTCTGGCGGTCACAATGGCGGCCGCAATTTTCCGCGCGGCGCGTTCTTCACCATAGCCATAAATGATATCGGCCAAACTCGCTTCCGACCAAGTGTTGACAATTTCCGCAGCTGTCAAAACACTGGACTGAACGTCACCACTCAAGGTCATCAGCAACGGTTCATCTTTCTGAAAAGTAAAACCGCGGCCCGACCGGTCCAGTTGAAACGAACTGAAACCGAGGTCAAACAATGCTGCATCAATTTGGGCGACCCCAACTTTTTGTAAAATTTCAGACAAACGACGGAAATTGCCTAAGGCGAACATTTTCTGACCCGGGCAAGCCTCCAAGTTTCGTTTGGCTAGCTCAAGCGTCTCAGGGTCTTGGTCCAGCCCAATCAAAGTACCAGTTGATCCGATTTGCTCACAAATAGCTTTAGCATGACCACCTAAACCAAGCGTGGCGTCCAGAACGGTCTCGCCGCTTTGCAAACGCAATCCCTCAATTGTTGGTTGTAAAAGAACAGGAACGTGCATACTACAAGATTCCGATATTTGTCAGATTCTCAGCCAAAACATCAGCTTGCTTTTCCACCTTATCAATATGGTCTTTCCACTTCTTTTCGTCCCAGATTTCTACTCGGTCGTTTAAGCCAACGATAACCACCTTGCTCTTTAAATCGGCAAAGTCTCGCAAGTGATCAGGAATTAAAATTCGCCCCATAGTGTCTATGTCGGCCTCAAAAGCGCCGCCAAAAATAAAACGATTAAAACCGCGCGAAGCGCCTTGAGTCATTGGCAAAGTGTTAAGTTGTTCCACCACTTTTTTCCAGCCTTCAAGTGTGTAGAGGAAAAGACAATTGTCCAATCCTCTCGTGACTACAACCTTACGGCCAATTTCTTTGCGAAAGTTGGCCGGAACGGAAATCCGTTTTTTGTCGTCTATGGTGTGTTTGAATTCGCCGATAAGCATAATCTTTGAGCGTGAAACGAAGCAAACTCCCCTTTTTTTCTAAATCAAATTTTTAAGAAAAAATTTGATTTGATAAGCATTTTTACCTGAAAATGCATTGACCCACTTCATCCCACCACATAGACATTTTATACCACCGGACACCACTTGGGCAAATAAAATGTTGTGGATAACTGCTAAAATTACCTCTTTGAACCCAAAAGGCGTGAAACACAAGGCTAAAAACAGCAACAAGAATTCACTGTAACTTAATAATCAACCGGGGATGTTTGCAATTTTTTAAAGAAAAAACCGAAACAGTGACTCTGCTCAAAAATTCCGTTTGGGAAAATTTAAAAGCTCTGACTCTAGGAGTCAGAGCTTTTAAATTTTGATTCTCCCCCATTCATTCATTTCATACTCATCTCTGCCCATTGCGCTGGCTGGAAATTTTAACTTATTTTAACGCGCGCCATAGTTTTGGGTCGCTTTCGCCATCAAGGCGGAAAAGAGCCACTCCTTTCACTCCGAGCTTTTTGGCCAAAGCCACTTTGTCAGCAATCGCTTGCGCATCCGAAAACCACACTAGCCTCGTTGCGCCGTCTTTCTTATAAGCAAAGGATAATTCACCGGCACTGTTTCTCTTGGGAGTTACCCCTTCGGCCTTGGCCAACTCCATGGCGGCCTGATAACTTAAGCTCCGCAAACGTTTGTAATTATAAATTGAACCATTATCCGTCACTTCATATTCATATCCGTAATTGACCACTCCTAACACCATCTTTTCTCGGTTGATTTCCTGGCTGGTAAAAACGGCCACCTTGCTCACCCAGGCCACGTCCGCCAAGGGCTGGTAGTAACCCAATTTTATTTTTTGGTTGGTCAACTTCCAGTCAGCGGTAGTTTGTTCATAAGTCATTACCCGAATTTCATCACAATACTTGTTGATCGCCGGGTAATTATTGGCGTATTGAATATCGGTCGGTACCTCACGATACTTGGAAGTCGGCGCGAAGCGCGGTTCAATGGTGCAAACCAAAGTTTTGTTTCGAGCCTGCAACTTGAGCGACAACGAACGCAAAAAGGCGGCAAAACCATAGTAAGAGGAGGCCGGCTTGTTCTCGTAATCTATGTCAATACCGTCAAACTTGCCCGTTACCACTAAATCAACAATATCTTTGATGTGAGCCTCACGCAAATTGCGATTACGAAAAATTTTGTCCATCATCGCGCCATCAGACCACATAATTGAAGGGACAACCTTCACCCCCTGCTTTCGCGCGGCCGTTATCATTTCCGTCCAAGGGGCTTCGTCTATTTTCATGGCGTCACGGATTTGGCCATCAGCTGTCATTTCAAACGAAAAAGGACTAATTGTCGAAAGTTGTGATAAATGATTTTTAACTTCTGCCGTCGCGGCAGTTTTTTTCCAATATGGCACCCAGACTGAAAATTCTAGTTTATCCGTCTGTGCCCAAGAAGCAAACGGAAACAAAACCAAACCAAACAAAAAAATGTAAAATATTTTTTTCATATTCAAACAAACAACAAGTGATTGCGTATTATTTATAACGAAAAACCAAAAAAATTGTGACCAATATCATATTAAAAACAGAGAGAAAACAGGGAGAGGGTTACCCTCTCTCTGTTTTTGGAGTAAATCATTTTTTAGGTCGTAAAAGTGGGAATATTTGTCCCTCGCGAACCGGTTTGTCCAAGAGGAAGCTGAGGAGTCTTTCGCTCAAACCAAAACCGCAAGCCGGTGGCATGCCATACTCCATCGCTTCAATAAAATCATCATCTTTACGTTGTGCTTCTTCATCACCGGCGACACGTAATTTGTCTTGTTCTTCAAAACGCCCAAGTTGATCTTGCGGATCATTGAGTTCACTAAAACCCTTACCGTTTTCCGAACCGGCCAATATTACTTGAAAACGTTCCACTAAATTCGGATTGTCAACCCGACGCTTAGCCAAAGGTTCCATCATCACCGGCACATTGACCAAAAAACCCGGGCCGGCAATTTGTTTGCGGCAATACTTCCAGAGATTATCAATCGCCCGATTTAGATTAAAGCCCTCTTTGTCATAATCAACTCCCAGTTCGTTTAATTTCTGTTCTATTGCCGCCAAATCAGCCTTCGCGATATCAATGCCAGTTTTTTCTTTGATAATTTCAGAATAATCATACCGCTCCCAAGTTTTACCCAAATCTACTTCAAAGTCTCTAATTTTAAATTTGAGTGTACCGAAAGTTTTCTCGGCAATTTCTCGGTAAAGTTCTTCTACCAATTTCATCCCCTGTTCGTAATCAGCATAAGCCCAGTAAAATTCCATCGCTTGATAATCTTGCAGGTGCTCGGCATCAATCCCCTCATTACGGAAAACTCGTCCGATTTCAAACACTTTGGGCAGGCCAGCCACCAAGAGCCGCTTAAGCCAAAGTTCCGGTGCGATTCGCAAATAAACATCCAAATCCAAAGCATTGTGATGAGTCACAAACGGCCTCGCTTCAGCGCCGCCAGGTATATTTTCCAAGATTGGCGTATCTACTTCTTTGAAACCGCGCTCAAGCAAAAACTGACGAATGGTCTGCCAAAAGATGGATCGTTTCTCCACAATATTTCGAGTCTCAGGATCAGTCAAAATATCCAAATAACGTTTGCGCAATTTTTCTTCTTCGTCTTGCAGACCAGCCCACTTTTCTGGCAAGGGTCGCAAACTTTTGGCGAGCATCTTCCAATCTTCGGCCGCAATCGTCTTTTCACCTCGCTTGGTCACAAACAAAGTGCCCGAAACTTGGACAAAATCGCCAATGTCAACTGTCTCTTCCAGTAATTTAAATTTTTCCGGCGCATCATCTTTCTTAAAAAGCGCTTGAAGCTTACTGGTGCCATCAAATAAATCAAAAAAGGCCAAGGCCCCTTGAATACGCAAAGCCATCACTCGTCCACCAACAGTCAGTTTGACCTGTTCGGTGGCTAATTCGTCAAAACGATTTAAGCTTTCTGACAATGAATGCGTAATTTCCGTCTTGGCCGGATAAGGTTCAAAACCGGCTTGCTTGAGCAAGTCCAACTTGCGCAGGCGTTCTTTGCGTATTTCTTCAAGAGAAGCCATAAATTAAGTTAAAAATTAGAAATTATAAGTTAAAAACCAAGAAAACTGATATAAAATATAGTATAGCAAAAAGCGGCAAAAATTGAAGTCCAAAATAAGAGCCGGAAATTTTTCCGACTTTTATTTTATGTCTACTATTTTGTACTTGGTTTTGCCTTTTGGTGTTACAACCGCAACCTCCTCGCCTTTTTTGTAGCCAAGCAAAGCCGAGCCCAAAGGCGATTCATAAGAAATTTTGCCGGCTGCCATGTCAGCTTCTTCCGCGCCCACTATTTGATAGGTTTCCGCCTGGCCATTTTTGTCAACTGTTACCGTTGTGCCAACCTCCACCTGACCGCTATGATGACTTTTGACAATTTGCGAGTTTTTGAGAGAGTATTCAATCTGCGCAATTCGGTCTTCCACATCAGCCTGTCTTTCGCGCGCTTCGTGATATTCAGCATTTTCCGACAAATCACCAAGCGACTTGGCGTATTCCAAATCTTCGGCATTTTTTTTGCGTTCCACGACTTTCAGATGAGCCAATTCCGCCTCAAGTTCATGATATTTTTCTTCACTCAAATATTGCGTTTTTTTAGCCATATTATGACAATAATAGCCCAAGTTCATGGAAAAATCAATGGGCAATACAATGCGAATATCACGAATGAGAGGCATTAATCGTGGGGAAGATTTGCCGCTTCGCCCCTTAAGGAAAGGTCGGTATCTTCCAAATATTCCGGAGTATAAATTTTCATCCAATCAAATAATTGTCGCATGACAAAGACCCCGCCGATCGTATTACTGCGCGGACCTTTTTCCATCACGACCACGAACGAATAACGCGGGGTGTCATAAGGGAAAAAACCAGTCACCCAAGAATTGACCTTTTCTTTGCTTACCCCCAATTCAGCGGTACCAGTCTTGGCGGCAATTTTGACAGACGGTGTGTTCAAGCCGGCCGCCGTCCCCTCCAACACGCCCTGCCTCATCCCCTCTCTGACTATCTTTAAATCTTTGGCTTCAATCGGCAGGGAAGCTACTATTTGAATCTCTTTTGGCGAAGCCAGTTTCCGCACGGTCGGTTTTATCAGTTTGCCACCGTTGGCAATCGCCGCGTAAGCCCTGGCCATTTGCAAAGGCGTTACCAAAACGCCATACTGGCCAATTACTGTGTGATAGGTATCGCCGACTCGCCACGGCTCGCCGTCAAAATTCTTGGCCTTCCATTCAACACTCGGAATAGACCCCACCGCTTCACTGGGCAAGTCAATGTCGGTCAGACGAGCCAAGCCGAACATCTCAGCATATTTTTTAATGTTTTTTATACCCAAACCCTTCTGATCGCCAAAGCCGCCACCAATTACATAGAAGTAAACGTTTGATGAAACGGCAATGGCTTTTCGCATATCCACGGCGCCGTGCGCTTTCCAATCTTTGAAAATCGTTTTTAATTTTGGATTATAAGGATTGACCACTTCAAGTTGGCCGGCGCTATAAATGGTTTTTTGCGGTTCAATGACCCCTTCCGCCAAAGCGGCCGCGGCCATAAACGGCTTAAAAACCGACCCCGGCGTATACAATCCGAGAACCAAACGGTTTAAGAGCGGGTTACGGCTGTCACCGAAATAAGAATTTATTTTTACCGGGTCGTTGCCAAGCGAAATGGCATTTGGGTCATAACCCGGGTAGCTGGCCATCGCCAAAATTTCACCAGTTTGAGTATCAACAATAACCCCGCTACCGGCCGTAAAACCACGATCGGCCACCACATTGCCAATTATTTCATAAAGTTTAGCTTGCACTTTGTGGTCAATGGCCAGGGTCAAATCCTTGCCGCTTTGCGGCTGGTTAATCACATGGTCAGAAGCCACTTCCCCTCGTGCATTCACCTCAATAATTTTTACCCCCTTAACACCCGCCAATTCTTTGTTGTATTGCTTCTCCACGCCACTTTTGCCGGACAATTCCTTAGACTCATAAAGTTCTTGGGCCATATCCTCCGGCGAAGGATAGCCCAAATAACCAAGGATATGACTGAAAGCTGGATTGTCGCTATATTTTCGACCTTGGTCGTTCCAAGCCAACTCTTCGCCGTTGCGGTCGTAAATGTTTCCGCGTTCCGGAAAAATCGTTAACAAGTTCAGGGTATTATTCAAGCTTCGGTTGGCGTAGTATTCACCCTTGGCCAACTGAAGATAGCCGGTTCGCAAAACAAAAATAATAAAAATCCCCAAACAAATCAAAAGAAAAAAAAGAATGGTCTTTCGGCTAATCGCCTTCTCCAAACGGCCTTCAAACTGCTGGTTATCAAACTCCGGCAAATTGCTTGAATCAAGGAAAACCTCATCAGGGTTAAGCTCTCGTGATTTGAGACGTGAACGATAAAACATATTTAAATAATAACCGATTAATGGTAGAAAACAACTCGCCGCTTCACAAGCTCGCTCAAATAAACTAACAAAATCACTCCGGCGGTAACGGACATCGCCGGCCAAATAGTTTCTGGTTGTTGGCGCAAGACATCAAACAAAAAAGCGCCGATCGTTGCTTCGTAAAAATTTGGAAAGCTAAAAATAAAAACCAAAAGCAAAACCAAGTTTAACCACCACGGGAAAAAAAGAGCTGAAACCATCAAGATAAAGGCGGCGCCAAATCTAAACAGCATAAACCTCAACCCACTTAATCTGAAAAATATTTATCGGCGCGTTGAAAAGAATTGTTTGGAAAGGATCAGCATTGGTTTTTTTTATCACATCCACCAACCCCAACAAGTAACCTCCATACTCAGGCGCGATTACCACGTCGCCCTTGACCACCTCAGCGCCCTTAGGCAAAGTGATAGAAAAGTTTCCGCCGCCCAAACCAGTGGCTTCCGCCGGCAAATTTTCTTTGCCAATCAAAACCGAAATGGCTTTATTGGTAGAAACTAGTCCAACTTTCGTGTGGTAATCCCGCACTTCCAAAACTCGGCCCAGTAAAACCTTATCGTTGTAAACCACCAGATCGCCGGGTTTAATCTCAGAGTTTTTTCGTCCAACATCCAATGTCACAACCCCGCTCGCAATCACGTTTGGGGTCAACAAGACTTTGGCCACAATTGATTTTTTACTTTCCTGATTAGAAAGATCGAGCAATCTTTTTAATTCACGGTTTTCTTTTTCCAATCCCCGACGATTGACCAAGGCTAATTTTAAATCAAAATTTTCGCGCGCCAGTTTTTCGTTCTCGCGAAGAAGGTCCTCTTTAGCCCGGAAAAAAGCAAAAAAGTTGAGCCAGCCAGACCCGGCTTCATCAGCCACCTTGCCAAATGGCGAAGCAACGCTGGCCGCCGCTGGAAAAAACTTTTGCGCCAAAAAATTACCTATAAGTAGCAAGCCCAAAATTACCACTAAAACAATCACCGGTTTTTGCCAATTTCGACTCTTTTTGCGGTAACTATAAAAAGTCATCTTGGGGGTAAATCATCTTCATTATCAATAAGAATGTCGCGATGTGATTCAAAGTCGTCCAAAATAACACCAGTACCCCTTACCACCGCCGTTCCCGGGTCTTCCGCCAAATGGATTGGTATCTCAATCTCTTTTTCCAAGAGCTCGGCCAAGCCTCTCACCTGGGAACCGCCCCCGACCAAAATAACCCCCCGACGCATAATATCTGAAACTACTTCCGGCGGGGTAGATTCCAAAACTTCCTTTACCGCGTCCACAAACAAAACAACTGAATTGAATACTGCCTCGCGAATATCAGAGTCGGTCACCGCCACTTCACGTGGTAAACCGGTTACCAGGTCTCGTCCGCGAATCAAAGCTTCACCCGGCACTGGTTGCTTAAGGACCGCGCCAATGGAAACTTTTACTTCCTCGGCAGTTTTTTCACCAAGCAAAATTTTGAATTCGTCGCGAATATAATTCACAATATCTTGGTTATATTTCTCACCGGCGATATGTAAATTTTTGGAACGCACAACGCCACCCAGCGAAATGACAGCAATGTCGGTGGTGCCACCGCCAATATCCACAATCATGTTACCAACCGGGTCATAGACCGGAATATTGATGCCAATGGCCGCGGCCATCGGCGATTCCACAATATGGACTTCGCGCGCGCCGGCGTTCATCACCGCGTCTCGCACTGCCCGCCGTTCCACGTTGGTGATGTCTGAAGGCACACTCACCACCACCCGTGGTCGAAAATATGCCTTCCCAACTGAACTCAGGGCTTTGCGCAAAAAGCAAGCAATCATTTCCTCACCCACCTCAAAATTTGAAATAACACCATTTTCCAGCGGCTTAATCGCTTGAATGTGCGCCGGGGTGCGACCAATCATTTCACTGGCATCATCCCCAACCGCCACCACTCGGCCAGTCTTTTGGTTGATCGCCACGATTGATGGTTCCGTCAAAACAATCCCATGACCCTTGATGTACATCAAGGTCGTAGACGTGCCAAGGTCTATCCCCACATCAGTTGTCAAATTTTTAAAAAATCTATCGTACCACATCTTGCAATAGGAATTAGAAGTTGAGAACTAAAATAAATTATAAGTTTGTTTGTAATTTAACAGAACCTGACTTTTTAATTTTTAATCTAGACTTAACTTACCGAACTTTATTTAGCAATTCCGCTTCCGATAAGTATTCAATTTCCCCCGTTGCTCGGTCAACTAACTCAAACTTCCCTTTCTTGATCGCTGAATCGCTAATCACCAAACGAAAAGGAATGCCGAGCAAATCGGCGTCGGCCAACTTTTCACCAGCCGACAAATCGCGGTCATCACACAAAACCTCTTTCCCGCTTGCCGTTAACTCCTCATAGATTTCCAAGGCTGTCTTGGCGGTCTCCGTCAAAGCCTCGCGGTCACCCGACAATTCAACTTCTTTCCCCAAGATTACCAGATGAATATCAAACGGCGCCACGGCGCGTGGCCAGACCAAACCTTTATTATCAGATTTGATTTCGGCAATCACCCCCATTATGCGCGCTGGGCCAAGACCGTAACAGCCCATCACGACCGGCCACGACCCTCCTTTTTCATCTTTAAAGTAAAGTCCAAGGGGCTGAGAAAAGCGAGTCCCTAGTTTAAAAATGTTGCCAACTTCAATGGATTTTTTCTCAGACAGCTCCTCGCGAGAAAGACCCAATTCGGACAAAGTTTCATCATTCAAAACTTCTTTATTAACCGCCAGCTTTTTTCCCTCTGACAAATAAATCAGATCCTCACCCGCTTCGCTCAAAGTCTGAAACTCGTGACTATATTTACTAAAGACACCGCCGGACGCAAAAGTGATATAGGTTGAGTCGCCTAAACCAATCCGTTCAAAAATTCTTTCATAAGCGCCCTTGACCTTGTCATAAAAATTGTCCAGGTCCTCTTCGGAAACATGAAAGGAATAGAGATCTTTCATCAAAAATTCGCGCCCGCGTAAAATACCGCTCTTGGCGCGAGTCTCATTGCGAAACTTGGTCTGAATTTGATAAATAGCACGCGGCAAATCTTTATATGAACTAACGTGGTTCTTTAGCAATTCGGTAATTGCCTCTTCGTGGGTAAAACCAAGACCCAGCTCGCCACCGGTCTGCAGCTCGGTCTTAAACCAAATATCCACCTTGTCGCCGCTCCAACGGTCAGTCTTTTCATAAAGCAACGGATTCTGCAGAGCGGTCAATTCAAGCTCCACGGCCCCCAAAGCATCCATCTCTTTACGAATGATGTCGTTTATTTTATTCAGAACCCTCAAACCAAGTGGCAAATAAGAATAAACGCCCGCCATCTCCTTATGGATAAAACCGGCCCGAATCAACAATTTAGCATTTTGGGAAACTTCACCCTTAGGATCTTCCCGCCTGGTTTTTGAGAATAATTGAGACTGAAACATATGCTCATCTTAAACCAAAAAAAGAGGTTCGTAAAGAAACTGTCTCAAATATCCTGGAACAGTCAAATTACTTGACACAATTCCAGGATGTTGGCTTATACCATTGACCTTAAATTATTTTCAAAATGTCGCTCACCGCCACCACGGCCATCAAGAGCAGCAACAAGGAGAAACCGACCACATTCAAGGTATTGGCGATTTTGGGGTTAAGACGTGAGCCCTTAACAGCTTCAATGGCCAAAAAAAGCAAGCGGCCGCCATCCAGAGCCGGAAACGGCAACAAGTTTAGAACCGCCAAGTTGATAGAAATAACGGCGGTAAAATTAATCAGATAAACCAAACCAAGTTGGCTGATATCCGCAACCATCCCAAACAAACCAATTGGACCGGCCACCTCCGCCAAAGCCTGACTGCCACCCGTAAACAAACTGATGACAAAATCGACAAAACCGACAACTGTCACAATCGTCATGCGGTAAGTAAATTCAAGACCAGTGATAATTGATTGAAAGAAAGACAAGCGCGCGATACCAACTCGTTCCATTGAGACACCGATGCCGGCCTTTTCGCCAACCACCCCCGCCTTAGGCACCACCGTTAAAATTCCCTCTTCCAACTCTTCGCCGCCACCCCGAGAGTAAGCGACCTCTACCGGACGATTTTCCCTGGCTTGCAAAAAATCTTGCACCTCTTCGGTGGTCGGCAAAACGACTTTCGCGGCATCATTGGAAAGCGATAAAATAGTGTCCCCCGCCAATAGGCCCGACAAGTCTGCCGGTGAATCTTTTACCACACTGGTAATCAAAAGCCTTTCTTCTTTTATTTGCGCTCCAGCCGGCAAATCGGCCAAAGCGACCGGCATACCAATAAAAAGACTGGCCGAAAAAAGCCCCCAGGCCAAAACCAGATTCAAAAAGACACCGGCGGCCAAGACAACGGCCTGAATATAACGCGGCTTGTGGATCATGCTCCGCGCATTATCCGGGCCACTCTCTGATTCTTCATCCGAATTCTCACCAAAAATCTTGACGAACCCGCCAATCGGAATCAGGTTGATTGAATACTCCGTCTCCCCCTTCTTAAAGCTAAGCAGTTTTGGTGGAAAACCAAAACCAAACTCGTCCACCCTGATGCCAAATTTTTTGGCAGCCGAAAAATGACCCAGTTCATGAGTAAAAATCAAAATCGCCAAAATAATGATGAAGATAATAACGGTCATATTGTTAAATTAAAAATCAGAAATTAAAGCTAAAACTTTCTAAAACAAAGCGAGAAAAACACAAATAACACCTCGACTAACCAAAAATTTCTTTTTCTTTGCGTTCGGCCAGTTCGGCAATTTTATTGTTCACGCCATCAATAATTTTTTGCAATTCATCTTTGGCCTTAAATTTATCATCCTCAGAAATTTGACCGGCCTTTTCTTGCTCTTGAATGTCACTCCAAACCTTCTCTCGTTCCTTGCGAACCGACACTCGCGCTTCTTCCATTTTCTCATTTACCAACTTCATCAACATTTTCCGCCTTTCTTCGGTCAAAGCGGGAAATGACAAACGCAAACCGTCGGAATTTGGCGCCGCCGATAATCCCAAATTGGACTTTTCTATCGCCGTTTGGATATCTTTTATTTGATTCTTGTCCCACGGCGTAACTCTGAGAGTTTTGGCATCCTCAATGGAAATGTTGGCAATATGTTTAATCGGCATTTTTGAGCCATAAGACTCAACCATGACACCGTCTAAAACCTGCGGCGTGGCCTTGCCAGTCCGCACACTCAAATATTCGCGACCAAGCCACTCTTCTATCTCTTGTAAATGATTTTTAAATGGCAAAAAATTATACATTGATACAAAGTTAGCTCTTAATTAAGTTAATAATAGACCAAAAAATAACAAGCGTAAAGCCGAAATCAAAAAAGATTCAGGGAAACTTCAAAGTTAACACTTGAGTTATTAAAATCCTTAAATCGTCAACGCCAGGTTTTCCAAAATCAAACGAAGTGAAGACCGCGGACTGGCAAGATGTTTTTTGGCTTGGCTAACGACCGCCAAACTTTTTAGGCCATTCCCTCGTCCAACAGACCGGAAACCTCCATACAACTCTCTCTCCAAATCATCCAAAAAACGAAAAACTTCACCTTTGCCAATTGTTTTGTTTCTGATAAAATTTTTTTTGACATATTCCAGGCGCGCAACCGGAGAAAGTTTAAGAAAACTGGCAACCATCCCGTCATCCCCTTGGCTTCCGCGCGACTCGCCGGAACGAATGACAAAAAAACGGGACTTCAATGTCGGCAAAAAAACATCTTCCGAGCGCAAGATGACAAAAAAATGTGTCCCCTTGGTTGGCTCTTCAAAAGTCTTGAGGAGCGCGTTCTGCGCCTCAATCGTGGCCGAATCTATCGTCAAAACAAAGAAACGGCCATTTTGACCAAAGGCGCTCAAAATCTGTCGCTGTCTGAGAGAATGGCTATCCTTAATTCCAAATAAAGAATAACTTTCTTCAATGTAATCCGGACTAGCCAAGAGGTTGACCAGCCCTAATCGTTCCGAAAGCAACAAACGAAGCTTGGGCAAAAAGTCCTCCGGTCGTCCCACCAAAAGATAAGCATGATGTAAATTGGAATTATTTAAAAAATCCATTTAGCATTTAAAAAAACGAGAACGCAAAAACCAAGAACCGACAAAATTAACGTTTGCTGATGATGCTCTTCTTGTAGGTGCCAAGGTGTTCCAAGGCAATGCCGGTCCCTTTGGCCACACAAAAAAGCGCTTCATCCGCCAAGTAAGCCTTAACCCCGGTCTTGCGATAAACCAATTCGGACAAATTGCGAAGTTGCGATGAACCGCCAGTCATCGTAATCCCCTGGTCAATAATGTCGGCGGCCAGTTCGGGCGGAGTTTCTTGAAAAACCACCTTGATCGCCCGAAGGATCTCCTTTAATTCGTTGTCCATCGCCCGCACAATTTCATTGGTCCGCACTTCCACTGAACGCGGCAAACCGGTCATAAAATCACGACCCTTGATTAAGTAGACCAATTCCTCTTCCACCGGGATGGCCGAGCCGATAGAAGCTTTTACTTCTTCAGCAGTCTTGTCGCCAATTGCCAAATTAAAAGTCTTTTTTATGTAATCGGCGATTGCCTGGTCAATTTTATTACCAGCGTGTTTGACCGACGTGGAAGCCACTATCCCGCCCAACGAAATGACCGCCACATCAGTGGTTCCGCCGCCAATGTCTACAATCATATGACCGCGAGCCTCATAAATCGGGATACCGGCGCCGATGGCCGCCAAAATAGGTTCTTTGACCACATAAGCGTTTTTAGCGCCGGCACGCATAGTCGCCTCTATCACCGCTCGTCGTTCGGTGGAGGTAACCCCGGCCGGCACAGACACCATCACGTCCGGCTTGAAAAAATTCAGTTTCCCCAACGCCTTGCTGATGTAGTAACGAAGCATCGCCTCGGTGACACGGTAATCGGCAATCACTCCATCCTTCATCGGCCTGTAAACATGAATGTTGTCAGGCGCTTTGCCAACCATTTCTTTGGCTTCAGTGCCAACAGCAACAACTTTATTATCAGGTTCAGACATCGCCACCGCTGAAGGTTCATTCAGAACAATCCCCTTATTTGGCGCGTAAACCAAGGTGTTAGCCGTCCCTAAATCTATCCCTAATTTTTTGATAAACATCGCCACGGCAATAAATGTAAAATTTAAAAATTAAAATGTAAAAACTAAAGCTAATTGTCCTCATTTTAGCCCAAAAAATGAGAAATAGCCACTTGACGTGAAGTGGTAAATATAATATAAAAATAACCAATTTTATTTTATTCTTTCTATTTTGATGCCAATTTTTTGGAAACGTTCTTCAATTTTTTCATAACCACGGTCAATGTATTTGACGTTATGGACGACGGACCGACCAGAAGCGACAATCGCGGCCAAAACGTAAGCCAAGCCGGCGCGCAGGTCTGGACTTTCTATTTCCTTACCCTCTAATTTACGTGGTCCATAAATAATCGCTCGGTGAGTGTCCAAATTTTTAGCTTCCAAACCCATTCGCGACAATGCTTCTAAATAATTTAAACGCCCTTCAAAAATAGTTTCAAAAATAAAACTCTCGCCGTTCGCCTGAGACAAGAAAATTGCGAGGGGTGCCTGCAAATCAGTCGGAAAACCAGGATACTCATGAGTCTTCACATCTACCGCTTGGTATTTTTTCTTGCTACTTCCGACCCTGACAAAGTTCTCCCCAACTTCAAGCGACACTCCGCTTTCACGCAACAAATTGATGAGAGCGTCCAGGTGCTTTGGTTCACAACCGACCACTTTCAGGTCAGAGGCGGCCAAAGCTCCTAAAATAATAAAACTGCCAGCCTCAATCCGATCAGGGATTGTTTTGTATTCATGTCTGCCGCCAGTCAAAAGCCCGTTGCCTTCAATTGTAATTGTTGACGTGCCCAAACCCGAAATTTTGGCGCCACACTCGTTTAAAAATTCACCCAAACTGGCAACCTCCGGTTCCAAAGCGCAATTTTTTAACACTGTCTTGCCCTTGGCCAAAACCGCGGTCATTAGAAAAGTTTCCGTGGCCGTGACACTTTGATTTTTGAAAAATATTTCAGCTCCCCAAAGACCCTCTCTTGGCGCTTTGACCCAAAAAACACCTTCCGTTTCCGTTATGGTCGCGCCCATTTTTTCAAAGCCAGACAAAAATAAATCAACCGGCCGTTTACCGATCACGCAACCACCCGGATAAGGAAATGATATTTCGCCAAAACGCGCCAACAAGGGTCCAGTCAAAACAATTGAAGCGCGCATTCGCTTGGCAATCTCTGACCAAAGCGGCTTATTGGAAATCGCGCTGGCGTCAAGCTGGTAAACACCTTTGTCTTTTTTGTTTACTTTAACACCCAGGTTGACCAACAAATCAAGCATCCGAAACACGTCCTCAATCTCCGGCACATTGCTGGTCATAAAACCATCCTGAAAAAGCACGACGGAAGCCAAAATCTTGAGAGCGGCATTTTTAGCGCCGCCAACCACAATCTCACCGGACAATGTTTGCTGACCGCCTAAACCGTCAATAATAAATTTGTCAGTTACCTCAGGCACGGTAGAAATAATACTAGATTAGAGGGCAAAAAGCAAAAACTTCTAATGCAGACGAAACACTGATTTGCGCTGACAAAAACGCAGATAGATAAGTTGTAGGGGTTTCATCTTGTTTTCTGAAACCTGATAGTTAAAAGCTGCCCATCCGCGTTTCATCCGCGAAGATCTGTGTCTTATCTGCCTTAGACACGCAGGTCCGTGGTGAACACGCCTTTCTTCAGTTCTAGCGGTTCAGATTGATAAATTTTCTGATAAGAACCGTCAGGCAATTTTTCTTCCACTGTGTAGTAATAACTCCCCGGTCTGACCAAGATATAAAAATTTCCCACCTGGTCAGTCACGACATTTTTAACCTGCTGATTAATTTCCGGCAAAAACAGTCTGATGATAGAAAAAGGCAATGGCTCGCCGGTTTCTTTTTTGTAAAGACGCCGCGGTTTATATTTAGAACGCCACAACTTATTAAAAATATAAACCGCCACATAGAGCAAAGCTAGAATTATGTTTAAAACCGAAGGCCGAAAAACCAGAGTATAAATAGACAAAAGAAAGCCCAAATAAAAAATCATGTTAAAAATCCGGTTTCGCCAAATTTCTTTTTTTGAATAGAAACGGAAAAAATCGGTTTTGGTTTTGGCAAACTCGTTCCAGTCAAAACCAATAGGGTCCATTGGAATGTTAAGGTTTATAACTTCCTCGCCTTCAGTTGCCAAGGGTTGGCCAAAATACAAATTATCGTAAAGCTCATCCACCCTTTGGCCAGCCAATTTTTGCGATGGAAATTGGTAATGAGTTTTGTTTGCCTTGACTAGATAATTGCCGGCAGGTAACAAAAAGCCAAACCGTCCATCAATATCCGTGATAGCGCTGGTTATTTCTTTGCCACCGCCGACTGGCTCTATTGAAACGTAGGCCGGATCAAGAGGCCGTTTGGTGACCGAATCATAAACTGTGCCCCAAGGCTTAGCTTTTTTCCGCCGGCCAAATAAGTAACCAAGCAAACGAACCAAATAATTAAAGGTATCAGCCAATGTGGGGAAAAAACCCACCGCCAAACCGGAGGCAACCACCGTTGGCGCCACCGCCTCAACCGTCAGAGACAAAAGCTCGGCACCCGGACGCTTTGTCCCCGAAACCGAGATCTTACCTCTCGTCGGGACAATTGTTTGGTTGTTGTAGTCAATCAAATAAATATACATTTCGTAAACACCTCCATATTTAAAAGCCGGCACAGTCGCGCGGTAAACTTTTTTATCAGCCGAAACCCGCAAGATGACTGCCGTCACATCTTGCGGGTTTTCTGTGTCCACAAAAGTTACGCCGATTGTTTTTAAAACTTTGGGCACCTGCTTGTAATTCATTTCCAAAGTCAGAGTTTTACCCCCCTTAATGTAAACTGTTTCCCCACGATTAAAGAGCTTGATTGGCTCGCCCGGTTGGAGCAAACGCAAAAACCAAGAGGCTTCACTCAAGGGGGTGGAAGTGGCCAGGGGCAAACCAATAAAAGGATCCATTGTTTCTTTTCTCCCCCCATCTTCCCCGTCAGATTTTCCTTCTTTATTTTCAGATTCCTTTTCTTCCTCTTTCTCCTCCGTTTCTTCAACCTCCTCTTTCTCCTCCTCCGTTTCTTCTCCCCTTAGATCAAGAGAGGCGATCGCGCCAGAAGAAAATTCTCCCTTCTTATTTTTAACAAAAGCGGCATAATAATATAAGCTGCCAGTCGCAACCCCGCTGTCTTTAGCCGATTGACCCTTGCCTTGGAAAATAAGAACGCCCTCACTTGGATTATTGGGAATTCCCCCCTCCAAACGAACTATTCTAACAAGCGAAAAGTCTTTTTTGGGGTTACGCCAAGACAAAAAAGCTTCATTTTTGTCTTCTTTATAAATTACCGAAAAATTTGTAACATTTGGCACACTTGGATACTGGCAGTAACCATCATCAACAGTGGCAGTTGAGTCATAATTTAAAGCTTCTTCATCAGTGCAACCATAAACATCTTTAGGCGGTGTCGGTTCACCACCATAAGCACAGCTACCATCGTCAATTGTGGCGCTTGAACTATAATTGCTAGCAGAAGGATCGGTACAACCGCTAATTCCAGAACCGGAGGTAACTTCCAAACCAACTTGAACTGAGTCCGTCTCTGCCCCAAGAACAAAAGGAGTTACAAACAAAAATAAAAGCAAAAACAGAATAAAATTTTTTTTGAAATTAAACACTTTATTGACTTAAAGCGATTAAGGTAATGTCCGCCGAATAAGAGCCCACTGTTTGGGTTTTTCCGCTGCCGATTTCGGCCCTGAATTTTACAGTTGTAACCGTCCCGGCTGGATTGTTGGCATCATTGTTAGAGGCAATTAGATAATCAGAGGTTGATAAGTTATACCAACAACGATCAGCGGTAATTTCAGAACCAACATTGCAAACTGAACCATTGTTTTTAAAAGCGGCCGCCACATCACTGCCGGAAACAGTGAAGCCAAACTCAGAAGCAGTTGAGCCAACCGACCAGCCAAAATCAGGCACACCAACTAAAGCTGGCGTATAATCAGCAAAACTGTCACCCGCGCTTTGCAACGCCGGCACAGCGCCAGCGCTAATATACAACAAGTAGCCATTCGGATCGTTCGTTGTTACCGTCCAGCTTCCACTGCCATCTGATTGCCCGCCGGTCGTCGTCAATCCAGCCAAAGATATATTCTCTGGCGCCGAAATTGTAATTGTGTAATCCCCGGCCGCCGCGCGATAACCGGCCTTAACCGCGTAAAGAGTCCCCGACAAATCTCCCGACGCAAACTCCCCAAGAGTGTCACTCAAGCTATAATTTGAAGAAATTGAATTCTCCGTTCCGCCAAAATTAAAGCTGTCCTTTTCCATCCGATAGTTAGAACTTTCAGACACATAACCGAAAACCAAACCCGAGCTGGCAAAAAATAACATAACCGCCGTCACAATTTTTTTAAGATTAAACATTTTTTTTGCGGATTATTTTAAAGATTATCACCCAAACGAAGAACAAAAGAATAGCGGAAAAAATTAACAAAATCGGCCAAGGTAAAAACCAAAAACTGGTTTCCCTCATATCAACTTCGTCATTATACCCTCGATTAAGCAACAAGGAGGCGGAATAGAGGCCGGGGAAACCCAACGCGCTTGTTTTGGTTTCAGATAAACGAGTTTGACCGGGCAAAACTGAACGTGGAGGAATATCCACTAAAGTTTGAGAGCCTGTTAATTTGTTGACCAAAATCATTTTACCATAAGGATTCAAATAAATATTGCCAGAATTTTCAAAAGAAAAGTGCCACTCCAAAGGAGCTGCAAATTTTAATTGCCGCCCCAAAATTCCAAAAGAAACCAGTTTCCCCTCTTCTTTAACTGGCCCCCCGACACGAACAAAAATAGTTGAGCCCAGGGCGGCTGAAACGCCCGCTTCTCCTTTGGCCCCCTGATTCGGACTGGCGATCACTTGCAGGAAACCATAAGCTCCTCCTGGGGCTGTTTCCGTCGGAATATTAATTCCAAAATAAACTGTTTTTGTTTGACCGTCAGCCACAAAAACTCTTTCACCTTCCAAACTTACAAAATCAGTTAACGGATAAGCTCCCGGTCGATTTAATTCAATATTTTTTAACTTAAGCTCAAAATAAGAATTGCGTCCAAGGTTGTTGGTAATTGTAAAAGATTCTTGCGCTGAGACACCGGGGTTAAGCACAACTTCTTGTTTAGCTGGCCTAAGCGAAAAAGATTCAGCCAGCACCCAACAAGGGAAAAGAACAACGGCCATCAAAAGAACCGGCCGACAAAAATTTTTGATTCCTAACTTCATCATTGATTAATTGGCGTCAATAAAAAGACATAGTCGTCGCCTTTTTCGCCATCTTCAAATATCGGAGTGATGACCCCGGCTTGACCGCTCTTATCAAAACTGATGGAAACCTCATCGGAAAACTGTTTCTCCAGGTCTTTTTTTATCTTTTCATCGGCGGACGGATCGCCGGTGGATGGCACGACTACCGCTCCGTAGGAAGCCCTCATTGTGTCATCATCGACTTGACCACTTTGGCTTTGTAATCGTAAGTTTTTGGAAATTTCTTCGGCGATCACTTTTTTAATTTCCGCCATGGCCTCCGGGCTAACCTCGCTTGGGTTTATAAAATTGCGCCAATTCAACGCAACTTCGTCGGCCTTAAGCAAAGTTGCTGTCCAAATAGCGGAAATTTTTTGATTTAGGCGAACCGGTAAATTTTCAAACCAAAGTAAACCGTTATCAAGGAAGATCGCCCATTTGATTAATCTGATTGACCATCTCTCATAGATTTGGCGAAGAGTGTTTTCCATTCTGCCCAAATTAATCATAGAGGCCGAGTTCCAGGTTGCCGCCACTTGCGGGGGCAGAGCCTTGACTTCTTTGCTTACCTGAGACACTCCCCGCTTAACGGAAGCAAAAAAACCTGAGTCAACACCGACGACTTTGTCCAAAACAACTAGAGCGCGCGCGCCAAGTAACTGACGACGAACAGCAACTTTTTCTTTAACCCCATTTATGTTCGTTGCCCAACTGTTGCTCTTTTGGATCAAGGCCAAACTGGAGTCTCGACTGGCTTGTTCTAATTTGTCAGCTATTTGATTTTCGCCAATAGCCAAAGTTTTGATAACCTGGCTATACCCCCTCTTGACCAATTCACCCCAATTGGCTGTCACCGCTGCCAAATTTTTTTGTTCAACTCCTTTTATTAAATAAGCGGCCTTATCCAAAGTATAATCTAGAGGCTTAGTCATGTAAGCATAAGTTACCCCAATAGTGTTTGTAGTCATTGCCACTATTTTTGTCCCGACTCTGACAGCCGAATCCCAATAGAGCAAGTCCGTGCTCAACAAAGATAAAACAAACAAGACGCCAAGCAACACGGCCGGCCACCGGTTAAGTCTTTTGGCCGGTAAAATATCCGCTTTAATGGCTGGCAACAAAGCGCGACGACGCCAAAACAGCTGATAACCCAACCAGTTCTTTTTGGTTTTCGACAAAAGAGTTGTCTGTTGGTTAGAGACAAGATCCCCCGTCAAACTATCTTTGTCAAGGCTTGATTGATTTTCAGGTTCAGTCATCTTTTATTGCTTAAATTATAACACTTTTGACAAACCGGCGGCAACTAGTACCGGTTGTGAATAACCCCAAAAGACTATATACTCTAAAATGAGAGCCTATGAAAATAGTTGAGACCATCCCTATCGCAAAAGGTGTTTTTAAAGAGCGTCTAGCCTATTTTTCCAACCAAGAAATCAAGCCCGGTATGCTGGTGGAAGCGCCCTTAAAAAACAAGACTATAACGGCCCTAGTGGCTTCTGTTAAAGAAGCAGGAGACCTTAAAGCGCAAATAAAAAATTCGGATTTCGCGATGAAAAAACTAGGCCCTATCAAAAACAAAGGGTTCTTTCTGCCCGAGTTTTTGGCAAGCGCCACCTGGTCGGCGGAGTATTTTGCCTGCTCGCTCGGCCAAATCATAAAGGAACTAACACCGAAAATTGTTTTGGATAATTCGGAAAACATCAAAGTTTCGCTGCCTAAAGAAGACGCCGAGGATGTTGTTTCAGAAATTCAAGCTTCACAGGCTTCGGAGGAAGAACGTTGGTCTTTTTACAAAAGTCTTATTCGGGAAGCTTTTGCTAAAAAGCAATCTGTCTTCTGGTGTTTACCTAATGTCACTGAAATAAAAAACGCGCAAAATTTTATCGCTCGCGGCATAGAACAATATGTGATAATTTTGCACAACAAACTATCCAAGAAAGAGTTGTTGACCGCCTGGAAAAAAGCGATTGAAAATGACCATTCTGTTTTGATAATTGCCACGCCAATGTTCTTGTCCTTGCCGCGCGAAAACATAAAAACTTTTATCATAGATAAAGAAAATTCTTCCGCTTATAAAAGCCGCGTCCGACCCTTCTTAGATTTTCGTCGCTTTGCCGAAGATTATGCCCGACGCCGAAAAGTCAGATTAATTTTTGGCGATATTGTTTTGCGGAGCGAAACGATTTATCGTCTTGGCCAAAACGAAATCACGCCAATCAACCCAGTTAAATATCGTCTTTACGCTGAAATCAAACAGGTCATTGCCAAACTGAACAAAAATAGCGAAGACCGAATCACCGTTGGCAGCCTAAGTCAAGAACTTGGTTGGTTAATAGAAAATAACAAAGAAAGGAGCGAAAACTTGTTTATTTTTTCCGGCCGACGCGGTCTGGCGCCTGTCGTTATCTGTCGCGACTGCCAAACCGTGGTTACTTGTGATGTCTGCCAAACACCACTGGTGATACACAAAAAAACTCCAGAGCGTCAGACTGGCCGAATGTTTATCTGTCACCGCTGCAACCAGGCCGTTGAGATTGATGACACTTGTAAGGTTTGCGGCGGGTCACGGTTAGCGGTCCTTGGTTATGGAATAGAAAAAATAGAAGAAGATATCAGAACACTGCTACCTGAGATAAATATTTTTCGACTAGACAGCGATTCTGTTAAAAACAACAAAAAAGCGATTGAGATTGTCCAAAAATTTGCGTCTTCGCCAGGGTCCGTTCTTTTGGGCACGGAGATGGCCCTGCCTTACTTGCCGAACGAGATCGAAAATGTCGCGATAGGCGGAATAGACGCTTTTTTTGCCTTGCCGGATTTCCGAATTGCTGAAAAACTTTTTTCTCTGCTTTTTAGACTACGCGCCAAAGCGACCAGGCGTTTCTTAATCCAAACCGGCAACCCCGAGGAAAAAGTTTTTGATTTTGTTTTGGGAGGCAACTTGTTGGACTTCTTCCGTGAAGAGATCGCTGAACGTAAAAAGCTTGGCTATCCGCCGTTCAAGGTTTTGCTTAAAGTTAGTCTAGCCGGCCGACCTGAAATGGCAAAGCGCGAGATAAAAAAACTGGCTGACAAACTAGAAAGATACAAGCCACTCGTTTACCCTACCTTAACGGGCGCTATTAAGGAGTATGAACAAAACCTTTTGCTTAAGCTGGAACCAAAAGACTGGCCAAACCCAAAGTTATCAGAAATTATAAAAAACCTCCCCCCTTCTTTTATTGTGGAGGTTGACCCTGAAAAAATACTTTGATATAGGATGCGGATAAAACATAGATCTCACGCGGGCCGGACAGTTAAAAACGCGCTTGCCGCCTTGGACAGAGAATTACGACGATTTTTCATTTTACCTTCCAACTCTAAATCCCCTAGCTTCTCCCCCTAAAAGATTGGCTTGCTTCATTCTTTATTCCGTATAATATATACTACAGAATATACTACAGACAGATTTGATGATATATAACACACAAATATGAAAATTGTCCAAAAAGACGATCCGGTCTTGCGCCAAAAAGCCCAAGAGATCCCCTTGGAAAAAATCGGTTCACCGGAAATCAAGAAAATCATAAAACAAATGAGCGAGGCCCTCGTCAAAGAAGATGACGGAGTTGCTTTGGCCGCGCCACAAATCGGTAAAAGCCTCCGTCTTTTCATTATTTCCGGAAAGCTTTTTCAAAAAGAAAATGACAAAGAAAAACCGGCTGATTTGGTTTTTATCAACCCCAAAATCAAAAAATTATCCCAACGTAAACAAAAATTGGAAGAAGGTTGTCTCTCCGTACGTTGGCTCTATGGTTTGGTCAGTCGAGCCGATAAAGCAACCGTCGAAGCCTACAATGAGACCGGCCAAAAATTCAGCCGCTCCGGTTCCGGCTTGATGGCCCAAATTTTTCAACATGAGATGGACCACTTGGACGGCACCCTCTTTGTGGACAAGGCCAAAAACCTACAGCGCATAGAGCCGGAGAAAATGAGACACGGAAACAGAATATAAATTAAAGTGTAAAAATTAAAAACTAAAATCTCTTTCCTTTCATTCTACATTTTAATTTTTACATTTTGTATTTACCTAATAACTATGGACAAAACTTTTATTTTTTGGGGCACAGATGAATTTAGTGTCAAAATTCTGGAAACCCTGACAAAACGTGAATTAGAACCAGCGCTAATTGTCACAGTTCCCGACAAACCGCAAGGACGCAAAAATATCATCGTTCCCTCGCCTGTCAAAGTTTGGGCTCAAACAAAAGGAATTGACATCCTTCAGCCACCTTCGCTACGTAACCCAGATTTTGCCGAGCAGCTAAAGGCCAAGGGAGCGGCATTTTTTCTGGTTGCTTCTTACGGCAAAATAATTCCGACCGACATTTTGGCCATCCCACCCAAGGGAACCTTGAATATTCATCCATCACTTTTGCCTAAGTATCGCGGTCCCTCTCCGCTGGAAACCGCCATTCTAAATGGCGAAACCGAAACAGGTGTAACGATTATGCTTGTAGACGAAGAAATGGACCATGGTCCGATTCTCGCAAATCAAAAAATCAGCCTGCGAGATCAATATAATTTTGAACGACTAAGAAATGAAACAGCTGTGATTGGCGCCAACTTGTTCGCCGATATTTTGCCTGATTATTTGGTCGGTTCTTTGGAATCCAAAGTGCAAGAACACCCGGCCGCCACCTACACCAAAAAATTTACCAGGGAAGACGGTCAGCTTAACTTGTCCGCCACTCCCACGGAAAATTATCGAAAGATTCTCGCCTTAAATCCCTGGCCAGGCGCCTATTTCATTGACCAGCATAATAACCGTCAAATTAAAGTCAAAGTCAAAAAAGCTAAACTGGAAAACGGAGAACTGATCTTTGAGCGTGTCATCCCCGAAGGACGCAAGGAAGTAAGCTGGGCCGATTATCTCCGAGGCAAACGTTAAAGCGCGCTTGCCAATTATAACCAGCGCCACCACCAATCTTAACTCGGCAAACCTTTTTCTTTGCGGCCCGGGTAAAAACCTTTGATAAAGTTTTTTACCACTCGCCCGCCACGACGCAAGAGATGATTTTTCTTTTTCAGATAAGAAAAGGCGTCGCGTTCAATTTTGTCTTTGGCTTGGTCAATTGCCGCGTAAAGGTCGTTGTCATTGACAACTTGGCGAAAAAACTTGCCGTCAATCGTTAAGTTTATCTCAGCAAACATTACTTCACCATTCTTGTGATGATTGGTAATTTTACCGACTTCCACTTCCGCCAACGAATTCTCGTAACCAACCGCCAGCTTGTCCAAATAAGAAATTTTGGACTTAATATAATCGGCAATCGCCGGGGTCATTTCCAAAGAGGTAGCCTTGATGTTAGTCTTCATATTTTTATGAATTAAACTTTTAATCTTGGCCAATAATTATTTTTATTATAGCAAAATTCAACCCGAATTTAAAGCTCAAGTCTGACTTCTAATTTCCAGAATTTTGGCCGGATTATGATGGCCGTGAATGATTCTGATTTGTCCCACGGCCACCCCCAAATGTTCCGCCACCAGTTCAATCACTCGCCGATTAGCCTGGTTACGTTCCGGTTTGGCGCGTACCGAAACAATCAAAGTGTCCGGTGCCAATTCCGCCACTTCATCTTTTTTCGCTTCAACTGAAACACGAACTTTGATGTGCACAAGAAATTTTATTTAATTTCGTAACGCAAAGTAACAATCTCAACAATATCTTGCGAGCCGGGTTCAATAGTAGGAATTGCGTCCGACGCCGCTTTTGCCGACTCAAGCATCATCTGATCTTCTCCCCGGCCATAAGCGACCGGATAAGGCGCGTTGGAAATTTCATCAATTGATAATAAATCCCCCAAACGGAAATCGCCGGCCTTAGCCATCGCCTTGGCGCGCTCTTTGGCTTTAGCAATAGCTTCGGCCTTGGCTTCGTTGATTGCCGCTTCCTTGTCATCCAAAGTAAACTGCAAGGCAGAAACTGAGTTAGCGCCATTTTTAACAACATTGGCTAAAGCTTCCCCCACCACGGCAAAATCGCGAATCTTCACGCTCACCGACTGACGAACGGTGTAGCCGACGATTGTCGGTGGCGGACAAACTCCTCCACGACTGCAGTTGTAATATTCATAACGCGGCTCCACATTGAAACCGGTCGTTTCAATGTCTTTTTTCTCAATCGCCAAAGTTTTCAGGTAATCAATCACTTTGTTGACCTTCTTGGTGTTCTCGGCCTGGATTTCACTTAACCCTTTACCGCCTTCAGAAATTACCGTTGCCGTAAAAGTTGCCACATCCGGAATAGCTGTCACCTTGCCTTCCCCAGTCACTGAAAAACTCTTATAAGAACCCGGCTCCACCGCTTTGGCGTAAGACCAAGCATAGCTGATTGCTGAATAAGAAACGGCCGCCATCGCCACCAAAGCCATTACCGCTAACGCATTTTTTAATTTTTGTTCCATATTTTTAATGGTTAAATTCTTATAATAAAACTAATTATACCACTTAATCACGCCAACGAAAAGACGGCTAAACCCTGTTATTTCACGAGTAATTATTATAAAATGAAAATATTACCCTTCAACAAAAAAATAATGTTTGTTATAAAAAAAATCCTAGCTAGAGAAATTTTAGACTCCCGCGGCAACCCAACGGCAGAAGCCGACCTATGGTTGGCTGACGGTTCATTTGGTCGAGCCGCTGTCCCCGCCGGCGCCTCTACTGGACAATATGAAGCCAAAGAATTAAGAGATGGTGATCATAGCCGTTTTAGCGGCTTAGGCGTCTTACGGGCTGTCAAAAATATCAATGAAGAAATTATGTCCAAGTTGGACAAGGCGGAATTAACTCAAAAAAGTTTAGATGAGCGGATGATAGAGTTAGACGCCACCACCGACAAAAGCCGGCTGGGTGCTAATGCCATCTTGGCGGTGTCGCTGGCCTTTGCCAAAGCCGCGGCCCAAAGCAAGCGCCAGGAACTTTATGAATACTTTGCCGAACTGTCCGGCACCAAACGAATAACGATGCCGGTGCCAATGATGAACATCTTAAACGGCGGTCGGCATGCCGAAGGGACAATTGATTTTCAGGAATTTATGATTGTACCGGTAGGGGCGCCTAATTTCGCTGAAGCTCTACGTTTTGGCGCGGAAACTTTTCACGCCTTGAAAAAAATCCTCTCGGCCCGAGATTTATCAACCACCGTTGGCGACGAAGGCGGCTTCGCACCCAAATTGGTCCAAAACGCCGCCGGCCTGGACTTGCTTTTGGAAGCAATAGAAAAGGCCGGTTTTCGACCAGGCCCAGATATCGCCCTCGCTCTAGACATAGCGGCCAGTGAATTTTATAACAACGGACAATACGAACTAAAAAGCGAGCAAGAAAATTTGAGTGGCCAAGAGTTGGTTGCTTATTATCAAAAATTAGTCCAAACCTACCCTCTGATATCCATTGAAGACGGTTTAGCTGAAGATGACTGGACCAGTTTCCAAAAATTAACCGCCGTTTTGGGGGATAAAATCCAGCTTGTCGGCGACGACTTGTTTGTGACTAACCCGGCCCGCCTTAAACAAGGAATTGAACAAAAAGTCGCCAATGCCGTTTTGATTAAGCCAAATCAAATTGGCACCCTGACCGAAACTCTGGAAACCATCAGAATGGCAAAAGAGGCCGGTTATGCCACCGTCATCTCCCACCGGTCCGGCGAAACAACCGACGCGACGATTGCCGACTTGGCCGTCGGAACTGGCGCCGGTCAAATCAAAACCGGTTCCCCTTGTCGAGGCGAAAGAACCGCCAAATACAATCGCCTCTTGCAAATTGCCGAGAACCTGGACCAAGACGCATTTTATCCGGCTTCGGAAATTTTTAACTAACAATCCAAATCCATATCAAAAACGCGTTCACCAACCGCCATAGTCAAAACCAAACCTAAAACTTAATTGAGTTTTTGAAAACTAACCTTTGGATATTTATCAACCAAACCTTCAATATCACTCTTGTTGAGAGAGTTATAAAACAGTGCGCCGGTAAATCCTTCAGGAAAGACGAGACCCTTGGCGGAGGCGAGATTGGGAAGGTCAAGATCACCGCTGATGATACTTAATACCATCGCTTTAATTATTTTTTATTTAACTTCTTTTTTGGCCACGGCTAAATCCTCATCCAGGTCATAAATAATGATTCCGCCAAACGGAATTTCATATTGAGCGATGTCCTCGTTAGAAATTTTTTCCACATATTTCACCAGAGCGCGCAGACTATTGTGACTGCCAACCATCATCACATTCTGTCCGACTTTCAATCTTGGTTCCACATAATCTTGAAAGAACGGCACAATCCGCTGATAAACATCTTCCAAACTTTCCCCTTCCGGCGGCGCCACGTCCCAACTTCGCCGCCACAGATGAAGTTGTTCCTCGCCGTAATCACGCTTTGCCTCGTCTTTATTCACCCCCTCCAAGAGACCATAGCTGCGTTCATTCAAAGTTTCGGTAACATAAACCGGCACGTCAGCGCGGTCAGCCGGTTCTTCGCCAGGTCTGAGAAAAACCGATTGCTTGCCCAACTGGTCCAAAACGAGCCAAGTGGTCGTTTTGTTTCGCGATAGAGGCGAAGTAAAAACTACATCAGGCGCCAGCGATAGTTTGGCGGTTTGCGCCGGCGCCGCCGCCATTCCTTCGGTTGACAACGGCACGTCGGTCCAGCCTGAAAACTTGTTTTCTTTGTTCCACTGTGACAAAAAGTGTCGCAACAAAATTAATTTAGCCATTATGTTCATTATAACAAAGCTTCACCCACGAAAAAAGCCTCCGGCTGGCGGAGGCATTGTGGCTATTTAACTTGGATCGGTCTCTCAACCGATGCCCGTCCTTGGCTGTCTCGCAGGACATGCCCATCATCAAGGGTGGACATTAAAATCCCCGCGGCTACTTCAAGCCAAGCGTCTTCGAGCTTCTGGCCTCTAAGGCCATTGGTCTTGCAGATACAAATGTGGGAAAACTTTCGTTCTCCCAACATGTTTTGGATAGTCTTGCTGACCCAATCACTGAGATTGAGCCAGGCCTGGCCCGAGATCTTCGGCTCAACAGGCCAATCAAAACACCTTGACTTACCCAAGGCTTGAATAGTTGCCCGATTTCGAAATCGGTCAACGACAGCAACCTTGGATAGGTCAAGGTGTATTTCCAAGTTCTTCAAGTTCTTCAACGACCCCTCCTTTCTTCTGGGTTAATTCCCCCATTAAACAAAAAAGACCCGTCGGCCTTGTCTTTTCCAAGTTCAAATTTAAAAGTACTTCCCTATCTATCATTATAACATATTTAACTGAAAAATGCAATCGCCAAAATGAGACTCAAAACAAGGCGGTAAGCCCCAAAGACAACAAAGTCATGTTTTTGGATATAAGCGAGAAAAGTTTTGACCGCGAGCCAAGCAACCGCAAAACTGGTTACCAGACCAATCACCAACAAACCGTATTCTTCCGTTGTAAAACCACCTGAAGTTTTTAGAAGATCTAAACCAACAGCCGCCGCCATTGTTGGGACAGCCAACAAAAAAGAAAATTCTACAATCGCGCGCCGAGACAAACCCAAGGCCAAACCGCCGACAATCGTGGCCGCGGATCGAGACACTCCCGGAACAATCGCCACCGCTTGCGCCAAACCGATATAAACCGCTTGCCGGAATGACAAGTCTTCAATTGAGTTTAGCGGATTTTCTTTCTCGCCGATTTTTTTCTCATAAAAAATTAAGAGCAAGCCGCCGATAAACAAAGCCGCCAACGTGACGGTTACGCTGCCAAGAAGATATTGTTTAACAAGCGGATAAACCAAAAGCCCGATAAGCGCGGTCGGCCCAAAAGCGACCAAGACCCGAGCCAAAACACGACGATTAACCAAAAATTGGCGCCAATACAAAATAGCGACCGCCATAATCGCCCCCAATTGAATCACCACTTCAAAACTTTTGACGAATTCCGAATCCGGCAAACCAAGCAAACGCGAAGCCAAAATCAAATGCCCAGTGGAGGAAACCGGCAAAAACTCAGTCAGGCCTTCTATAACGCCTAGAATCGCCGCCGAAAAAATTGTGACTTGGCTAAACATAGTTCTTCCATTATAATTAATTTAAGCTTAAAAGAAAAATAAAATTTACCTCTATGCTAAAAAGAATCAATCCAAAGATAAAAGAAAACGTGGAGAATGTGCGCGGTTTGCATGACGCTATCTGGGGCGACTTTTCCGCCTTACGCGGCGACGTCAGTAAAATTTACGGCGATGTTTCATTACACAAAATAAACGGCAACGTCTCCGGTATCAATGGCAATATTGCCGGCCTTTTTGGCAACGTCTCAGCTCTGCGCGGCGATGTGAGTAACATTCGTGGCAATACCACCCACCTTAAAGGCGACGTGAGTAATATTTCCGGCGATATCAGCGGATTAATCGGCGACCCCAGCCACATCCGCGGCGACGTCACCAACATCCGCGGCGATTTATCCAAGATTGCCGGCAACGTCTCAGACTTGGTCGGCGATGTTTCAGACCTTCGCGGCGACGTCACCAACATTTCTGGCAATGTCACCAACATTTCTGGCGATGCCAGTCATCTATCCGGCAACGTTAGCAATCTTACCGGTGAAATTTCCAGCCTAGAAGGCGACGCGACTGGGATTGAAGGCGACACGACTGGCTTGGTTGGCCGAATTGACAAACAGCTGGAAAAAGAAGAACCAACCTTCTAACGAAAGAGTCGCCAATTGCCAATCAAGAAAGCTACCAAGATTATGGATAGTTGCAACAAAAAGCCCAAAGACGGCTTTTTGTTTAACTCGCGATAAGAAGAATGCGCCCAGCCGTGGATTTTTTGCAAAGCAATAAACGGCTCCCGCCTTAACCTAATATAAACAAATTGCAAAAAATCCGGCAACAACGCGCCGATAATGCCGGCCATAACCGCCACTAGCTTCTCCGGCCGCGCCAAATTGACAAAAAATAAAACCCCCAAGACCAAACCAAGCAGGGCGTCAAAACCGATTTTGGCTAAATCATAATAAAAATCTTTACCCCTAGACAAGTCGTTGTTTAGCGGATTCTCAAGGTCCACCTTGGCTGAACGCAAATGATAGTCCCAGTGAGGCATAAAGTCAAAAAAGTAGTGGCTAACCCAACCGAGCGCCAAAGCTGTTCCCGGCTTGTCAGCAAAAACACTTCCAATTGCCGCGCCAATAATAGCATGAGTTCCCAATGTCATCTTAATTTATTTTTAAAGGAAAATTGTTAGCCAATTCCCCCGAATAATAAAACTGAAAAGCCAACCCGCCGAAACTGTGAACCTTACCCCCAATCTCAATTTCCGCGCCACCGACTGCCGGCTCGGCCTTGGGCGCCGATTTAGCAAAACCCAAGTTAAACAAGGTAGCTAAAATTTCCGGTCGGTCATCTATATTATAACCGGCCCTCTCCCATTGCGCCATTATTTGTTTTAGAAAAAGGGCGGCGTAAAGATAGGCATGGGAATGATCATGTTGGTCGGTCAAGCGAAGAAATCGCGCGCTTTCTTTGTCGGTCGCTTCCGTTGCTGAAAAATCAAGCAAGTTTTCAAACTGTGGGCCCAAATAAAAAGGTGAATTTTTATCTTTTAAATTGTTTTCTACCATTTCTGCCGTTTCCTCTTTCATCCCCATTACCCCCCAAGAAAATTTGCTTTGCGTCCCCAAAATTTTTAATGGTTGAAAGATTTGCTTAAAAACTTCTCGCTCAGAAGTAAAAAGACGCAACTGTTCTACTGTCAAAACTGAAACCAAAAGTCTCGCATCTCCTCCGGCCTTCTGGGCCGCCAAGTTTATAACTTCGGCATCTTTAACAATTGCCTCGCGCAAAGTCTGCCATTCCGGCAAGGCGCGCCAGTCGGCTGGATCGTTTTGAGCAGAAAAATTCCAATCACCGCGACAAACAGACAAAGCTTGTCGATAATCTTCACTTTGCGTTAAGTAAATTTCTTGCGCGGCAATGGCGCGATTCAAGACTACACCATAATTTGCCTGGTCCATAATTTCAAACAAACCCCGCGCGACTGAGGGCTGAAATCGGCTGATAACCGCCAGCTTGCACAAGTCGTCCGCCTTAGCCATTCCGTCAACCGTCTTCTTATTTTGGTAAAAACCAATAAAATAACGGTCGTAAAAATCGGTTTTGCCTGCCGTCTTGGTCAGACCCAAACGAAGCGCCCAAAAGCCGCCCAAGAAAAAAAGACCGGCCATCGCCAGCAGAAGGACTAGAATGTTCAAAACGACTTTGACTTTTCTACTCATCAGAATTAAATTAAAGCAATTTAGGCCAATCAAAGCAAGAAGAGCCTGCCTAAGGCCGCCAACCGCCACTTATCACAAAAGTGCCAATGATAGCGGCCGTCTCGGCGCGCAAAGTAAAATCACCCAAACTAAACTTGGAAAAACCTTTCTCTTGGGCCAAGCCAATCTCGGCCGGCGAAAAGCCGCCTTCCGGACCAACGAAAATTCCAATGTTACCGTCAACCTTTTTCAGTTTAGCGCCATTCAAATCAAAAAGAATATTCAACTCGTGGCTCTCCGCGGCTACCCGTATCGCTTCGTCAAACGAAAGCGCCTCACAAACCTTTGGCACAATTAATCGTCCGCTTTGTTCGGCCGCTTCTTTGGCGATTATTTGCCAACGTTCTGTCTTGTCTCCTTGCTTAACGGTCCTGGCCGCGACAATCGGCACGATTGCCAAAACTCCAGCTTCGGTGGCCTTTTGCACCACAAATTCAAAGTTGTCTCTTTTTAAGAGTGAGACATAGAGAGTAATTTTGTTGCCAAGTTCCTTGGCGCTTTGGACTGACAATATTTTAAAACGCAAATCTTCATCTTTAATCTCCGCCAAGCTGACAGTCGCCTCTTCGCCGCGACCATTGAACAAAAAAACAACCTTGTCACCATCAAGACGCAAAACATTTTTCAATTGGTGGGCCAATTCCCGATCTCGCCAAACCAAAAACTCTCCACTGTAATCAGTCGGGATAAAGAAACGGTCTTTTCTCATAAAAACTACTCGTCAGTGCTTGTTGTTTCTTCAGTGACAGGTTGAGTTTCAACTTGTTGTTCGCTTGCTTCCTCGTTGTAATAAACCGGACCAGCATTTACAATCAATCCCCGACTCGGGCTGTAAATTATCGCGCGCTTGGCTTCAGCGTAAAAAAGAACTTTGTCACCTTTGTTTACACCCTCGTAAAAAGGTTGTTCCTTGACCAGAGTGTCCGGGTCAACCACTGTTGCAATTTGCGGTTTTTCATCCGGAAGAATCATCAGCTTGCCGACGGCAGCGGTCACCTCTTTGATTTCTTGTTCCATTTCAGCTTCAGTTCCGGCGCCAGTCAAAAACTTCTGAGTCTCGGTGTACTTCCAATAGAACCACCCGGCGGCGGCCAAAGCAACAATAACAAGCACCACCAAAATATTTGTAATAATATGACCACCCGATGATTTCCGATTTTCTCCGCCTTCAGAGATTGGTTCATCTTTGACCATATCAATATCAACTAGTCTTTTTGCCATAATTTTTTGAAATTAGTTTGATAATTAATTTATCTTATATTTATATTATAAAGTATATTATAAAGTCATTGGGCGAAATTGGCAATAACCACAAACTCCCCTTTGGTAAAACTTTTGTTTTCTTTTATCTTTTCCAAAAAATCCTCAGCATAGCCGACTTCATAACTTTCAAATTTTTTGGTCATCTCTTTGCCAACGAACAACAGGGTTTGGGGGTAATTTTCCGCCAAAAACTTTAGGGTCTTTTCCAAACGGAAAGTGGCTTCAAAAAAAACCAAGTTGTTGCCGGCCTCCGCCGCCGCTTTCAAAGTTTTAGTTAATTGCCCAACTTTTTTAGGCAAGAATCCTATAAAAAGAAAGGGGGCTTCAAAGCCGCAAACCGCCAAGGCGGCAGAGAGAGATGACGGACCGGGAATTGGCACAACTTCTATACCGGCTTCCCGACAAGCGCGAGCCAGGTAAGCCCCCGGATCGGAGATCCCCGGCATACCGGCCGAAGTGATAAAGGCCGCGTCTTTATCTTTTAATTCCCCCACCAAACGCGGTGTTACGCGTCGACAGTTGCGGTCATCGTAAGTGACAATCTTTTCCGGCTTAATTTCGTAGTGGTTGAGCAACTTAATGGAGTCAGACCACTTCTCCACCAAAACCAGCGGACTGGTTTTTAGAACTTCCAACGCCCGCAAAGTAATATCCTTTAGGTTGCCAATCGGCGTCCCGACAAAATAAACTGCCATATTAGGATAAATTTAACACAAGATTTAAAAAAAGTAACCCCCTCGCCCGGCTAACGTCGCAAAGTTCAAAGGTTCTTCCCTTTTTTGCTCTTAGCCCACGTTCCGTCTTAGACCAAAAAGAACAATTAATTTAGCTGCTATTGAAGTTTACTTTTCAGCCAAACATGTTAAGTTGGATTATAATAAATGGAAACAGCCGTCAAGCTAAAATCTTCATTAAGCATTCATCAAATCTTCTTAATCTTTAACAAAGCGCTTCGCTCATTTCATCAATTCATTAGTTAAAAACAAAAAACTCATTATCAATCTTTAACTTTATCTTCTATGAAAATACTCATCGTCGAAGACGAAGAACGCCTAGCTAAACTTATTAAAAAAGCTCTCGAAAAAGAAGGCTTCGCCGCTGACTATGTCACGGACGGCGAAGCGGCGGAAACCAGGATAGAAATTTGCCATAAAGATTATGACTTGGTCATTCTGGACTTGATGCTCCCCAAAAAAGACGGCCTGGAGGTTTGCCGTAGCATCCGGGCAAAGAAAATTAACATCCCAATTCTTGTCTTAACGGCCAAATTTGATGTAGACGATAAAGTCAAAACCCTTGACGCCGGCGCTGATGATTATTTAGTCAAACCATTCTCCCTGGAAGAACTAGTTTCGCGTATCCGAGCGCTCTTGCGTCGCCCGCCACAAACCATCCCAACTGTTTTAAAAACCCAAGACCTAACTCTAAATAACGCCACTCGAAAAGTAACGCGCGGCAACAAAGAGATAAAACTAACAGTCAAAGAATTCGCCATTTTAGAATATTTGATGCGCAATCCCAACCAAGTCATCAGCCGCAGTCAAATCTTGGACCACTTGTGGGGTTCGGATTTTGATTCATTCAGTAATGTGATTGATGTCCATGTCAAAAATTTACGCAAAAAAATCAGCAATGGCAGCCGCCGGAGAATAATAGAAACCATCCGCGGTATCGGTTATCGCATTTCCACTGAATAGCTTGTTTCTTCATCGCAAATTCAAGCGAATATAATAAGCTAAACAAGATGTTTGATAAAAGTAAAAATAATATCTTGCGTCATATTGATATCCTGCACAATATTCCCCCGTAAAAAGACCGACTACAATCTTTTACTCTTATTTCCTTTTAACTATTTAATACTTAAATCAACTCCACCAAAACGCGCCGCTCTTCCCCCGGCGCGTTTTGATTTGCCAACTAGGCCAAACCTCACGACAACAGTTTTGATATTTTCACTTTCTAAATTTCCTTTATCTTGTAGCCTTTCATTTCCGTATCCATAAAATCCGTTCTTATCCCCGAGTGGGATTCTTCAGTCAAAGGATTATTTTCTCTTTTATCTACCGCTTCAAGCGCTTTTTGCCAATCCCCTCTATCAAATAAGTCCAAATAAAAGATTATTAGGACATCTCCGTTTTCTTGGTTAATTGTCTCCAAGCGTAAACCCATCCACTTGTTCAGAGGCAAGATGTTGGGATTATAAGAACGGTCATATTCTCCGGCTAGAATCTTTTTTTCAGCGAGCACGGAATATTCCCCATCACGCTTTTTTTTAATCACTATGTCACCGTCAACTCGCAAACCGGCATAATAAAGATTGTCATCATCCACGTAACGGCTGATGAGCAAAACACCATTGGACTCATTCCGGCTAGGCGTGTCGCTAACCCAATATTGGTTTACCTTAAAGTAAGTTTCTTGTTGGTGGTCTTGCCACTTCTTCTTAGTTATCAAACGAAATAGATTTTGCGGATGGTAACCCCCATCGGTATCAAAAGGGTTAGACCCGGCATATTCTCGCCACCAACGAGAGTCAGAGGACAAATCGCCTTGGATGGTAAAGAAGTGGTCTCCAACCCAATAGACCATCGCGCCTGAATCAAGCCACCAAAAAGGGTCGGGACTTTCTTCCAGGGAGCCAGTTTCCTCTACCACATAAGCACTCCCCAAAGGGGCCTCAGGATTATTTTCCATGTAAATTGCCGTTGGCAAAATCCAGTTTGGGTTACCAAGGTTATTAACGCCGAACAAATCCTCGCCATAAACAAAGGCAAGCGCTAGCAATGAAATAAACAAAAGGCCGAACAAAAAATAAAATTTTTTTATCATAGCATTTCCGCTAGTCTAATGGGCTTATAATTTTCATTTTGAATTGCGGGTTCAGAAGTAAAATGTTTTATTTTAATCAAACTGTTACCGAGAGTTTTATCCCACCCCTTAACCGCAACACCGCCGGACAGATAAGCGTTATCATTATCAACCACGCTAACCACCGACTCCCCACCAACAAGACAGCCAATCTCGTCCTGCCAAAAAGAAGCCCCGACCGTTAAATTGTTTTTGGACAAAACATTCTCGTTTTTTGCCTCCTTCAACAAAACTTTTTGACCATCTATTTGCTTTTCTACGCGAACAGAATTATCACTGTAAGTACAACTGTAATAATTAGATTCATCTCTAAAACGGCCGATTAAAGAAAAGTGACTGCCTTTAAGCCAATCAATTGAAAGAGTTAGGCGGTAATCGGTCCAGTCGTATGTCCCGTCAAGCAAAGCAAAGGAACCTGTCGTCTGTTCGGAAGAACGTATTTCCAACTGACCACTTGACAGCCTCATCTCACCCCATGATCGACGCCAACCTTGATTCAGAGAAAAATCATCCTCAAAATAAATATTTTTACTTTGACCATTTTCCAATAGACTGGTCAGGAATTCACCGTTCCAAGCCGGATAAGGTTCCATTCTTTTCAACATGCTCGTCTGTTCATCTCGATGGTTTTGACTAAAACCCCTATCGTGCGGCCAAGTTTGATAAAAAGCCAAATCATAAATATTGCTCACTGCTTCATTAATAATCTGCCGGCTAGGCGGGAAGTTAACCGTCTGTTGTCCAAAATCTGAAAAAGGGTAAGAAAAAGCTGTAACTTTTATGTCTAGAGCATCTTCAATCTGTTTCTTTGAACCAGCAAGTTCCCTTACCACCCTGGCGACATATGCTTCTTCGTCTTCCAAACGATTTTCTTGAATCAACCACTGGCGATTACTTAAAAAATTTCTCTTTTCACCGTAGGAATTAATCGTCACAAAACCGCCGTCTTCCTGAATAGCATGAGAGCCAATTTCCCAACGGCCGGATTCAACCATTTTTTTCAGCTCTTCGCGATTCAGATAATATTGGCTGTCTTTGTCTTGGTCATCGTTCAAAGAAGCTTGAGTGGAAATAAACATAACCGCGTTGAAGCCCAGATCTTTTAAGATGGGGTCTGTCGGGTAATAGCTGTCCTTACGACCGTCATCAAAGGTTAATAAAAAAGATTTTTGCGGCAAATCGAGGTTGCCTGTCAAAAATCCCTTCATTTGGCTCAGCGTTATCGTTTGGTAACCAGCTTTCTTTAATTCAAACAAGTGATCACGAAAACCTTCCGGCGTTATATCAAATCGGTTGGCCGTCGGCGAGAGCCCGTGGTAAACCAAGACCGGTACCGACAGAGTCAAGATGGTTTCTTTTTTCTCAGCCTCCGGTTTAGCGTAAATCTCAGGCCCGAACAAATGATTAACAGTGGCCAAAAACCGAAACCTAAATTCTCGCGCGCGGTAAATGACAACATCTCTGTAAGTTCGCAAATAATACCACCTGAAGTTTTCCAAAAATAAGCGATTCTTTTCATAGTAGTATAATCCTCCAGCCAAAATGATAGCCACCAGACCAAGTAAAGCTATTTTTTTTATCACTGTTTTGGTGGAAATGAAGCTAACCATAATTAGCGATTCGTTTTAACGAGTCCCCCAGCGGGAATCTCTAATATTTATAATTGCCCAAGGCAGTTGCCAAATCAAAACCAAGGTGTAAAAAACCGCAAACAAGACCCCATAAAACCACTTGCGATCCCGAGTGTGGATATAATAGTACAAACCATAAATCAAAGACATTAACATCAATCCCAACAAATAATAGCAAGGAACCAAGCCAGTCATATACGGATACCAAACAAGGGCTCGCAAAACAATAATCGGCGCGGCTAAAGGCAAAATGAAGCCAAGATAAAAAGACAAACTCATAATTATATTGCGACGCCAAATGAAAGTGCTGGCAATTAAACTCTCCCGCACCCACGACTTTTTCCAACGCAACTGTTGTCGCATAAATTGTCTAAAGTTGTCTGGAACCATTGTGTGACAAATCGCCTCTTCAGCGAACAAAGTTTTATAACCGCGACGCAACAAAAAGTTGGTTAAGCTGCGGTCATCACCGTAAGTGCAGGCGATACCTAAAAATCGCTGCTGTCCCCAATCAGCCAAAACTTCCATGACCGCCTGGCGTCGGTAAGCCGAACAACAACCACTGCAGCAAGTCACGCTATTAAACATCGCCTCAGCTGCCTTGTAGGCCTTGAAGGCAATGTAGTAACGAACCGACTGCATTTTGGTCAAATAATTTTTGTTTTCATTAGTGACATAAGCCTGGCCGGCCACTGCCACCACTTGAGGGTCAGAAAAGTATTTTACTAAATTCCTGGCAGTGCTTTGATTAACAAAACTGTCAGAGTCAACAAAAATCACCAAGTCTTTTTTTGACATCTTGACACACTCAGCCATCCCCTCTCTTTTGCCCCTGTTTTCTTTCCAATCAATGACTTTGACCACCGCGCCGTGGCGAGCGGCGATTTCTTTAGCAACCAACATTTCTTGCAAAGTATTGTCAGTAGACCCATCATTAACAGCAATGATGTCAAACTTGTTTTTGGGATAGTCACTTTTGGCCATTTTGAGAATTGTCTCTCGGATATTGTCTTCTTCGTTTTTAGCCGGCACGCCAAAAGAGATGGTTGGCAGATAATCAACTCTCATTTTTTTGTTGTCCACTTCGTAAAAATAAGCAATCACAAAACGACTCAACAAATAAAGAGAAACTCCTAAACTGTAAAGACCAAAAAGAATATTATTATCTATTTCTTTTATGGTTATCAATTTGATAACCAACACGAGGTAAACCAGAAAATAGAAAATAATCCAGAGGTTGATATTTCTAAGAGAATAAAGGTTATAGGCTTTTTTGAGTTTTGCAATCATAATTTATCGTCCAATGCCCAAATAAACCAGGTCGCTGTTATTAAAACTTTCCTTGGGCAAAAAATTCCGCCCATCAATCACAACAGAAACGCCGTGACTTTTTAAAAATTCTGGCGTAAGACCGGAAAAAGCTCTATGACCGGTAACAATCATGACTGCTTGCGACCCAGCCAAGGACTTGCCTAGTGAAGGGCTGGTAGACCGATTCAAAACATGAGGGTCAAAAACAGAAACCTTAATCCCCTGTTTTTTCAAGTTTTCAATTATTTTAAACGCGGGGCTTTCGCGGCAATCATCAACGTTCGGTTTGTAGGCTAGGCCCAGCACCGTTACCCTGGCGCCGACTACTTCAATTTTTTTCTTGCGTAACCCCTCAATTAAAAGTTTGGTAGTAAATTCCGGCATATAATTATTTATCTTTCTCGCCAACTTCAAGAAGTTATGATTAAAACCATTTTCCTTGGCATATTTAATCAAGTAATATGGGTCAACCGGAATACAGTGACCGCCCACGCCGCAACCAGGAAGATGCCTCATAAAAGCGAAGGGTTTGGTCGCGGCGCCGTTTAAAACGTTTACGACATCAATCCCCAACTTGGAAAAAGACATCGCCAACTCGTTTACGAAAGCAATGTTAATATCGCGGAAAGAGTTCTCCACCACTTTTACCGCTTCTGCCTCCTTGAGCGAGTCCATCTGTTTAACTTCCGCCTTCAAGATGGAACGATAAAAATCCGTGGCCCTGGCCAAACCAACTTCTTCCAAGCTCCCAATCACACGCGGGATATTCTCAACATCCCAAAACGGATCGCCGGGATTAATTCTTTCCGGACAATGGGCCAAATAAAAATCCTTGCCGCCAATCAGTCCTGAATTTTTCTGCAAAAACGGCAAGACAACGCCTTCGCTGACACCCGGGTTGACGGTAGATTCCAAAACTACCAACTGGCCTCTTTGCAAAATTAAACCAAGCGCTTTACTAACCTCCTCTAACGGCACCAAATCAGGTAGGTGCTTTTTATTGACCGGCGTTGGCACGCAAATCACAATAACTGAAGCGGTTTTTAGGGCAGCAAAATCAGTGGTTGCCTTAAAACCGCTTTCTTTAATAAGCTTCTCCACCTTGGCATCTTCAAAAGGTGGAACTTTCTTTTTTAGTTTATCCACCTTCTCTTGGTTGATATCCACCCCAATTACTTCATAGCCCTTCTTGTCTGCCAACAAAGCCAACGGCAATCCGACATAGCCCAAACCAACCACGCCTATCGTCTTGCCTCTTTTATTCTTTTTGAGATTTTTGCCCATAAAAGATTTTTAAAAATAAATTTATAAGAGTAACTGCCTCAAACTTAGCAATAAGCAATGAGTTAAAAGTGAATCCTCAAAAGCCGCGTTCACCCACTTGTCATTTTTTACAGTTAGGCTTAAATTCAAATTCAAACTTTAAAAAATTTAAAATAAAAAGAAATATAATGGTCACCCAAAAAAATTTCTCTCTTATCTTAATCGTCGCGATTGGAGTTTTTTTTGTTTCCTTGCCCAAAGAAATTTCAGCTGAAATTTCTTTATTTTCTTTAGGACCAAACTTGATAAACAATAGCGACCTTGAATCGGCCAGCCCTAGCGGCGACCCAACTGACTGGGCTCGCGGTCGTTGGGGCAACAATATTGCCACTTTTGAATATCCAGCAACCGGGCACAACGGCTCGCGCGGCAACAAGGTAACCTTAAACGAACGTCTTTCTGGCGACGCCAAGTGGTACTTCAAAGATGTAGCGGTTTCCACCAACAAAACTTATGAGTTTTCGGACTATTACCAAGCCAATGCCTCAAGCCATGTCACGGCCAGATATTTATTAAATGACGGAAGTTATAAATATATTGATTTAATCACTGACGTGCCCGTCGGCACGGCTGAAACAAAAGTCAACTTTTCTCCACCAACAAACGCGGTCTCGCTGACCATCTTCCACTTGATAAATCAAAACGGTTACTTGATTACTGACAATTACAGCTTGCGCGAAATAATTGAGACTCCAACTGATAATCTGATTGCCAACTCCTCCCTGGAAATGGAGACCAATGGACAGCCGAGCCATTGGTTCCGTGGTCGTTGGGGCAACAATATCGCTAATTTTATCTATCCGATAAATGGCAACTTCACCGCCAAGGCGGCCCGGGTAGAATTAGGGAATCGCCTTTCTGGCGACGCCAAGTGGTACTTTGAAGACGTAACTGTAAGTCCGGGAGGCTTTTATTCTTTTGAAGACGACTATCGGGCAAATACGGATTCCTACCTCACGGCTCGTTATAAAATGGATAACGGTCAATATGTTTATTCCGACCTGGCTATTTTACCCCCCAGCCAAAGTTGGAAACACTTCTTCACCTCTTTTAAGATTCCAGGCGAAGTATCAACTTTGACAATATTTCACCTAATAAAAAATAACGGCTGGTTAGAAACCGATAATTTTGATTTTCAAGCAATCCGTCCAGACCGATTTAACGAAGGCCTTGTTACCTTGGCTTTTGATGACGGCCCAATTTCTGTCTATGAAAACGCCTTACCTATTTTGCGCGCCACCGGGCATAAAACAACACAATATATAGTAACTGGTTACACCTCTTTCCCGGGATACATGAACCCATCTCAAGTTTTTGAAATGTTTTTAGAAGGACATGAAATCGGTTCTCACTCCCTTAATCACGCCGACTTAACCGCTCTTGCGCCGACTGAAATAAATTATCAATTGTCAGAATCAAAAAAAGTGCTGGGGGGTTATGGTTTCAACGTCACCAGTTTTGCCTATCCTTTTGGCTACAACAACAGCTTAATTAAGCAACTCCTGGCGCAAAACGGATATGGAAGCGGCCGCGCCACCATTGAAGGCGTAAATGTTAGGGGGGGCGACCCTTACGCTTTAAAAGTTATGTCCATCTTAAATGACACCTCCTTTCTAGACATCAAAAATGAAATAGACCAAGCCTTAATCGATAAAAGTTGGCTGATTCTTCTTTTCCACCAAGTCAATCACGAAGGAGACAGATACAGCACAACACCGGAAACTTTATCCGCGATCACCAACTATCTAAACCAAAAACAAGCTAAGGTGGTCACCGTGAGCGAAGGTACCAATCTAATGAATAATTAAAAACTGAACTTTAGGTCCTCATTCAAAGTAGCTTGCAAACACAAGCCACTTCTTTCTTAATGAAACCGGAGTGGCTTTTGCTCTTCCATTACCCAATGAAGTCAACTATACTTTTGCCTGAAGCCGTTTGTTTTTTCACGCTTTCTTAATCTTGAAAAATTGTCTTCAAACTTTTTTGCCCAAAAAACAACAACTACGGGAAAAACTAATCATCTCATCTTAATTCTCGTTACCAAGGGGTAAATTATTTTGACAAAGATTGACCTTAATCACAAACAGCTCATGGTCGTTAATAATTAACTTTTCCGGAAATTCCGGAACTGCAAATGTCTAGTTATCTATATCATTATGTGGCACAACGCTCCATTAATGGGAACTTAAGAAAAAGTGGTTTTATCTTTCTGTTTGTCTGTTTGTTGTTTGCCTTAACTTTTGCGGTCAGCCAAACCTCGGCCGAAACCACTTCCCTTTTATCAACCAGCCGAACCCTCACTGAGACTTCTTCGCCCTCTGGTAGCCCCGACGCCAACCTCTGGTTAAAATCCGGCGGCAAAATTATAATCGCCAATGGAGAAGCGCTGAGCATTCAAGGTTCATTGCCGACTAATGACCCCCTGCGTTTGGCTTACGCGACACGCGCCGGCGTTGAAAGCGATAATGGTTTTCACCCGCAAAACATTTTCCAACTTAATACCAAAAAAAGTTGGCTAAACTCCAGCGCTGAAGTTGATGTTAAAATTACCAACCTAAACTTGTTCAATCTGGCCAATGTCCACCCTTGGAATGGTGTTTCCTTGATTTCTCGCTTCACCAATGACGACAACTACTATTACGCTTCTTGGCGAACTGACGGATACATGATTATCAAGAAAAAAGTTGGTGGCGTACATCACACTTTGAGTCAAAAGAAAGTTTATGAAGGAACTTATGACGCCACTGATAACCCAAGCCTTCTCCCCTTCAATCAAACGGTTGGCCTAAAGTTTGACACCAACACAAATTCTGACGGTTCCGTAAACCTAAGGTTCTACCTTGATAAAAACAACAGCGGAGATTGGACCTTGATCACAGAACACACGGATAAATCCCCGCTAAAATCCAGTGGCCAGTCCGGTTTACTAGCTAGTTATCTGGACGCGGAATACCGCAATTACACAATCTCGGACCTTGACGGTCGTTCCGACTCCTCGCCCAACACAGCCGAAACGCCACCGGCGCCAATTCAAAACGATAATTCAGTGGACCGTTTTGGAGTTAAAAAATTATATCCGACTTCAGGCAAAGAATGGATGTCCAAGTGGGATAACGGTCAGGACCGAAGTTTCTCTGGCATAGACCCGCAAGATCCATGGTTTGACGCCAATCATGGTGATGCCAGTTACAAGGTTGACGGCAACGGCCAACTTAAAGTGACCGGTTCGGTCCCCCGTATGTATATTCATGACCCCAGCCACATCGACAGTTGGGGTAACGTAGAAATGACCGTCTACGCCATGCGCAAGTCAGATAGCAACACACCCTGGGGCGGAATCGTCGGCATCGCCCGTTCCAATCATGGCACCACCGGCAAAGAAACCGTAGATCTCTGTGATACTCGTGGTCTTGGCGCTCGTATGCGCTATGACGGCAAAGTAGACTTTGAGAAAGAAACTAGCCACCCCAACGCCACCTCCGTCGCGAGCAAAAATTTGTTTTCCGGCGGCTTGCCATACAACAAATGGATTGGCTATAAGTATGTGGTTTATGACTTGCCAGACGGGAATGTTAAAACAGAACTTTGGCTTGATGAAACTGACGGGCAGAACGGCGGGGACTGGAAAAAAACCAACGAATTCATTGACACCGGTCGAAACTTCGGAGTCGGCGCCAAAGCTTGTAAACCGAACATTGACCCAGCCTTGAGATTGACGAGCAGCCAGAATCGTCCAGGATCCGAATCGGGCCGACCAAACGTCACTGTTTACTGGCGCAGCGATAACGTCGGCACTGACGGCTTAATTTACAAGAAAATGAGCGTCAGGGAAATCTCCGCCTAAAACACAAAGCTCCAACTTGGGGCTTTATGTTTATTAGGAAGTTTCTGTCGGTCTAATGTTTTCTTTTGGCAAAAAGATGTGGAAAGAGGTCCCCTTTTCTGGCGATGACTCAAACCAGAGACGACCGCCAGAACGGTCAATAATAATCTTGGAGATATAAAAACCAAGCCCAGTATCGTTCAAGTCTTCTCGGTTTGGATTATCGGTCTGATACCTCTTGCTGAAAACCTTACCTTGTTCAGATACAGGAATGGCCGCGCCGTTGTTGTAAAAACAAATAAAAACCCCCAGCTTATCACCACAGGTTATTATTTTGACCTTGCCCCTTTTTTCCAAAGATGCATTTTTAACTGAATAGGCAATCAAGTTGCCGAGAGCAATGTTGATTAAATCAAAATCCGCCTTAACCGTGGAAAATTTTTTATCATAGTCAGTTTCCACCTTAAGTTTCGCATTTTTGTTATCGGCCAATCTGTCAGCCAAGAGATTATCTAGAATTTCCACCAAATCTATTAATTTTGGTTTTAAAACAAAAGTGTTAAGCTCAATTTTAGAAATTATAGAAAAAACATTGAGCATCTCCGTCATTCTCTTAAGCGACAGGAAAATTTCTTTCACTGATTTTTTTTGTTGTCTCGTAAGGTCGCCGTGATAACCAGCCAATAAAATTTCAATATTAAGCAAAGATATGGTTAAGGGAGTTCTTAATTGATGAGAAACCAGGGACAAAAAATCGGCTTTGGTTTCATCTGATTCTCGCCAAAACTTTTCTTCAGAGTGAAGTTGGAACTGAATTTTCTCAAGTTGGCGTCCCAGCCGAGCGGTATAATTTTGAAAAGTTCCCATTAATTCGGCTATTTCGTTTTTAGACTGTCTGTATTCTTCTTCTTTAAACTCCCCCCATTTGATTTTCTTTAACTTTTCCGACCATTTGTCCCATTCCGTTGGTTTTTGCTTGGTCATAAAAACCAAGGCTTCGTTGATTTTAGATTTTAAGCCCAACTTGTCCTTGTGCTTGCATACTTTATGTTGCATTGGTTCCTTTTGTCCATTCTACATAATTCGGGGGGTGTTTCAACCCCAGGTTAAAATTTTTCATGAACATTCCAAAATTTTTGTTTACAAAAATGAACAAAGCATGAATAAATAAACATCCCCCTCTAGACCTTCTTGACAAAAAGGTGTATTATGTATTAGATATCTTGGCAAGATTTATGAAAACTTCTTCAAAAAGAAAAATTCTAACAAACTCACCGGGCTATCCCAGGCAAGTTAAAAACCGAGGGGCTAAAATTACACAAGCGCGCTTTTTGGAGAAAACCACAAGCGCGCTTGTTGATTGGCAAATAAATCTGATAAAAGATTTTATCAACTTTCTGGACCAACCGGCTATCGCTCTAGATTCTTTTTATAAAATTGTGCACTTTAACAACGCCTTTTTAGATACCTACGGCAAGCATGGCAAAAAAAGAGATCAACTTTCTTTGTTGGATTATCTGAATAAAAAAGACCTTGAATCGTTAAAAAAATGTTTAGATGATATTGAAGAAGACGAACTAGAGAGTTGCCAACAGAATATTCAAATAAAAGACAAGACAATAAATATCCGCCTTAAAAATTTTAAAATTAACAATGAAGCAAATTTCATTCTTTTAATTTGCACCGAGATCAAGAAAGGTCCCCATGCCCAGAGCAACATCCTAGGTCTGGTTAGCCATGAACTCAAGACTCCCTTGACCGCGATCAAGGCCTTTGGGCAACTAACAAATAGCACTTTAAAGCACTCAAACAAAAGAGCGGCTGATTACTTGGGGAAAATAGACGAACAGATCAACCGGATGGTTGAGTTGGTTGATGATTTGTTCGACGTTTCTAAAATCCATCTTGGGAAATTCACTATTACAAAAAACCCTCATTCGTTAGACAATCTTATAAAAGAAACACTGGAAGAAATAAAACTTTCCCGGCTTGGTAAACATAAGATAATAGTCAGAGGTTCTATCAAGGAAAAAATAAACATTGATAAGAACAGAATTAAACAAGTTCTTTTGAATATTATCAGTAATGCCATCAAGTATTCCCCCAAGGCCAACAAAGTGCTTATCCTTTTAAAAAGAACCCCCCAAACCGCTCAAATCAAAATTAAAGATTATGGCCGAGGAATAGACCCTCAAAATTTAAAAAATATTTTTGACCAATTCCGTCAAAATAAGGAGAGTGGCGGTCTAGGTTTGGGTCTTTATATCTCGCAAAAAATTATTAAAGAACACGATGGTGAAATAAATGTTACCAGCAAAAAAGGATACGGCTCAGTTTTTACCATAATTTTACCCTTAAAAAAAGTTAAATAATATGAAGGTCTTTGTTTGCGAAGATGAAAAAGAGATTGCCGAAATAATAAAAACTATTTTGGAAAAACAAAACCATGAGGTTAAACTTGATTTCGGCGGAAACAAAATTCTTGAATCCATAATGAACTTTACTCCCAATTTGATAATTTTGGATTACCGCTTGCCAAACCTTGACGGCGAAAAACTAACCAAGAAGTTAAAGGCCAATGAAAAAACAAAAAAAATCCCCGTGGTCATAATCTCGGCTTCCAATTATTTGGAAAAAGTGGCCGCTGATTCAATGGCTGATGATTATTTATCCAAACCTTTTGATATCCAAAACTTACTGGCTATCGTCACTAAATACGATAGCCAGTAATAATCCCCCGCCAGCTTAGCTGCGATAACTTCTTTTGTGGGCCGCCTTACCGCCCTTTCTTCCGGCTTCTTTGGCTTCCTCAGACGTGAACTCATGGGCCGTCCCTTTTTCGTGGGCTGCTTTGCCACCCCGACTGGCAATTTCCCTTTGTTTCTCTGGGTCCATTGAAGCGAAACCTCTTTTTTTGCTTCCTTGTGCCATAGACTAAGTTATTTTAATCGGTTGGCCATTCGACCTAAGTCCAAGGATAGAGCACGGGCGTAAAATTTAAGTGAAGAATAAAACAAATTTAAATTATGTAATGCGCAAAACCTAATTTAACTATCTCGGCGGCGGTCAAAACAGTGTTCTTTTTCATTAAGCGCAAAACCTCGTTCGTCGTCAATCGGCCGGACTCTTTAGCCAACAAAGCCGCATACTGACGGTCTTTGATGTTGTCTTCTCGGGCCATGGAATTTATTTCCGCGCTTGAAAAACGTCTATCTCCATCCATGGTCCGCCCCCCTAAATGAATAAACATCGTTGTGTTGGGAGTGACAAACCTTTGGCGGCCGGCCAAAAAAACAATAATGGCCGAAGAATCCACATCCCCAGAGCCAATCGTTTGCAAGTTGGGACGATAAAAACCCTTCACCAAATCGTAAAAACTCATGGCAATACCGGTTTGCCCCCCAGGTGAAGACACTAACAAATTAATCACCTGATTTCTGTTTTTCTCTTGCAGAAGAGTCATTGCCTCAATCACATCAATGAAATTGCCATAGCTGACACTACCAACCCATTGGACCGTCCTTTTTGTTTCAAAAAAAGGTTCTCCGTTCGCAATTTGGGAGAACGACTTTCTGCTTTCAACTTCTGTTATTTCCAACATTTAGATTTCTTTTTGTTTTTTAATTAAGAATAATAAAAATAAAGGTTTCGACAAAAACCAATAATATCCTACCGAAAAAAAGCCTAATATCAAGCTGAGGCATTAAGATAACTTAATGAAGATAATTTTATTTCCTAAAAATTTTTCACAAACTCTTTCTGAAGTAAAAACGCAACCAGGACCGTTACCTGGCCCCAAAAATAACATCTAATAAAGATAGAAAAAAGGAATTAATTAAATAATTAATTCCTTTTTTATTCATCGGTAATTTGTTAACATTAAACATATGAATAAAACAAGAATTGCCATATCCATTGTTGTAATATTATTAATAATATTAGGCGTTTGGGACTATGTCGCCAAAGATTCAAATAACGATATCACCAGTTTTGAAGAATGCCAAAAAGCAGGCTACCCGATAATGGAGTCTTTTCCACTACAATGCAAGTTGCCGAACGGAACCATTTTTAGGCAAGAAACAGAGTCCAATAAAGACCTCCTTGATCCCGCTGACAAAACAACAAACTTTATTTTAGAAACCAACCTAAATAAAACAATTGAAAGTCCCCTGTCTATTTCCGGCAAAGCGACCGGGCCTTGGTTTTTTGAAGCAAGTTTCACTTCCGAAGTTCAAGACGAAAACGGGACCGTTCTCGGTCTGGGCATTATGACGGCAGAAGAAGACTGGATGACTGAAGAATTGGTGCCCTTTCAAGGCGAAATCAAATTTTCAAATCCGACAACCAACTTCGGCTTGTTGGTCTTTAAGAGCGCCAACCCTTCTGGTTTATCAACAAACCAACAAAAAATATCATTCCCCATTAGATTTAACGTGGATAAGACAAATCAAACCACTTGCTATGTAGGCGGTTGCGGTAACCAAATTTGTTCCAGCCAAAAAGATGCCATCACCACTTGTGAGTACCGACCAGAGTATGAATGTTTGAAACATTCACAATGTGAAAAACAATTAAACGGGGGTTGCGGCTGGACTGAAACAACGGAATACAAAAAATGTTTAGAAAACCTGGAATAATACTGGTTGACTAAAACTCAACAATTGTTACAATTCAAATATTAGGTCGTCATTACTAGCTGCTGTCATAATAAAATGTTATGAATCCAGACGAGGTTAATGGTGCCCCAACTGATGGTACCACTGTCCCAGTTGACGAAACGACCGACGAAGGTCAAGTTGAAGAAACCACTCCGGAAGCCATTGTTCCGGAAGTTGATGAGATTGCTGAGTAGCAAAAATCTTGGTTTAGATTTAAATACCCGCCTACACAGGCGGGTATTTAAATTTAATAATTTTTACATTCTGACCTTGGCAAACTAAAACGAGGCGTTTATTCTTTTTTTGTTAATCAAACAAATGGATAAGAAACTCATCTATGGTTCTCTGAGGCAAGCTGTAAAAATACCGGTTGTCTTCTTTCACTTTCTTGGCCAATTTTGTCCCCACAAAACGCCAGTGCCAAGGCTCAAATTGGTAATAGTTATTCTCTTCAGGATAAGAAATGATAAAGCCATACTTATAAGCGTTGGCTTTAAGCCAATTGTAAGCTTCCGTCTTTTCAAATCCATTAAAAGTGGCGGACCCAGTAACAAAATCAACAGTTGTCCCCAGTTGGTGTTCTGAATAACCTTGGTCAGCCGAAAACTGATTGGCGCCGGAACCATAAGTAACCTTGTAGTTAGATTTCAGCGATTCTTGGGTATCAAAAGAACGATAGGCTGAGGTTATTTTTAAATCGAGCCCGGCTTCTTCCGCCGCCCCCATCAAGCGATTTAAAAATGGCTCAACTTGAGATTGTATTTCCAAAGGTTTTTCCGGGTCAAAAAGATACTCTTTGTTTATTTTGGTCAAATTTTTCGGTTCATAGTTCTCATTCAAAAAATAAATCTTAGAATACTTTTTTAATAGCTCAGGGTCAATCTTGCTTAATTTGGTCAAATCCCCCACCGTCCCCACAATATCGCTAATCTGAAACTCAATGGCATCATTTCGTTCTTTTTCTTCTGTCCAAAAAGCCAACAGTTCGTTGTTTTCTTTTCGCGCAATGCTTAGGTCATCGGCCAAAACATGCGCCTTTTGCCAGGCCAACTCTTGTTCCTGCAACAAACCTAAATAGAGCCGGGCCCCGTAAAATAAGCCTCCGATTACCGTAAATATCAAGATTAAAACCAACCAGCTGTGTTTTATTTGCATAAAAAGATTGTATCACCAACCAGCTATAGACTCAACTAAAAAGGCTCTTTTTGTTGCGATAAAAGTCATGAGAACAAGAAAACACAAGGTTTGCCTTTTGGGAATCACTACTTTCAGTCTAGTCTCTTTTTAATCAAGTTTATTCAAAATCTTCAACTTTTTTAGCATCGGCAACTTGATAATCGCCGATAGTTATCCGACGCAAATTTTTTAAGTAAGCGCCAACCCCCATCTTCCGACCAAGGTCATGAGCCAGCGACCTGATATAGGTGCCTGAAGAAACTGCGAATCTCACCTTGGCCGACCTTGCCGTAGATTCTAAGAGACAAGCTTCATACACTTCTATCATTTTTGGCTCTAAGACAAAATCTTTCCCAGCGCGAGCCAAATCATAAGCTCGCTGGCCCTTAATTTTTACCGCGCTAAAGAGGGGTGGAGTTTGCGGCTGTTTGCCTACCACCTCTTTTAATTCTTTTTCCAGATTGTTTTTGTCTAGCAAAAAATCTCCCGAATATTCAGCTACGATTTGTCCTTCGCTGTCATAAGTGTCTGTTTCCAGACCAAATTCTATTTCCGCCTCATAGACTTTTGGTAATTTTTGAAACTCCGCGAACCTTTTCGTCGCTTCGTCCAAAAGAATTATCAAGAGACCAGTCGCTCTTGGATCAAGCGTGCCAGCATGGCCGATTTTTCTCGGTTTTAATTTGCGTTTTAACAGACGCACCACATCTGCCGATGACCAGCCAAATGGTTTGTCTATTAACAAAACTTTTTTCTTGTGAAGCACTTAGCTAGTCTAACAACCCCACTCAAAATCAACAAGTTATGAAATTATTTTCGCACCGTGATAGTTTTTGTGGCCTCGTTGCTTTGTTCACTATTGTCAACGGCCGTCACTGCTATATTGTGTGTTCCGACAGAAATAGTGCTAACTGGCACCTTGCCTGTACAAATAGATTTTTTACAAGTAGCAATTGAAACTCCGTCAAATTTAATAGTAACACTCGCGATTCCATTTTGGTCACTGGCGCTGGTCGAAATTGTCAAATCGCCCTTTTTAGGAACTGCTGAACCATCTTTCGGTTTTGTAATTTTTACAATCGGGGGGACATCATCCACAATTACAGGCACGGTGCTACTGGCCACTTCCACGGAGAAGTTGACTGAATTGTAATATTGAGTAAGTGAAGAATTTGTGATTCTTTCAGTCAAGACATAAGTTCCGGGAATTTGCGTCGAAACTACGGTAAGGGGAACAACATTAGTCCCCCCGGGCGGCAAAGTGACCACGTAGCTAGCAGGAATTTGTACAAAATCAGAAGGGAGGTTGGCGGATAAAACAAGATCCGAACTTGGACAACCGCTACTGTCATTATTTTTTATGGTGGCGCTTACAGACAAACTTTGGCCAGGCTCTGTCTTTATCGAAGTTGGGGAAATTTCTATGCCGGGGTTGGATCTAGTGCAAGGCTTGGGCAATAAATCAACTTTTATTTCAACGTAAGGTTCGGGTACGTCATTTCTAAAATCCAATTGAGTAACTGTCAGACCTGTCTTAGTATCGCTAAAAACAGAACCGTTTTTTAGGGTCTTTATGTAATAAGTTGGAGACAATAATTCGCTTGCCCGGTGAACCGCGAGGCCGCCAGAGTAAGGAAGCAATCTGGTAGACGAATAGAACAAGGAATCATAGCCAACCCCGCCTCTAAAAGAAAGGTAGTAGGAATTCGTGCTGTCTGGGATGTCAATTTTCAAAACCTGGGGGAAGGAAGAGCTAAAAGGGTTCGAAGCCAAAGCCCCAACTTTGTAAACCCCGCTGCTAGTAACGGTTTGCACTTGCCCCAAAACATCGCCAAACCAACCTTTCAGATATTTATGCGGACCATTATTGTGTCTAAGCCCAAATCCACACATCCCCATAAAATCGGAATAATCACCATATTCAGATTCCATAACACCATCATTATTGGTGTCTGTTGACGAATGGCGCATACTTAAGTTGTGTCCAAGTTCATGGGCAATCATATCTACATCTGCCCCCGCCACCCAGGCTCGACACTGGAGCCTACAACCAACATTAGCAATGCCAAGCCAACTGCAAGTATTAGACGACGGAATGACATGTAGGATATGTTGATATAAACCCGTGTTCACGCCTGACGCCCTGGCAGCTTCTTCCGCTAAGGCAGCCCAACTATAGTAATCACAGGAATCTGTTGATTTAGCATTAATGGTAAACGGACCGACGACATCGGGACTTCCATTGCCATCCGTGTCTGGGTTAAAACCCAATTGGTTAAAAGAAGTTTCTTTATAAAGGGTGTTAACTGAATTTTGGTCACCAAAAACACGACTGACGGCGGTTGCTGGGGACAAAAGTGGAGAAGTGTCTGTAAAATTAGATATTATTACCAGAATTCTTCTTTCCTCTTGAGTTATACTGCTATCAACTGTGGTGGAGAGCATTTCAACACTCTCTGCCGCCAATACTTGTCCCATTTCCACGCCAACAACTTTTATCTTGTCACCGGTTAAAATATTTTTATTATTCTTTCCCAATGACAGTTTCGTTTTCTTCCCAGTCCCTTCTTCAATTAAGTAATGGTCGGTTGAGGTGATCTCCTTTTCAAAATTGTCAGAAATATAGACATCGGCTTGCCCTTTGGCTGTCTTTTTTGTTTCAACCAAAAGTCTGACTTCTTCAGGCATTTTGTTCTTTATTTCTGTTGGCAAAGCGTAAGCATTGGCTAACCCAGGATTATTTTCTATCGCTTCAATAATTTTTTTGCTCCGGTTTGAAGCAATTGCCAACATTTTGTCTAATTCGGCCTTTTTTCTTTCATCATTTGGCGCTTTTTGATAAAGATTAAAAGCATTTAAAAAGTCTTTATTTAAATTAGCCAGAGCCATAGCCGACATGTGATTGGCCGCCGCCTCGCTTAAGGGGACGGAGGCCGTTGCTGCCAAAGATAAACTAGACAAACTTTCCAAATCTCGACTGGAAATTTTTACTACTACAATCGTCAAGATTGAAGCAAAAATTATCACAAAAATCCCAACCGCAGTAGAAACTCTGCGGGCCATGAGAGAGAAAAAATTTTTACCTTCCATAATTAAAAATTATTAATAATTAATTGACTTTTATTTTAATGACAGAATAGCGTCCAAAACCAGAGTTCATTTCTGCTTAAATTATACAATAAAGATTTAGTATAAGTCTATGAAACTGTGGACAAAAGCCTTGTTTGGCCCCAAAATGACTCTGGTTAAGGATTTTTGAGATTCTACCAAGACACTTTAGGATTCTTTTTTGTCTTCCAAAAACAGCCTCACTACCCGCAAATCGTCATAAGAATAAGCCCCGTTAAATTTTTCAAAGACCGGCGTAAGCGATTTGGTTTTAAGTTGATGGAACATCGCCAAAATTTCGGTCAAGTCCTTGACCGCCTTGGGATTCATAATTTTGGCCAAACTTTGTTTAGTAATCTTGCCCTCGGCGGCCAGTTTTTCTAGGTGGGTTCTGACTGTTCCCTCCTTTAGTCCGCGCGTTTTGGCGATCTGTTTCAAATTTTTGCCTTCGTTCCAAAATGCAAGCGTTTCAGCGTAGGTATTGTCTGCCGCCAATTTGTCTATTTTTTTTGACCGACCAGTTTTCGGTTTATTCTTTTTTCCCACCCCACAAGAACGCAAAAAATTTTCTTGCATCTTTTCTAAATCACTCTCTGCCATCGCGCCAAAAAGTCTTCCTGTCTCCGACGACTGTCCCCGCCAAGCAACATCCGCCTCGGCGACTATTGGATGAACCTGAAAAGTCCGTTCGTTCCAACCTAACAAAAACAAACCTTCTAACGCGCGTACTCGGGAAAGCGCGACATAACCTTGGCCGTATTCAAATACGGCCGAAAGGTCCATGACCGCCGCATCCAAGCTCATCCCCTGACTTTTATGAACGGTAATTGCCCAAGCCAAACGAAGCGGCACTTGTGTTACTTGGGCCAAAACCTTACCACTATCATCTATTGTCCATTCCATCGGTTCAGCGACAACTCGCCGACCATCAAAAGTCCTGACGACCGGCAAATTATCAAAACCCTCGAAATCAACTACCTGCCCCAAAGTGCCATTGATAAAACCAGCGCGTTGATTATTTTTGGTAAAAATAACACGGGCGCCAATTTTCAGCTCCAAGTTTTCTGGTGACAAGCAACTTTTCTTAAGCGTGGCCACCAACACTTCGCGCCCTTTGCCAGACATCCGAAAACTTCGCGGCCGACCGGCCAACTTGGCCAACTCCCGTTCGTTAAGCGAGTCTACATTGACGTTATGTGTGAAGAGTTTCGGCAAATCAAAATCCAGCGATTCGGCAGCCGCTCTCCGCTTAGTTAAAATCTCGCTGTGATATTCCGTCACCTCGCCAGCGCGAATTGCTGAAAGCAACTCAAGATATTTTATGTCAGATTGGCGATGCTGTTCAGACAAATAACAAGTCAAAAATCGTCCTCGACGCCAAGCTGATGAATTAAAAGCAAAACCATCCGCTCGGCCAAAACCAGGTTCAGTTTCGTCAAAAATAGTTTCCGCCTCTGTTTCTCTCGTCCTGACAATCGGCGGTAGTTGAAAAAAATCTCCCACCAAAATCACTTGCAAACCACCAAACGGTTCCGACTGACTCCGAATCGCCCGGCAAACCGCCTCCACCATCTCTAAAGTCGCAGCCGAAATCATTGACACTTCATCAATTATCAAAATTTTCGCCCTTTTTATTCGCTTCACTAAATATTCAGTAGAGGCGATTTTATCCAGGTCGTAATTACTCAAACTCCGCCTGATACCAATTCCACTCCAGGAGTGAATTGTCATCCCGCCGATATGAGTCGCGGCAATACCAGTAGAAGCGGTAATCGAAGGTTCTACTCCATTCTGACGCAAATAAGCAATGTACTGGTTAATGGTGTGGGTTTTGCCTGAACCTGGTTCGCCGGTTAAAAAAACATTGGCCCCAGTTTTCATAATGGCCAAAGCTTGGTCTTGTTTCATTTATTTATTATAACATCAAAAAGCCAGTAATTTTTAGCCATTACCTAGCGCCTCGCCAATGTGTTCCGCAGCCACAAACCCCGTTGTCCAACAAAGCTGAAGAGAGTAACCGCCAGACTGGCGATTAATATCAAGTAAGTCGCCCAAAACAAACAAGTTGGGCCAAATTTTTGACCCCATAGACCGCGTATCAATTTCGGTCAAAGACACCCCACCATCAGAAACAACCGCCCGGTCAAAGCCCATCAAACCAGTTATGGTTACCGGCAAAGATTTCAGCGTTTTGACAATCCCTTTCCGCTCAGTTTTTTTTATTTCATTAACTTTTATATCAGGCGCCAAAGGTAAAATGGACAAAATCGCTTCCGCCGTCCCCAGGGGCGCGATATCCTTAAAAACATTTTTCAAACTTTTATTTTTGTTTGCGTCAAAAACTTTAATAATCTGTTTTTCAAGCGCGCCTAAATCGGTATCTGGAAAAGCATCAATCAGGGCCGTCACCGCCCCCGCTTCAAGCAAGCGCTTGACTTCTCGCGCGCTGTTCAAAATGAGCGGTCCAGATAAACCAAAATGGGTAAATAGAATCTTCCCCTTTTTGGAAAAAGCGCGCTTCCCTTCGGTATAAAAAGTGATTTTCATAAATGACAAAGATAGGCCGGAAAGTTCCTTCGCCCAAGC
>JAKJEI010000030.1:0-864 GCA_022705505.1 Patescibacteria group bacterium
GTTCTTTTAAGAAATGAAAGGTCTTTTGATCTTTTGCGATAACTAAAACCCCAGAAGTCTCTTTGTCTAAGCGGTGAACAATGCCAGGTCTTTCTATTTTTTCTACCCTCCCCCCAGGCCTTTCTATCAAAAAAGGTTCTCCAACATTTTTAATCTTTGGATATTTAGCAACAAGCCAGTCAGCAATTGTCTTATCTTTATTTTTTCCATCAGCGTGGACAGTAATTCCAGCTGGTTTATTTAGGACAAGCAAATTTTTGTCTTCATATAAAATCTTTATGTTCATGAGGCTATATTAGCATATTTATTGAATTTTTCTAAAAATATGATATGATTCTGCTACAGGAATGTTTTGTTTAATTTGCGCGCTTAGCTCAGTTGGCTAGAGCAACTGTTTTACACACAGTAGGTCGGGGGTTCAAGTCCCTTAGCGCGCACCAAGCCCCTGTAGTTAAATGGATATAACTGCGGACTTCTAAGCCGTTATTCGAGGTTCGATTCCTCGCGGGGGCACAAAAGCGTGAGCCTAAAAAGAGCAAACTTCTTTGCTCTTTTTCGCTTTTGTGAGGCGGAGCAATGTTTTCTGACCACAGAAAACAGCGAGCTGGGTCTTCTCGCTCTTTCGGTCATCAGACTCGGACAGGCGATGGCGAGGAATTATTTGTGACCAAAAGCGAAGCTTTTGCGTTTAACAAATTAAGAGGCGACCGTCTCTTAATTTGTTAATTGGATATTTTTTGCGCTTTATTTCCCACATGTCCGACATGTGGGAAATTGGGTAGAGCATTTTTTTTATTTCTTTTTCTTTTTTACAAACTTTATCAAAATAGGGATGACTGAAATAAAAATTATCAGTAAAGCTAT
>JAKJEI010000030.1:873-1212 GCA_022705505.1 Patescibacteria group bacterium
CCACCACACCCATATTTTTATTAAAAAATATGGGTGTGCGGACAGGCGACGGCGAGGAATTATTTGTGACCAAAAATCCATCTTGTGCCCAGTTTTTTATTTTGGTCCAAGGAATCGAAGCCCGATTGATCCCGAACCTATTTTTAGATTAAACTATGTAATTAATGAAAAACGAGATACATTTTGGAGTTTAAAAATTATTTATTATTTATACAAAAATAGGTTAGGGACAATTGGGGTACTGAACCTGTAAGGTTCGATTCCTCCACGGGGCACATAAAACTCTTTAGCCAGAGATGAGGAGCATCTCTGGCTTTAGAGTTTTAGTGCAACTGGAGG
>JAKJEI010000031.1 GCA_022705505.1 Patescibacteria group bacterium
TCGGCTGTTGTAGAAAGCTGAGAGGTTTCTTATTGTTTTAAAATAATAAACATCACTTTCCTTAACAACTATTTTAAGCAGCCATTTATCGTGACTACCATCTTCTGCAGAAACAGAAGAGACGACAACTTTTATTTTTGTTGTCTTCGGTTCTAAGTATCCGTATTGGACGGTGGAATAGGCCATTTTTTTGCCCTCTCCATACTGAACCGTGAAATGAACAATTTTGCCCTGAAATAGACTATTCATTAAGTCTAATTTTGAAGGACCTCCTAAAATCTTATAAACCATAACAGTGTATATTTAGAAGTTAAACAACAGAGGGTTACGACCCCTCCTTGCCGAATACATAACGCACCATTAGAAATACCATACCATAAACATCCTGTCAAATCAAGCTTCTGTAAAAAATTAAATTTTAAAACCGCTAATTGACTTGCAAGAACAAATAAATAAGATAAAATAGGAAAGTTGGGCCATTAGCTCATTTGGTAGAGCGCTCCCATGGCATGGGAGAGGTGACCGGTTCGATTCCGGTATGGTCCACAAAAAAACACACCTAATTTCTGTGGTGTGTTTATTTTATATAGTAAAAATCTCAGCTATTTAATTAGCCTTGCGAAAACTTCGCAGGCTTCAATTAGAGTATGAGATTTCTCTATATCAGAATCTTCTGGGTCAACTCCGTATTCAGCCTGTAAGGCCAAAAAGAATTCAACTAAATCCAGGGAGTCAAGACCTAAATCCAACACAAGGTTAGATTCGGGCCTAATTTCAGCCTCATCAAGGCTAAAATTATTTTTCAGGTAATCCTTGGCTACCTGAAAAATTTCTTTTGTCTTTTCTTCCATAATATTTATTTTTATTTGTCTCCACATTACCCCAATATGTCTAATAAGTCAAACACCGCGTGACTTGTATTATTTCTCTATGCTATAATTTATATTATGAAACAAACAAGATTAGACGCATTATCAGATGGCATTTTTGCCATTGTTATGACTATTTTAGTCTTTGAAATAA
>JAKJEI010000032.1:0-280 GCA_022705505.1 Patescibacteria group bacterium
TATTGGCTAGTCAATTATTTATTTTTATGTTATAATCCTTTCACAATTTATTTATCACCCCTAGCTAGACCAAGTCTTGGCTTTTTTGCTTTGATTTGGTTATTTAGCTAGCGTCAATGCTTAGCGTTAATAGCGAATGGAGGCGTCAATAGCGAATAGCATTAAATATGGCCAAAATTTTTAAACTAAAAGCTAATTTTAAACCGGCTGGCGATCAACCAGAAGCGATTAAAAAACTCCAAGCTGGTTTAGAAGCTGGTAAACGTTACCAGACGCTTTT
>JAKJEI010000032.1:290-523 GCA_022705505.1 Patescibacteria group bacterium
AACCCAAGATAAACCAACTTTAGTCATTGCCCCAAATAAGGCCTTGGCTGCGCAACTATATCGTGAATATAAAAATTTTTTTCCGGAAAACGCGGTTCATTATTTTGTTTCTTATTACGATTACTATCAACCTGAGGCTTATTTGCCCATCACTGACACTTATATTGATAAAGAGGCGATGATTAATCAGGAAATTGATCGTTTGCGTCATGGCGCTACTTCCGCCCTTGTCA
>JAKJEI010000032.1:600-938 GCA_022705505.1 Patescibacteria group bacterium
TGAATCGCGTTTAGTGTTGGAAAAAGGCAAGCCCATGGTTAGAGCCGATTTAATTAAGCAATTAATCAAAATTCAATTTGAACGAACAACCGGCAATGTTAATCGTGGCCAATTTCGGGTTCGGGGAGATGTGTTTGAAATTCGTCCTATGTCGGAAAATGTTTTCTACCGTTTAGAATTAATAGATCAAGAAATAGCTACTATCTCCGTGATTAATAATGTAACCAAGAATATTGTGGCTGATTTAAAGGAAATTGGTATTTATCCACCCAAACATTTTGTTTCTAATCAACCGCAAATTGAAGCGGCGATTAAAAATATTCAAGCGGAATTAAAAG
>JAKJEI010000033.1:0-559 GCA_022705505.1 Patescibacteria group bacterium
CTTCATCAAGCGGAGCATAAAGTTCTAAATCTTTAACATTCATATCACTATTAATTTTTATTTGCCGAGCAGAATTTTTGAAACGCTCTCTTTGAATTTTTCTTGCAAGCATAACTCTTTGCCTAATTGTTTCAGAGCTTTGCCCGCTTCTATTATTGCTAGATAGCTTTTGGTAATCAACATCTCCAACGGTGACCCACATATCAATTCGGTCAACAATTGGCCCAGAAATTTTTCGTCTATATTTCTCCAAAAGAGAAGCACTGCAAGTACATTCTCTTGTTTTACTACCTCGGTAGCCACAAGGACAAGGATTCATGGCTGCGACTAAGATAAAATTAGAAGGGAAAGTCGTTGATCCCTTGGCCCGAGAGATAGAGACGAAATTATCTTCAAGTGGCTGGCGCAGAGCCTCTAAAACCCTTTTATCAAATTCTGGAAATTCATCCAAAAACAAAACTCCACGGTGAGCCAATGTAACTTCTCCAGGTTTGGGGTTAGCTCCACCCCCTATAATAGAAACATAACTAGATGTGTGGTGAGGACTACGGAAAGGAGG
>JAKJEI010000033.1:639-880 GCA_022705505.1 Patescibacteria group bacterium
TGTTTTACCAGTACCAGGTGGTCCAGACATGGCAATATTATGACCACCCGCTGCGGCAATTTCTAAGCCCCTTTTAGCGCTTTCTTGTCCTCGAATATCAGAAAAATCAATAGCGCTTTTCTTCTCTTTATATTGTATTTTTGTTGGTGGGGCGGGTATTATCTTATCCTCTTCTTTGTTTGTCGTTAGGTGGGCTATAACTTGTTTTAAGTTTTTAGCTCCAAAAATTTTAATATCTTTA